>PAGK01000027.1 GCA_002704515.1 Methanobacteriota archaeon
CACCGTTTACATCGGTAGCGAGTATGAACATGAGATGTTGACCGAAGCAGCTCATTTCATTCGTCAAGCCCACGAACTTGGAATGATTTCAGTGGTTTGGATGTACCCTCGAGGACAAGCGGTCTCCGACGAAAAGGATCCTCAACTCATCTCCGGCGCCGCTGGCGTTGCCAGTTGTATTGGTGCCGACTTTGCCAAAGTGAATTATCCACGTGCGTTTGAAGGAATGACTCAACCTGAGTCGCTTCAGATTGCGGTTGAAGCAGCTGGCCGAACCGGCATCATTTGCTCAGGCGGGGGTACGCTTCCTCCTCGGGAGTTCCTTCAACGCCTTCACGACCAAATGGCCATTTCGGGATGCCGAGGTGCAGCTACGGGCCGTAATATCCATCAGAAAACGACCGAAGAAGCCGTTCGAATGACCGCCGCTTGTCACGCCATCATCTGCGAAGGAGCCTCGGTTGACGAAGCCATGGCCATCTACGAAGGCAACTGAAACAAAGCAGAGGGCCCCCTTTGCTCATGCATAAATCAAAGATAGGAGGCGGATTTATTCAGCCGCTGCAGCTTTTTGTGCTCTCTTCTTCTTGTTTTGTCGCTTCTTGTACCAGGGATAGATTGGCCACTTAGCCAGCCCGGTCCACATCACAAAGAAGATCAGCGTCGTAGACACCAGTTTATCGATATCTGCGGACCACACGGAATCCACAATACCTTGGTGATACCAAGCAATTCTTGCGTGGTATACCACTAAAATTAATCCAAACGTAAGGTGAATGTATCTCCATATTGAGTTCCAGTTTGTTCTCATGGACATTTAAACTTCGAAGTTGAATATTAAATTTGCTTCAGTCCCTTATGCAGTTGCTGAATTTGAAGGGCCAAATTGACCTCCGGCCAAGTTATCCACTTCAAAAATTAGTTGAGCAGGGGGTACCGATTGCTTTGCTGCTTGAGCAGAGAGAATCATTCGCCTTGGTGTGTTGAATTCCAAGCGGAAGAGTAGGCTCAAAGCTTCTCGTCATCTTTGGTCATGAAGTTGCCTTCACTGTCAACGATGATGGGAGTGCCTTCGATCCATTCTGGGCAGTTTTCTGAGACCCAGGTGCGGGTGGCCCACTCGCAAATGTCGTAGCCTCCAGAAAGGATGCCGGAGCGCTTGATGTAGCCGACCTTGACGATGTCCTTGTCTTTCGACAACACGTTGCCCAGTTGTTGACTGGTGGTGCCGTGTCGCATGGTGCTGTTGATGTACTCCAGGATTTCTGCAGTGTTTCGTGGTCGATCGCCTAAGAATTTCTTGATTTTTTCACGGATGCGTGTTGTTTTCATGGTGGTTCCCTCCTGTCATTTTGGTGCGGGCTCATTGGAAATGTGCCAGTATTCTTGAGGAGCGAGGCCGCTGATATAATGGTTCCTCCTCGGTTGAACGATTTGGTTACGGTTGATGACCGATTAGCGGTGTAATTCCAACACCATCTCGTCTCAATGTAAGTTATTTTTCACCGTTCCAGTGGAAATGTATAACTAAAATTAACTTCAAACAGTTTTTATTGGATTGTACCGTGGACTGGAATGCCTCGGGCGGGGAAAAGTGACTTGTGATGATTCATCGACCCATCCGTTCGGCTGCCCAGCGGCAAATTTTGATCTGGTTGCGCCACGGGCCATCCACCGTCTCAGAAATCGCCCAACAATTTTCCATGCGAATGCCGCACGCCTCGCTTGCTTGTCGCCAATTGCGAGAGGCGGGACTCATCACTCGGGACGAACGTGGAGGGTTACGCAATGCTCCGATATACCTCAGTCAACCCGGTCATGAACGGTTAATGGAAGATGCCGTTGGCAAAATGATGCAATATTCCGACGTTCTTCATGAACTTCAGGACAACCTCGTCCTCCATGCCGATGATGCCAATGTGCTTCTTGCTTACACTCAACCGCCAAAATCCTCCTTTGTTTTTGTTGAGGATGCGATTGAAACAGCGGGTGCTTCTTCCAGTGGAAACAGAGGGGGGGCATGGATTCTCGCCCCTACGGCCAGCGTGCAATGGTACAATTTGGACAGCGGTACACCCGTTGAACCCCCCATGGCAAGGGAAACGAGCACCTTAGCGGCTTTCGAATCGTCTCAACGACGGATTGGTTTGGTTCGAGGTGAAGTGTTTGAGCAGCGGGGGAGCCTTGCACTTATCGAAGGACAGGCCTTCGCCACTTCCAATCAACAGGGGGTTGCTCCTCCCTTGCGGCTTCAGCATGGACGGTACGAGGTAGGTTCCATCGACGGTGCCGAATTTGCGTATGCCCCACCTCGTGCCCTGCGCGCCCATCTTCAATCTCCTCTCAATCGGTCTCTGTTGCTTAATTCAATGTCCATTGAGGCCTTGGAGCTCAGCGACAGGAAAGGAACCAAGCAACGGGAACTTCCTTTGAGCGTGTTGAACCATTGGTTGAAAATCAAACACCCTCGAATGGGCGTTGAACGGTTGGATGAGCTCTTCGATGGACTGGTGGCGGGCCTCTTGCAGAGTCCTCAATCCCCCGTTTCAGCCTTGGAACGTGAGGTGCGCATGGAATTTGGAGAAACGGTTTGGGTTCAAACCCCATGGTCTCCCGGGTACGTGGACATCTATGGTGCCTCACAACGGGCCGTTGTTTCGATCCTCCATCACGTCATGGCCGAAAGTAACACTCCCTTTGTTGTGGACTGGGTGTTTGATGGGCCAGAGGTCGAAATCCAGGACCGTTTGCTGGGACACCCGTTGTGCCGTGGCCTCCTTTCTCGCCGAGGAGCAGCCCCAATGTTTGGTCAAGGAGCCGTGCTTTTGACCGATGCAGAAGAGATGGGGAGAGTTGAGGTGCGGCTTGGTCGTTCCACGGTGTTCACGGTTGAGTTGTTCGCACCCGATATCCATCAACGCCCTCACCGTCGTCCTTTCACCCATGTGCCTGCCAACGTCAAGGAATTGCTGAACCATCGACGTTCTCAGTCCGACGGATTCAGTGCACCTTCTCCCAGTGGAGAAGAAGGGCAACGATGGCAGGACGCTCTCCAATTGTATCCCGAGGGAGACGAGCAACAGGCCAATGCTTGGGAGGCCATTGACCCGCTTGCCGCCTGGATCGCATCACCTGAATCAACCCGTTCTTCGCGCTGGATTCGTCTTCAATCGCGTCTTCCACATGGATGGATCGAATTGTTAGCCGTTGATCATGTTCCACTGAATGAGTTGCCAATCGCCGTGCTCTCGGCCGACCAAGAGTGGCAACGTGCGGCGATACGACGCGTTCAAACCATCGGCGTAAACAACGCAGGTAGCGTGCTTCATTGGCGCCATCAGCTCCAAAACGAACATCCAGCTAAAGCCGCATTTGCTACGTGCCTGCTTTGCTCATTGGATTCAAACAATCCAGAACACCAAGGGACTTTCCAAGAAGCCACCAAGGTTTGGTTCAACCAGCCCATGTGCGAAATCGAGGTTCTCGAAGCCATTTTCCCGCTGCAAAAAGGGCCGTCTCATGATGGACTGCTTGAGGAATGGAAAACGCAGGCACTCCTGCAACCGCCAGGGAGCCTGCTTCATACATGGGTTACGGGATTGAACATCGCACAGCAACGTGAGCCATGGATTCCCGAAACACAACGGAACATGATGGAGCATTTGCCGCCGTCCTGGTGGTCTGTTTTTTCCAGTTCATGGTTGCTCAATCAACTGGGCAGCCACACAGGGAGGTCGTGGCTTGCGAAATTTTCGTGTTGCTGGCCAGCCCAAGTAGCTCGAACTCCTGGGGAACGGAGTCGCTACCCCGGCCTGTTCGCCAAACACCAAGCATGCGCGCTAACTTCAGAATCCTTGCTGGCGGTGAGGATTCTCAATGACGGGCCAGGCACGTCGCCTTTGGTCGCCCTCTATGAGATGATTTACGCTCTTGAACAATCCTTGCCGGTTCCCATCCTTTCGGTTCATCCCCAAGCGGGCTGGTTGGTTCGTCCCGTGGAGGAATGGCCTCGTTTTGGTTCGGAAGTGTTGTCCGTTGGCGACCCTGCGATTGGAGAAGTTTTGTTCACTCGGAGTTTCCATGTTCATTTGCTTGACGCCATCCGATGAGTTGATATGGAGTCGGCATGAGGCTCGATTACCGTACCTGCAACATCGGGCTGAGCGACTGTGAAATGAGCAATGACGTCTGACACCATGTGTACGGCCGCAATCGAAGACTGGGAGGACCCTTCGGGGAGTGAATCTCGGTGCAAATGCGGTAAACCATCGGTGGGTTATGGGTCCTTGTGCGACGCAAGAATGAACACAAGACAACCACCTTACCGGACAGTACGCCCCGACACCGAGGGTCAGGCCTCGGAGGAAACTATGAACAAGGCCGTTAGGTGTCGGGGCACAGCCCTTGAATGTGCCATCTTTGGATGGTTTTTGGCGATGAAATCAAAGGCCCATGGTCAAAGCAGGCTCCATGGGAGGCGCTCCTCAATTCCAACTCTGTTTGGTCGGGGGCACCTTTGACCGCCTTCATGCAGGTCATCGCCTTCTTCTCAATGCCGCCGTGCGATCAGCAAATCGCGTTGAAATTCACGTGACCAGTGACGCCATGGCAGACCAGAAATCAGTGAACATGCAATCCTTTGAGACGCGACGGGACGAGTTGCTAAACTGGGTTGAACTTCATGCCCCTCAACGTGTTTCAGTCCACGAACTCACGGATCGACACGGTCCAGCGCCCTCTCACTCATCAGCCGACTGCATCGTTGCCACGCCAGAAACGACGGGTGAGTGCGAACGAATTAACCTCAAGCGGGAGGAACACGGTCTACCGCCGCTGCACATCATTGAAGTGGCCCACATGTTGGATGTAGGGGGTGGCATTTTGAGTTCATCGCGAATACGAAACGGTGTGGTGGACATGGATGGACATCCCTGGTTTTCACCCGACTGGGAAGGTGCCGTACTCAAAATGCATGAACGAGCTGAGCCCGAATTAAAAACGCCGATGGGAACCTTGTACAAGGGTCCTGAAGCCACGCCAGAGGTGGCCATGTTGTCTGCCTTGGATGAGATACAAACCGACGAAACCATCCTCATTGCGGTTGGTGATGTGACCGTGTCTACGTTGCTCGACTTGGATGTTCTTCCCGACATTGGCTTTGTGGACGGACAAACCAAACGACAGGCCCTTGGTGAAGATCAACAAGTCAACCTTTCCGCCTTTACTCATGTTCTTCATGCCTCTAACCCAGCGGGTGTGCTGACCCCCAGTTTACAAAGGGCTGTTGCGCAAGCCGCAGTCCTTGAAGAGCCGGTGGTTGTGGTGGTTGATGGAGAAGAAGATCTTGCGCCCTTATTTGTTCACCTGCACGTGCCCCTTCATGCGGTGGTGCTCTACGGTCAACCAGGCGAAGGGGTCGTGGTCCAACCCAGCAATCTTGCGACGAAGGCTCGCTGCCGGCGCCTCCTCGAATTGTTTGAGGTGATGTGATTGGACGGCCCTCACGTGTCCATAACGGTCTGTGTCCGCAACGGTGCGCATTGGATTGAGGGATGTTTGGAATCGCTCCTTGGACAAACCTATTCCTCGTTTGAGGTGCTCGTGGTGAACGACGGCTCAACGGATGGTGCAGAGGAAATCCTCGCACCTTACCACGACCCTGATGGAGTCAACGGAACACCCGTGAGAGTTCACCATCAAACCCCACTCGGCTTGTCGGCAGGTCGTCAGTGGGCGGTTGAGCACGCCACTGGCGAATGGGTGGCCATCACCGACATCGATGTTCGTCCGGAACCCGATTGGATTGCCAACATGGTGGATCAGATTGCGCCGGTTGATGAACAGGAACGAGTCGTCGCCGTCACGGGCCGAACGGTGTTTGAGCAAGCCGATGATTTGGTCAGCAGGCTCCGTTCGGTTGAAATTGCAGCAAAGTACCGTGCTCGCCCACGAAGAACCAGCCTCGCCAACGGCCCGTGTTCCATGTTTCATCGAGCATCCCTCATGGACGTTGGTGGTTTTGACCCAACATGGTACCATGCCGAGGACATGGAAGTCAGTTTGAGGCTGATTCAGGCTGGAGGGACCATCGTCTATGCACGGGATGCCCTTGTCAGGCACGTTCCGGAAACAGGATCGGGTCATTTCCTCGCCAAGCGCCGGCGAGACGCTCGAGCACATGTCCGTATTGTCCGTCATCATCCGAAGCGTCGGCGTCAAGGTCCAGGCTTTGATTTTCTCGGAAGTTCCACGATGATCCTTTGCCTCTTCCCCTTGTGGATGGCGGTCATAGCCTCAGGATTGCCGTTTCTTTTCGGTTGGTATACGGGGGATTTGGCCGTTGACCGAACGGCGTTGAGTCATTGGGAAGGCCAGGTGTTGATGATTTCAATCGCCGCCCTTTTGGTCCACGAATTGCTTCTTTGGCGCGGTCGACTTGGGGTTGTTAACAGGGAAGTCATGCGTTCAACTCCTCACAACAAAATCGTGGCGATGTTTGGCGTGCGACGGTTGACGTTCCTATGGAGCATGGCGCTATGGCATGGGCTCTTGCTCGGATGCTTGGATGCATTGTTAGGCCGAAACGGCCACAAGCGGTAGGGCGAGTGGCCTCAATCGATTTTTTCATCGCCAGGTGGTGCACGGCTGGCACGGTTCAAGGCGAATCCTGAAGCGATGAGGGCGATGCTGACGGAGTAAACACCCACATCGATCCAACCTTGGTGGGCGATGCCGAAGTACAGGTAGAAGGCGAGTCCGAGGAGCAAGCACCAAGCAGAGGATGTTCGCTGCCCACCTGCAAGGGAGGGGTCGTTCAGAGCTGGCCACGTGTCGTTGATGAGCAGGCCTTTGACCCAATCACCGAGCTCACGGTGTTCGCCGATGGTTTTGCTACCAAATCCAATTAGCCCAGCGCAGGCGGCGATGAAGATGGTGTCGCCGAGCATCTCAAAGTGGAATCCGTCCTTTGCCTCACCGAAGGCGGCGTTGGTCGCCTCAAACGTGAAGAGCCCGCCCCATGAGATGTGGTATGTTGGATGAGCCATGCTGAACATGTTCAGTGCAGCGAGCACCAATCCCCAAACACCAATGAACACCATGGCAGATGCATAGACGGGAACATTTCCCGTCATGGTTTGGCCGGTAACATCGTCGCTCATGGCACTGGCGACTTGCGTACTGCATTTAAGCACACCGAACCGCGTTCAAGTGCGGGGTCTTCACCGCCATCACAATGAGGTTTGATGGTGATAATTAGAAATAAACACCGTTCTCATCTCTTCTTCTGCCGTGCTCATGATTTCACGAACATCGACGTTGGCAGGAATACAGGAATTGATTTCTTTCGACCGACCGTACCTTCCTTTGCTGACGGTTCGGGCGGTGATGAGGCCCAGCATGTCAAGGTTTGAGATGAGACCAGAAATTCTTCGTTGAGTGAGCGGGTTTTGGCGGATGTGCTTGCAAGCCTGGCGATAAATATCGTAGACTTGTCCAGTTTGAACGTTCTTGAGCCCGTTTTGTTCATTGAGCAAAATCGAAGCCAATACAAGTTTTTGTTGGCTGGGGAGGGTGGCGATAACGGGTGTCATCTGGTCCGACTCAATTTGACTCTGCGCAATACGGACGTGGTTCTGATTCACGACGGTTTCACCTGATTGCTCAGCTTTTTCAGCAGAGATCCGCAGAAGGTCAAGAGCACACCGAGCATCGCCATGTTCCTGGGCAGCGAGTGCAGCGCACAATTCAATCACCCCGGGGCCGATGGCTTCAGCACTCAGTCCTTCCTTGGCTCGCTGACGTAGAATGTCCTGAAGTTGTTCGGCGTCGTACGGGCGGAACAAGACGTCCAATTGGCCCAACCTTGACCGCACTCTTGGGTCAAGGAAATCGGTGAATTTGAGGTCGTTGGAGATACCGATAACGCACGAGCGGGCCGTTTTGAGGGAGGCGTTCATGCTGGTCAAGTTGTACAACAAGTCATCGCCTGCCTTTCGAACCAAATGGTCAATTTCGTCGAGGACGATGACAAAAACCCCTCCGCGTCGGTCCATTCGGCGAACCAGTTCGTTGAACACGCGATCGGTAGGCCAGCCGGTGAACGGGATTTCATCTCGCTCGAAATCTTCGAGCAATGAATTTCCAATGTGGCTGAGGACTCGGTATTGGGTGTCGATTTGGCGGCAGTTGACCATGATGGATTCAACTTTGCGTTCCATGGTTTGTCCTTTGGCTTTGAGGTGATGACAGACATAATCGGTGACCGCAGTTTTTCCTGCGCCCGTGACCCCATACAGGGTCATGTTGCTCGGTATGTGGCCCTTGAGGGCTTCCCAAAGGTTGTAAGAAATTTTCTCAATTTCGTCATCACGGTGCGGCAGTTGCGTGGGGCGATGATTGTGGCGGAGGTTCTCCTTGTTTTTGAAGAGGGTTTTCTGGGAAACGAACTTGTCAAAGATGTTGTTTTCCATTCGTTTCCACCTCCTATTTATACCACAGTCGAGGGAGTCACTAACTGACTCACCGCCATGAGTTGGCTCAGTCCGAGTCCCCCTTATATGCCTGTCCACGGGAGTGGATGGAAGACCTCGATTTGATGAAGAGGGGACTCCTCACTTTTGGATATAAAGACCGCGGGCCATCTCAAAAATGAACATTTTCCCAACGGGAATTATGGGTGGGTGGAATGAAAGTTCCATCTCGCACCATCCCACACGATGTGGTCTTGGTCTCGCAAGTGGTTGACATGGTCAAGAAAGACCGGAAATTCCGATTCCAAAACGGTGGGGTGGGGAGAGGCATCATCGATGTAGGTATGGGTGAGGCCCAAAGGGGTTGAGCATCGTTCTGAGAGCGCTCGAACATCCATTGGTTTGTGGTGATGGGTGGACGGCACCCAATCGGGGAAACCCATCTCAAGAATGGCGAGATCGGAGCGTTCAATGGCATCGTACAACGGCTCGCAAGGTCCAGAATCGCCGCTGTGCACAAACGACGCTCCGCTTGGGTGTTCGAATCGGTAGCCATGAGGCTCAACAGCATCGTCATGATGGACCTTGAATCGTTCCCAGGTCCAACCATCATCCAACGTTCCTTCGTCGTCCATAACCCAATTCACTTTCTCAATCATGCTGTCAAGTGAGCCAGGGAAGGCGAGCTGACACAGATGCGTAAGCCGTTCTTTGACAAACGGTGTACCGACGACCGTCAGCGGCTTGGCGCCTTCCCGGTCGGAAATGTATTTTCGCTCCAGGAGGAGAAAAGGGAACCCAAAGACGTGGTCACCGTGCACGTGGGTGATGAACACGGTGCGAAGGTTGGCGACGTTTATTCCTCGGCGGCGGAGCCCGGCAAGAGCGGTTGGAGGGGCGTCAATGATGTGGCACTCGTCCATCATGGCAAAGGAGTGGTGGCGCCCGTGTGGGAGGAACGCATTCCCCGTTCCCAACATGTCAATGCGTGGGCCCATGAAGCGGGGAAGGTCCGCGCCTTCTTGTTCCCATCGGTCGTTCTTGTTTGAAGCGAGGATGTGAACCGATACCAAGGATGATATAGCGACCTTTGGTGCGAAAATTAACCCCCGTGGGTTGAGGTGAGGAGATGAGCGACTGGTCTGCCAAGAACCCCTACATGACACACATCACAGAGAACTACATCCTCAACGGTGAAGGCTCGAGAAAAGAGACACGCCACATTGTTTTCGAGTTGGGTGATTCCGGCTTGGATTACAAAGTCGGCGATGCCCTCGGTGTGCTTGCTGAAAATCCACCGCATATTGTGGATGAGCTCATTGCTGTTCAAGGTTGGGACCCCGAGATGACGGTCACGACTCACAACGGCGAGCGTTCGCTGTATGATGCCTTGAAGAAGGATTTTGAAGTTCACCTGGCGAACAAAAAATTCGTTCAGTCCCTTGCCGAAAAAGTCGTTTCGAGCGGCATGAAAATCTCCATGAGCATCGTGGCGAGGACCCGCAATGAATCCTCATGGTCTGCCACCGAGGACCAGCAAGCTCCTCCCTCCCTCAGGCCTTCCATGCCTTCGGATGACCCCGCTGCCCAAGTGGAAGCCATCACGTCCGACACCAAGGCCATTGAAGACTACCTCTGGACACGGGATTACATCGACATCATGCGAGAGTTTGACGTCAAGTACACGCCCGAGGAATTCTTTGAACTCGCCGCCCGTCTCAAACCACGCCTCTATTCCATCGCCTCCTCGCACGACGCCCATCCCGGTTTCGTTGAATTGACCGTCGGAATCGTTCGTTTCGAGTACAATGGTCGTGCCCGTGGCGGTCTGTGCACGCAATTCATGGCCGATGAAATCGACACCTCTGGAGCCCCAATCGGCGTCTTCATGTCGCCTACCAAATCCTTCGTCTTGCCAGAAGACAAAGACATCGACATCATCATGGTTGGCCCTGGTACAGGCATCGCTCCGTTCCGAGCCTTCATGGAACAACGGGTGCATGACGGTGGTGGCGGAAAGAACTGGTTGTTTTTCGGCGACCAATCCGAGAAAACGGAGTTTTACTACAAAGACGAAATTGAATCGTGGATTGATGGCGGCCACCTTTACCGTTTCACCACCGCATGGTCCCGTGACCAAGAGGAGAAAATCTACGTTCAACATCGCCTCAAGGAACACGGAGCAGAAATCTGGGAATGGTTTGAGCGAGGCGCCTACTTCTACATCTGTGGCGACAAGACCTACATGGCCAAAGACGTTCATCGAGCTTTGATTCAAATCGCCATCGACCACGGTGGCATGTCCGAGGACGACGCTACGCACTTCATCGAAAAGACGATGATGAGGGAAGAGAAGCGTTACCTCCGAGACGTTTACTGATCACGTCATTGGAAGTGGGACGCTCACGACCGGGATGCTTGCATCACCGGCCATGTCCATCATGTGTTTGGTCCACACCGATTGAGGGCCAGGAAACGCCAGCATATGGGTGGCATGTCGCATCATGCGTTCTCCCAAATCAGCCACGGCCTCGGGGCGTCCAGAATCCTCGGCTTGATTCGGCCGAGGCTGGGTCCAAGCTTCACGGAACACGGCAACGGGGATATTTTGGTTGTCCGCCCAACGTTCAGCAAGGTAGTCCACTCCACTGGCTCCGCCAAGAAGAACAACATCTGGGAATCCGTTGTATTTGCACCACGTGTTCATCTCGTCTTCGAAGAAGCTGTAATCGTAAAATTTTGAGTTGCCACAGACAATCAAATTGATGATCTGTCCATCCTGATTGAGGTCTTTTCCAGCGAGGGCCTCAATGACCTCGGTTCCCGTCAACGTCCTTCCGCTCATGCATAGCCATGGGCGTGTCTTGATATCAATGTTCGGCGGGTAAAACAAAAAATATGTATGTTTATGTAAAGAACGAAGGTGTTTATGTCGTGATTTCACAACAGAATTTGAGTTCTACAGTTGTATTCGTCGGATTGCAAAGGCATAATATCGTATCAAGTAACCAGATATTCCATGGAGGAGACGATTGGATTCAAGGCTCGCTTTTTCTCCATGATGTTGAGGTTGGTCACGCTCGGCCTCATCGCTGTTGCCCTTTCTATCTCAACCGACGGTGTGTTCATCGTCCTATTGCTGTTCGTTTTGGTGGTTCCCTTTGAGAAAATGTTCCCTCGACACAAGGGGCAAAAAGTCCGACGTCCTCGTCTTGATACCGATATTGGCTACGCCCTGGTTTCTCCCCTGATGGGTCTCCTCACTGGGTTCGTAGCCATTGTCATAGGAATCCTTAGTTTGGCGTGGATCCCCGGCCTTCTCGTTCGTCCCTATGTGGAAGAAATTCCAGAATCCTACATGCCCATTATCGGTTTCCTGTTGTTCGATGCATTGGTGTATTGGACGCACCGATTTTATCATGAAATTCCCATTCTCTGGAATTTTCACGCCATCCATCACTCAACTGAACATCTTGATTGGGCGAGTGGCTTTCGTGCCCATCCGCTGGATGGTACCATTCTTGCCCCAGCGTTCTTCTTTTTGATCGCGGCTGGATTCTCGTTTGAGTTGACAGGAGCGCTCGCCGTGGCTCAGTTGATTTTGGGCCTCTTCCTCCACGCCAATGTTCGATGGAAATTGCGGTGGCTTCATCGGCTCATTATCACCCCTGAATTCCATCATTGGCACCATACGAACGAGCGTGATGCCATCTGGTCAAATTACTCGACGTTTCTCCCTTTGTGGGACCAACTCTTCGGGACGTACTTCATGCCAAAGAATCGCCGCCCGCAATCCTACGGTGTGAATGAACCAATACCTGATGGCATCATCCGGCAACTTCGTCATCCATTCAAGGGTTGGCGAAATCCATTGTGGTACCTTCTGCATCCGTTCAAATCCATACGAAGGGGGTTTTCATTTGCTCGGATGATTCTCAAATCCATGAGGGCTTCCATGTTTCGCAAACGAGGCTCGAAGCCATGGGACCTGTATCCCCGAGGTACGGGGGAAATGGCTGAAAACGAATCCGCACCCATTACAGCGTTGTGATTTCACCGTATTCGCCCGCTCATGATATGGTTCTGTAGGAATCTCGTTTTGTCGTGTTATCGCACCGCTTTGCTCATAGATTGCTTCGGTTGCCCGTAGGCTATGGGATTCAAGCGCGTCCTGATTGCAAACCGTGGTGAAATCGCCCTGCGCATCCTCCGCACCCTTCGGGACATGGGCATCGAAGCCGCCATCATTCATGGCCGAGAGGACCGCCTCTCCTTGCCCGTTCAAATGGCCGACATCGCGTATCCGAACTACCGCACCAACCCGCTTGATTCCTACCTTGACATTGAAGCGGTGGTTCAAGCGGCCAAAGAATTGGAATGCGATGCCGTCCACCCTGGATACGGTTTCCTCGCCGAGAACGCCGCCTTTGTGGCCCGCCTCGAAGAGGAGGGTATCACGTTCATCGGACCTGCGTCCGGCGTCATCACGCTCCTCGGCGATAAAATCGAAGCCCGAGCCGCCATGGAAGCAGCCGGCCTACCGACAGCCAAAGGCTCCTCTGAACCCATTTCAAGCGCCGAGGTGGCCAGTTCGCTTGCCGACGAAATCGGTTATCCAGTCATCATCAAAGCCGCTGCTGGAGGCGGTGGCATCGGCATGCAGATCGTCCAGAAAGCCGATGAATTCGAAAGTGCCCTCAAACTCTGCCAGTCCCGTGCCAAATCGGCGTTTGGTGATGAACGGGTCTTCGTGGAGAAGTACATACAAGGTGCGCAACACGTTGAATTCCAAGTCTTGGGTGATGGGAAAAAGGCCATTCACTTTGGAGAACGCTTCTGTTCCATCCAACGACGCCATCAAAAGTTGGTTGAAGAAGGCCCTTGGTTGACCGATGAGAAGCGAGCTGAAATCGGCGACTTGGTCTGCAAAGGCGCAGAGTCCGTGGGCTACAAGGGCCTAGCTACCTTTGAATTCCTTCGAGACGCCAACGGCGATTTCTACTTCCTTGAGGTCAATCCTCGGGTCCAAGTCGAGCACACCGTAACTGAACTCATCACTGGATACAACCTCGTCGAGTTGGGAATTCGTGTCGCTCAAGGGGAAGCCTTGCCTCTCAAACAGGAGGACATCGCCTGGCGAGGCCACGCCATCCAGTGTCGCCTCAACGCCGAAGACCCTCGTGAGTTTGTCCCCAGTCCGGGTCGGTTGTGGGAGTGCCATTTCCCAAGTGGGTTTGGAATTCGATGTGATACACATGCCCACCCTGGCTACGAAATGCCGGGTTGTTTCGACTCGCTGCTTGCCAAATTACTCGTTTGGGGCCACAACCGTGAAGACGCTGTTCGACGCATGAAAACGGCGTTGGACGAGACCATGATCACCGGCGTTGAGCATCTGATTCCGCTCCATCGCCGGATCATGGATGAAGAGGATTTCAACAACGGTGACATCACCATTCAATACATCGACATGCACCAAGAACTTCTTGGATGAGGGAGGAGATGGTATGAGCGTGCTCATTGTTGGCAGCATCGCCTACGATTCGGTTGAATCCCCTGCCGGTTCAGTGGAACGAGCTTTGGGAGGTTCGGCCACCTATGGGGGTTTGTCGTGCCAATTTGTTCAGGTCCTGCATGAACAACCTTCCACGGGACTTGTTGGCGTGGTTGGTGAGGATTTTGCCACTGAGGACCGAAGCATTCTCTCATCGGCCGGCATCAATCTTGACGGTTTGGAAGTGGCGCCCGGGGAGACCTTTCGATGGGAGGGGTCCTACCATGGAGCCATGGCTGAAGCGGAAACGCATGCGACGCACCTCAACGTTTTCGAACATTTCCAACCAGCTGTTCCCGACCATTGGAAGCAACCATCGGTGTTGTTTTGCGCCAATCTTCACCCCGAGATTCAACGCAGCGTTATCGAACAAACCACGCCTGCAAGGCTAACGATGCTTGATTCAATGAACCTCTGGATTAACATCGCAAAACCCTCGCTCCTCGACGTGATGACGGCGGCAGATTTGGTCATCATCAACGATGGTGAAGCACGCATGCTTTCAGGCGACGATAACCTCATCCGGGCCATGCATGATTTGGCTGAGCGTACCCAGACCTCAACGTTGATCGTCAAGCGAGGCGAACACGGAGTCGTTGCCCTTCACGAGGGGGAGCTCTTGGCACTGCCTGCCGTTCCTACGGCCGATGTTGTCGACCCGACCGGTTGCGGCGACACCTTTGCAGGTGCACTCGCAGCCCACCTTTCCAGCGGTGTGGAGGCGCTCACTCTGGACGAATTACGAAGCGGGCTCATGGTGGCAACGGTGATGGCGAGTTTCACCCTCGAGGCCTTTGGTACCGAAGCGCTTCGTAGCCTTGAGCCCGACCGTTTCAATCAACGCCTGGCTTCCTATCGGAGCATGCTGGGCCACTGACTCAATCGTCGTCCAATCGTGGAAGGTGGACATGCTCTTCATTTGGCGCACTTGAGCGGAGGTCGCTGAACGACATCGTTTCAAGCCGACCTTCTTCAGATTGGCTCAGTTCATTTGCAGTGGCCAAGAGCAAGGCTTCTCGTTCTCTCAGCCGGGCGGCTTCTTCAGGGGACATCACGCCTCCTTGGTCTTGAGAGAGCGACTCCATGACATGCTGGCTGGGCTGAGGTGAAGAGGCTGCGGCCTGCTCACGGAGCAACCCTGAGGTTTCTGTCGTGGCAAAGGGGCGTGGCCGACCAAGTTGCGTCGCACGTTCAAGCAGCCCGGAGGATGTTTCACGAATTCGGCTAAGCATGCTTGTGGGACGCCGCTCACGGGAGACCAGTCGATCCGTCCTTCGTGGACGGAAGGAGGATCTCTCAATTGAGGTTGGTTCCCTTGGCTTGAGCATGGTTGCGCGTGGAGGGTTGGCCGGTGGATTGGAGGCAGGTTCGTCTTCTGGTTCAACTTCAACCACGGCATCGATCGCTTGTATCAACTCAGCGTCAAGTGCCAATACATCCAGTTCCTCCTCCTCGACAGAGTCCGTTTGAAATCCGGGGATGTGGACGCCATCCTGGCTGATAAACGATGGTAGGAAAGCAGGGGTCTCTTGACCCACCATCCCTTGGTACATCGGAGGTGTTGATTGAGGAATAAGCACAGGGTGTTGAAGTGGCGCTGGACGATGGTCGTGAGGGTAGGTTGTGTGTTGAGGTGCAGAAAGAACCGGTTGGAAACTCGGTATGAATCCAAGGACAGAGGGCGCTGCAACCGGTTCGGGTTCGAGGGTTGGTGTCCAATCCGGTTCGGGTTCGAGGGCGAGCTGCCCTTCAGGCACAACATTGCCCTCAGCGAGGAACCGGTCAACGGCGGGAGGAACTTGAAGCAAATTGGGTAGGATTGGTGCCGGACTGACGTCTTCGTCCTCCCATGTTCGGTTGTAATCGCTTTCAATGGCCTCCAACTTGGTTCTGACTTCGGCCAGCGTGTTGTTGTTCGCAAGGTGCTGGAACATGAAACTCAAGCGGTTGAGGAGGCGCTCGTTTCCGTAGAGCACATGCGAGTCTCCCGATGAAGCATGGATGGTCAACGTCGGCTTCTTCGTCAGGAGGCGAGCCATGACGATGGCACCTCCAGCTCCCATGGAGGTGAATCGATAGATGGGGGGAACCATGATTCGGTATCCAATCCACATCAAAGCCAGGCCGAGAATGACCAACCAAACCGGGACCAGATTGGTGGAATGGTGCTTCATGGTGCTGATGGCATGAAGTCGCATGTCCACCGTGGCGTTTTTCTTACCCTCAATGCTCAGCATCCGCTCATCCAAGGTGATTTTTACCCGTTCTGAAGGCTCTGCCAACCGGAGACCAAGGAAAATTTCCTTGTCTGCCTCGCTGGTTGGTACAGTCTCCTGTCCAATGTCGCGCATCCCGATTCCGAGCCGGCCGTACGGGGTTATCAAACCACCGCTGATGGTTAGGGTTCACCCGTGTAAATTCCTAGACCACGCGCATCGCCGTCAACCGTCGAGAAGACCAACGACGGCCGAGCCCATGATGCGTGGTTTTGAATCCAATTGAGCGATTAACACCGAAGGAGGATTGTCTTTGCGAATGAACAATGGTTGGTCCCAATCAACCACCAACCGTCCTTCCTTGGCTTCGGTCACGCGGCCCACAACAAACTGAAGGTCAACGCTGGCGTGAATCACATCACCTGCCGCTAACACCCGCTTTTGGAATGGAGAGGTGGTTAACTGGATTGAAGAACGGGCGTGCTGCTCCACGGCAAGCGGTATGGATACATTGGCGCGTTTGTCTTCAACGGGCGGATGGACGATGATGGTGCTGCCCGTCAAATGGTCTTCTTTGGCGTTGCGGAGTGCAAGACCAACGCGGTCTCCGGCGGTGGCTACCTCCATATCATCGTCCATCACTTGGAGCGATTTTGCGTTGCCCGTGCCATCGGCCGGCAACAAAAGCACTTCGTCATGAACCTTGACTTTTCCAGATTGCACATAACCGATGGCGACCAAGCCAATGCCTTTGACGTTGAAATACTGGTCCACAGGAAGCACCAAAGGAGCTTCTGCATTGGCGTCAAGCACGTGTTGAATGTCATCCATTAACGCGTACATGCGTTCCCTAAGATGGGTTCCATCGTTTTCCTCGAAGGTCCAATCCGCCAAACCGGCTTGTTTGAACAACATTTTCACTTGGTCCTCATCCACCCATTCTCCCGAAGGAGGGTTGATCACGGCGAGCCCTCGGTGAATGCCGGCGCTGGCAAACGCCACCAACACTTCGCCAAAGGTTGCGTCGACAGCAGAGACCTCAATGATGCCTGCTTGCGATGTTGAGAGGGCGTTGAGGAAAGGTGGCAAGCGCTCGGGGTATTTTGCAGGGCGAATCAGCGAAAGAATACGAGCGCCATCGGGTCCGTTTTCTTTGTGAACATAGGTATGAACGTCGCGTTGGTCGGCCGCTTTGGCAATGCTTCGGGCGAGTTCATCCGAACCGATGACGGCGATGTTCAAGACGACCATGCATTGCCGAGTTGGCGTCGCTTGAAGAAGCAATGGGTGCTCAAGCTTCTCGTTTTGCCTTTTGAGCGAGCATGTTCTCTCGAATGGCTTTTGCCTTTTCCCATTCACCATGTTCTTCATCGCTTTCAGGGGTGAATTGAGGGACAGGGATGGGCCTCATCATTGAATCGATGGCGACGAAGAAAAAGTAACCTTCGCAAATGATGCTCTTTTCCCAGGTGGCCTTGCTCATGGTGTAGGCGGTTACCTTGGTGCAAGCCGTATGGCTACTGGTGTACACCACTTGACCCGATACTTCCAGGAGATCGCCTTGGCGGGCTGGAGCAATGAACGTGAGGGTGTCGATGGAGATGGTGACGAACTCGCGATGGGCGAATTTTGCACAGGCGATTCCACCGGCTTTGTCCATCAAGGAGAGGAGTCGTCCGCCAAACAAGGTGTTGTAGGCATTGGTGTCTTGTGGAAAGACCTCTTCGATGAGGGTCACAGGTTCCGTTGAATATGGCTCCATGGTGGCTCCAAGCAGTTCACCCTCATAACTCATGTTCACAGCATGGAGGCCAACCAAGCGAATAAGGCACCGAGTCCGGTAAGCGACGAGATTTTAGGGGGTCAAACCCTCGCCGAGGTGCAGGTGACACCATGTCAAAGGAAACCCACCCGAAAACGAAGCCAATTTTCTTGATGCTGTTGATGCTTCTCGCCCCGTTTGCCTCAGCCAACGTCACCACGTTTGGCGATGGAAGCACAAGCGTCGATATCGAGATACGAGATGGCAACGACCTCCAAAATTTGGTCGATGGCGCGATTCATCTTCCCGACGGAGAAACGGTCACTGGAGCATCCATGACCGTCTCTACCAACATGGCTGAACACGGTGCAAACTCCCGAATTGATACAGAAACCGATGTTGGCAGTGGCGCTGGAGTTCGGGTATGGAACCCCGATTACAACAACTTGCTCACCAATTTTTCCGACGAATCCTTGTTCAATTACGAAGATGGAAACCAAGCCACCCCCGTTTCGTTGGCGGCTGAAGGCTTCCTGACGGATTTTGAAGGAACGGCGGCCGGCTTCAGCGATTCAACCGAACCAGGCCTCATGCCTTCCAGCGGCATTGGATGGGAACACGGTTCTCTCTCCTCTAGCGACGTGCCGGCGGGCTGTTCCTCGGGCGAGGAATGCTGGGGTACCAACCTTGCCGACAGCAATTACACCGATGACAACGACGATGGTAACAACCCTCCCTCCTATCTGCCTTTCATGGTCTCAATGAACAGTGCTGAACTTTTCGTTGACCCCCTGCTCAAGGACAAGACGGCTTACTTTGACTCATGGCATAACCTCGAAACTTCAACCGGCTCTCAACCCAACAGCAAGCGGTTTTCGGACTGCGCTTATCTCGAGATTCGCTCTTCACCCAACCCCGGCTTCCCGCCCGACAACTCTGGGTTTGATTACATCTCGATCAATCAACAAGCCAGCACCGGGTTGTCCATGGGCACCAACTTCGCCCAGGGCGGCGGTGGCGCACAAGGCTCACAATGGGACGGAAAGATTTCCAGTGGCTGTGCAGGCTTGCGAAACGGCACCCAACCCTGGAACTGGGGCCTCGCCGGTTCCTCAACCACCGCTCAAAACCCAACGGGATGGGCCACCATTGCCGTTGATTTGAACGACTACATCGACGAATACGTGCAAATCCGCTTTGTCATGGACCACACTGGCCGAAACGCCATGAACATCGACGACAACATGTCGGGATGGTACGTTGACAACTTCCGTCTCGGCGACCTTCTTCCTCAGACGGCCAGCATGACGATCCGTGGCATGACACCCTCCACACTCGGTGGCGAAAACCATCCCAATGGATATGGGATTCTTACATTGGAATCCGAAACCTCGCTCACTGCAACGCTCACGGTTGACGTTCTCGACACCAACAACAACCCCATTGCTGGAAAGGACGGATCAATGATGACCGGGCTCTCGGGAGACATCATCGAACTCTGGAACATTGATACCGTTGACTACCGTGCTGTGAATCTGAAGTTCAATTTTGACTCAGGACCCGACCGGCTTTCCACGCCGGTTCTCCACGGATTTAGCATTGGTTCACGCGTTGGAACAGGATTCAATTTCACGGCTATTGGGCCACAGCAAATCGATAACGGTGTTTGGACAACACTGGGCGGCGGTGAACCCATGATTTACACACCGAACATCCAGCGAGATGCTTACACTCCTACGCTTGAACGCAGCAAGTTCAGCTACCCCATCACCTCGGTCACGCCCATGATACAGGATGCCTGCGCTGAGTCGCCTTCCATTGAAATCACGCCAACTGGTCTCTCGACCAGCGTCGCCGTGCAGGACGGTGTGAAGACCACGTTCGCCGACCCTCTGTTCGGATTTAACTCCGTGATTTCCTATCAGGGCCCCTGCGATGTGGGTGGAATGTGGTTTGATCTTGAATTCGGCCACCATGCAAGTCATCTGCGCATTGACGTTGCTGATGATGGTGATGTCGACTACGGATTCACCGAACCTGCCTTTGACATGTTCGGCCGCCAAACAACCTTCGTTTCGGGCACCGTTGACAACATCAACTACGCAGCGGACGGCGCCTCACTCACCCTGGGAGTCAGTGGCCAAGCAACCGGCGGTTTCTTCATGCTCCCAGAAGGTGCTGAAGTTTCCTCAGCCGATTTCGGAATGGACCAAATCTCCATCCGCTCAAACAACGATGACACCGAAGGATTCGAACTCACGCTAATGGCTGGTTCTCAATCGGTTGTGTTGGGCGACATGCCGAACAGCACCACGCTTGTTCAAGAAATGCTTGACCAACCTATGGACTTCAAAGGGGCATTGAACAGCCTGCTCACCAACCCCTCCGTGGCAGGAACACACCAAGATGAATTTGGCCGTTATTGGGTCATGTTCCGGTTCATGGTGGACTCGCCGAACGCTTCTTCGGGCACCTCACTTGGCCTTGTTGATTTGGACATTGTCTACAACTACTCCACCGTGCTCAACTCGGGCGATGGCTTGGACATTGAATTGAACCAAGGCATCGCCTTGTGGACTGGCGGCGCGACGGCCAGCATCCCTGTTGCTGTCTATTCGGACACCGGTGGCGGTGTGACTTTGAGCGACTTGAGCGTCTCATCGAGCACAGGCTACAGCAACACGCTTTCCTTGACCGACAACCCCGTTGGCCTCTACCCCAACGGCGACATCTACGAAGTGGTCACCACGCACGCTGTGGACCCGTCGACGGGAGGTTCGCTTTCCGAAGCATGGCTCACGTTTGAATCAGAATCGGGCTACATCAAGTTCTCTTGGAGCGAGTTCATGTCGTTCAGCGAAGCAAGCGATGAACACAATCACGTTCAACTCGAATCCACCTCTTCCGTTGCCGATATTGCCAACGGGAAGGAAATCACCTGGCACTTCCGTGTGAACCCCACTTGGGACGATACGCCGGCTGTTCGTATGTACGCTGGCTTGACCACCACAAGCGGAGTCAACGGTTTGCCCGATGCGGTGTTGCTTGAGCCAACCATGGGCAACGCTGTCGAAAACGACGCAGGCATCACCTCCTTTGAGCTGCAAAACAGCATTGGTTCCCCGCAAGCACTGACCGGGGCTGAATCGGGCCAAGACATCAACCTCATCGGACAAATTCGTTTGGAGGACTTGAACGAAGCCCCTGATCCAAGTTCGTATTTCCTTGTCCTCGAATTGAAGCACGTCAACTCCACGGATGGAAACATCACCATCGAGTGGGAAGAAGTGGCGAACCGCTCAGGCGTGATCGGTGGAGACTTCAACTGGAACGTTGACCTTGGTGCAGCTGCAGGCAGCGAGACCTACCGCTTCGCCGCTCGTGGCTATGACAGCGGAGACCTCCTCTGCCCACCATCGCTCTACAATCCCGATGAGACGTGCGCCATTCCGTTCGACATCACCATCGACACCTATGAGCCAAACCTCCTCGACCTTCAAGTGCTGAGCCCGGGTACGGATTCCAACGTTGATTCAAACTGGCGAACGTTGCTCGACGACACCTGGGTTGTGCCGCAAACTTCGCAGCAAATCCGTATGTCGAGCCAGGACTTGCCAAGTCCACCTGCTTCCCTTGACATGCACCTTTGGGTGGAGCATGATCACGACACCAACAGCGACGGACTGCCCGATGCAGAGGAATACATCACCATCACGCTGAACGGCGATGGCGAAGCCCCTACGGCCAATTATTCCGGAAATTACAACGATTATGCCAACGAAGGATTGGAAGGAAAAGTTTCGATTTGGATTGAAGGCTATGATCTTGCAGGCAACCCCATCAATGGCGGTGGCCCAGGATTCAACAACGACCAGGTCACGTACGTCTCAATGTCCTCGAAAACACCCGTGATTCGTAACTTCTTCATCGAAGATTCGAAGGGCAACGGTTTCCTCAATTCCAACGAGATGCAATGGGACGGCACATGGAACCAAACCATGTACGCTGGCAACACCTACCACGTTATCCTTGAGGCCAGCGACGACAACGGATGGCGAGACGTGGACTTCTTCCAAGTGAACCTGGACAAGACCGCTGACGACATGACCATCTGGTACTTCCCACGCAATCAGACCGCTTGGACCGATAGCCCGCACATCGAGATCGTCTACGACGGCGACACCGCTCCCTCCATGTTGACCATGGACAACACGGCGCTTGTTGATCCGTTTGAATCGGACTTCATTCTCAACATCCCTATCCGAATTGACTGGGGTATTGTGGGAATGGACGGAAAGGACATCGAGCCCAAATTGCAAATGCAGGACCTCGATAACCCGCTCTACACGATGCTTTCAGGTGTGCCAGGACGGTACATCCAGATTTGGCGCTACAGCGATGGCATTCAACTTGACTTCCGCACCGACGAAGTCAACAACCTCATGGTTACGCCAGTCTTTAACGACGTGAGTGAGCCCTTTACCAGCGATGTTCGAGAAGGTTTCATCTTCGCAGGTGATACCGTCCAGTTCACGGGCCAATTCGCCTTCCGAGAAGGTATCTTTGACAGCGTCTACATCAACCCCGAGGTTGAACTGACGATGGAAATCACCCGGCAGGATGCAACTGAGAATTTCAACAAAGGTTACATCGCCACTCCCGGGGAAGTCGTCACCCACTCCTTCACGGGTGGTGTGTTTGACATCAACATCACCGCACCGGTGTTCACCAACGAATACACCTACACCTACAAACTGATCAATTTGCCGACCGGTGCAGAAGACTTCACAGCCTCGCTGTGTGCGACCTCCAGTTCCTATGGATGCGGCGATTTCACCATCAAGGTGGACCGCACACCTCCTGAAGTTCTGCCCAACACTTGGACGGCGGAAAAGGGAGCGTTGCCGAGTGGCGCCGATGGCCGAATCATCGCCAACACGCTGTCAACCGCCAACTACCACTGTGTTGACATACAAGCTCAAATCAAAGAACAGGAAGCGATGTTCCCAGGCGATTTGCAAGTCAACTGGATGTTCTACAGCAACACCATTGACTACACGCCATGGTCCGAATACGCTGAGTACTTCGGCTTCGAACCTTCCTCTGCAACCCTCTCGCTGAGCACACTCAGCGGCGGGTACCTTGCAACGGCCTCCTGTCTCGACCTCTGGCCACTTTCGGACGATGAGCCTCGGGTGTTTGATGCTGAGGTGAACGAAGCCAATCAGCCCACTTTGGTGTTCTGGCTCTCAGGGGCAGATTCTGCCGGTTCCACGGTCCGCTTGGGCGGAGGTCCACAAGAGGACGGCAGCGTGCTGTCCATCTTCTCCGGACAAGCCCAGCACAAGTCGGAATACACATTCATCGAAGAGAAGGCAACGTTCGAGATTCAAGATGTCCTCTTGGACGACGACCCAAGGGTCGGCGAGAGCATGAAACTCCGCATCAAGGTCAAGAACACTGGTTCGATGGCCGGTGTTGCCGATTTGGTCATCAAGTCGATAACCGATTCTGGAACACCCGTGGTGGAAGACACCATCTCGACCCCCGAACTTGGAATTCAAGAGGTCAGTGATTGGGTCGAAGTGACCCTCGCACCGTTCGCAACGCAAACCACAGGAATGTACTACACCATCAGCCTGAATGGCTCCAGCGAAACCATCTATGATGGTTCTCAAGGCCAATGGGCCGACGTCTTCAATGTCAAAGTGCAGGCCGAGGAAGATTCCTCGAACCTCCTGCTCATCGTGGCCATTTTGGCCGTGGTCATTGGCGTGCTCGGCACTTTGGTCTTTGTTCTTGCTCGCCGTGGCGGTGGAACATCCATGCTCGACGACGAGTACGAGGATGAGGACGACGATGATGGCTACGCTGAATCCAAGGTTTTGGCTCAAATTCCTTCGGACGTTGACCCCGAGATGGCCCGTGCCATGCAGGAGTTCCCTCAATGGACGCAAGATGAAATCCAAGGGTACTTTGACCAAGGTTGGAACATTGAATCGCTTCGTGATTGGGTTAACAATCAGTGAGGCTGATGCATGCCTCCACAGCCGTGGAAAGATGAGGTCTGGGAGGACCCAGACGGAGGTTCGGTGATCGTTCACGGGACCATGCCCACGGTGGTCTATCCCAACGCCATGCGGCCGCGAGGTACATGGCATGGATTGGCGCTTCTCGAATCACCCGATGTCGTTGACCTTTGGGTTCAAGAAGAACTCGATGAGGCTGAATCCTACGGGGTGAACCTCACGCATGCTCTTCTTTCAGGTGGAGCCTTCGGGAAATACGTTGAGGGTCTTTCAACCCTTGAGAACCTCCAAGGCGGTCGTTTTCCTGACCCTGAACCGCGACGGCTCCAACGAAATGCAGACCGCCATAAGCGACCCGTCTTCTTCATCGAACCACTGGCCGACGATGAGGACTGGGGCGAGTACCTGACGCAAGAGGCAAGGGCAGTTTCGCATTGGAAAAAATTGCTCGGAATGGTCCGGGTCGGAAAGCGATGGAAAAAAAGCGTCAAACGGCACTTGTTTGATGCCCACCCCCCACCAAAGGGCCAATCGGTTGATTACGCCACAGCAGGGGTGTTGGCCGCTGCATGGTGGGAACTCTCCGAGTGGCTGAGCACACCCGAACTGGCTGAACGTCGGGATGCGAGGTACGCTTCGCGAATACGAGGAGCCTTGGCGTCCCTGCGCAAGACTGAAGGAAAGGAGGCCACGTTGCTTTTGGTGGCTCATCGGCCCCACGTTGCTGCGCTTGCCCTTGCGTTGGAAGCGAATTCCAACCCGGAGGAGATTTCATCAACGGCGACCGACTCCACCCACATGGAGGAGGAATAACGTGGCAGGCGGTTCAATGGATGTTCGCGTCGAAAACCAGCTCGTTCGCTTTGTCTGTCCGACCCCCCTCGACCACGACCGAGTTGTTTCAGAAGTCGGTGGTCAGCGCAACAGCGGTGTTGTCATCAAAGCCATGGAACGCCCACGGGCGACCTTGGTGGTCGATGAAGAAGGGCGCATCGTCGTACACGGAACCCATCGTGTAGAAGCGGCCCGTGCTGCTGCGAAAGAACTCCTCTTGCGCATGGGCATGGACGACAGTGGGCTCGTGGCTGAGATGGGACCAGTCGTCGTTTCTTTCCAATTTGATCAAGCGGTGAACCTCGAAGCCATTCCAGCAGCCCTGCCTTCCGGCACCGCCGAATTTGATGCTCGGCTCGGTTGCACCACCCTCGCCGATGCCCGCCACAGCCTCACCGTCCAAATTTGGCCCAACGGGAAGTGCATTGTGGCTGATGCCCGCCACCCGAACATGGTCGCCATGGCTGCCGTGTACTGGAAGGGTGTGTTCAACGACCGTGGGTTTTTCGTCGACCGAATTTGAGGGAACGCCATGGTCTATGACGGCCCAATTCTCGACAACCATTTCCACCTCAATCGCCGAGGGCTGTTTTTGGACGCAGCCAGGCAATTTCAACGGGCAGGTGGCACCGATGTGGTGTTGGTTCATTGTCCCGATTTCGCAGCGCCCCCGGAAACGCTGGAGGGCCATCAAGCGGCCTACCGCGACACGGTGGCGATGGCTCAATCCGTTCGAGAGGACGTTGGCCTTGGTGTGAGGGTCGTCTTGGGACCTCATCCGGCCGCCTTTGCCCATCAGTTCGAAAGGTGGGTTGGGGCCGAGGGAGAGTCTGGAAAGGAACGTGCCGTCGAGAATTATCGCCATTCCATTGAAGCGGCGCTCGCCTTTGTTCACGAAGGCCAGGCCCACGCCATTGGCGAAGTGGGTCGGCCTCACTGGCCGGTCTCGGATGAAGTGTGGAATCTATCCAATGAATTGCTTGACGAAACCATGCACTTGGCCGCTCAAGAAGGCCTTCCTCTCCAACTCCATGTAGAAGGGGAAAGCGATGACACCTACTCGGATCTGGCTGCTCGTGCACGTCGTCAAGGCATGGATCTGCGAAAGTTGGTCCGGCATTATTCTCCTCCAGATGTGCGTTCGTCCAACACCCACGGTCTAACACCGAGTGTGCTTTGCGGAAAGGGAGCGTTGGAACGTTTGCTTGAGACACATCGTGAGGCCAAGAATGGCTTCTTCCTTGAGACGGATTACATGGATGATCCACGGCGACCGGGGGCGGTCCTCGGGCCAAAAACGGTGCCAAAACGCACACAGCAACTCTTGGATGCGGGCATTGACGAGGCCGTGATGTGGAACACGCACAAGGAATTGCCCACCTTGGTCTACGGCGAGTGAACTGAATTCAAGAAGCATGGATTCGCACAGCATCCCCCCATCACATTGATGAAAGAGAATCACCACGTGTGTCCGTGAGGGAGATGCAGTTCACGCGCCTTTTGGGATTGGCCGTCGTAGCGATGATGCTCTGTTGTGTTCTTCCGACCTCTTCTTCTCAAACCCCCACCGCTCCCGGCGTCGAGATCGATTGCGACGAAAAAAACCCGGAACTTGATGTTCATCCACTCAACGACCCGGTGGTTGAAATCACCTGCACGGTGACGAACCCATCTTCGTTCCAAGAATCCATCAGCGTTGAGAAAGAATGGGACGGCCTTGAGGTCGATATGATGTTGGGAGAAGACACCTTTGATCTTGGACCCGAGGAAGAAGAGGACTTCACCGTCACCTTTACCGGACAGACGCGGCTTTCAGCCGAACTTTCCTATGACTTCACGCTCACCGCCACCGTCACCAACGTCGGCATGCTTGACTGGCCCGAGGCCCTGGCATCCAACGCAACCGTCAGCGGCGACCTTAGCATCGCCACCTTTGGCATGGTCGATTTGGACATCTCCGATCAGAGCACACGCACCATGGCCGATGGAGACGAAGTGACGATTTCATTCCAATTCCAAAACAACGGAAACGATGAGGACAAAATCAGTGTTACGCTTTCGAATGCGGCCGAACTGGAAGCGGTTGGCTTCTCCTTCCCCGGCGGTACATTTGTCGCCGAGGATGTTGTTGAAGACGGCGTTTCAACCGTCAGAGAACTCGTGATTCGGGCTCCTTCTGATTTGGCTGAAGATGCTCGCTACCAAGTCATCTTCCAAGCTGAAAGTGGAAACGACAACGATGCTCCAGTGAGCGAGGTGACCATTTCTGTTCAGCTTGAAGCGAGCAGTTCGGCAGGTGGCCTTGGTGGCGGCTTGGAAGAAGTGGACAAGGACACTGTCGTCATGTACGGGAGCATCGCTGCTGCTGTCTTGTTCGGATTGATTTTCATCGTCGCTCTCGCTCGTACGCTTCGACGACGTGCCAATGCACAACCCGTCTATGTCCCTCCCGTTGACATGGAGGACGAATTAGAGGACGAGGATGACGACTTGGACCTGTCTGAATTGGACGACCTTTTCTCGGAAGATGAGGATGACGAATTCGACGACGTCTTCGCCGACCTTTGAAGGCTGATTTCGGCCTTTTTGTCACCGTCGTGAACTCGGCCGATGTGACACGATTTTCTAGGCAACACTCAAAGGCTAGGTGTAGCGCACTACACTTAATCCCCAAGGAGGAATTTCATGCTTGGACTGAATGGGAAAACGGCCTTTGTGTTTGGTGTGGCCAGTGAAGATTCGATTGCTTGGGCGATTTGCAAGCAATTGGCAGCTGCTGGCGTGACCTTGTATTTGGGGTACCAGAAGCGATTTATGAGCCGTGTCTTCAAACTCAAAGACGAGCTCCCGGAGATTGGAGGTTTCTATCCTCTGGACGTTGCTTCGGACGCTACGACGCAGGAATTTTTCACGGCCTTTGCCGCTGAGCATCCTGGGAAAAAGGCCGACATCCTCGTCCATGCCATCGGCTTCGCCCCGCGGTCGTGCTTTGATCGCCCCATTCTGTTCGTGGAAGATGAAGACATCAACACGGCGATGACCATCTCTGCGAATTCACTTCAGCGATGTCTGAAGCACGCTCTCCCTTATCTTAACGACGGCTCGTCCACCATCACGCTCACGTACGCCGCCTCCAACCGCTTCGTTCCAAGTTACGGCATCATGTCCATGGCCAAGGCAGCGCTGGAATGCTGGACTCGGGAACTTGCTTGCCACCTTGGCCCAGAGGGTCATCGTGTGAATGCCATTTCTTCCGGTCCTATTCGGACCATTGCAGCGAGCGGCATTCCAGGTTTCGACCGAATTCTTGACCACGTTGAGGCCAACGCACCCTTGCGAAGAAACGTCAGCCAGGATGACGTCGCAGGAGCAACCTTGTGGCTTGCGAGCCCACTTGCAGCTGGCGTTACGGGGCAATGCATCTACGTCGATGCTGGGTATTCGATCACCATGGTGCCAGAGAGCATTATGAACTGAGGTGCGATCATGACCTTAACCACAGAAGACGGCAAACCTTGCGAAGGAATTGACCAGGGGCCCTTTGAGCCCATTGCGGTGATTGGTCTGGGTGCCCTGATGCCGGATGCTACCGACATCGAAGCCTTTTGGCAAAACGTGCTTGATGCGAAAGTGAGCATCCGTCCCCTGCCCGATGATCGCTGGCCGGGACCGCTCAACCATTTCTGGAAAGAAGGCGGCCCTGGCAATCACACCGAAGGGTATTCCTACGCCAAGATTGGAGCGCTCGTCTCCGATGCAGAATTTGATTGGCGCCGCTGGCGACAACCGCCCGGAACCCTTCCTCAAATTGACCCATGCCAACTGTGGGCGGTCTCGGTTTCGGCCGACGCCATCGAGCATGCAGGTTATGACGGCGAAGCCAAGGACATCGACCGTACACGCACTGGCGTGGTTTTTGCCAACGCCTTGGGTGGTGAAAATCGAAACCTGTCCAACCTTCGAGTGTGGTCCAACCACACGGCTACCCTCGCCAAGGAACACGGGATGCCTGATGGAAATGAAGCGTCCTTCAAGGAATCCATGCTCGAAGGCACGCCGCGGGTGGACGAGGACACCATGCCCGGAGAACTGGCCAACGTCGTTTCAGGCCGAGTCGCCAATCTCCTTGACCTGCAGGGACCAAACCATGCCATGGATGCCGCCTGCGCCTCGTCGATGGCGGCGGTCTTGGATGCATGCCGCTTGCTTCAAACGCGACAGGTGGACGTGATGCTGGCTGGAGCAACCGATCGGACCATGGATCCGGCTACTTTTGCTAAATTTTCAGCAATTGGAGCGCTCTCACCGACCCATTCTTCCCCCTTTGATGCTCGAGCGAACGGTTTCGTTATGGGCGAAGGTGCCGGTGTGATGGTGCTCAAACGACTGAGTGATGCCATTCGAGATGGAGATGAAATCTACAGTGTAATACGAGGAATTGGTGGTTCGTCCGATGGGCGAGGCAAAGGCATCACGGCTCCAAGTCAACGCGGCCAAATCCAAGCCATCGCCCGCGCCTACAGCCAGGCGGGGTATCCAGCTTCATCCGTTGAATTGGTTGAGGCGCACGGCACATCAACAAAGGTCGGCGACGCCACTGAATTGTCCACGTTGTCTCGTCTGTGGACTGGAATCGAAGGAGCCGGCAACATCGCTGTGGGTTCAATCAAATCGCAGATTGGCCACCTCAAAGCAGCCGCAGGCATCGCAGGCATCATGAAATCGGTCATGGCCCTGCACCATCGAACCATTCCTCCAAGTGCCAATTTCGAAACTCCCAATCCAACCGTTGATTGGTCCAACATTCCGTTCTTTGTCCCCACTTCACCTTTGGAATGGCCCCGTCCAGCCCAGCATCCACGTCGAGCAGGCGTGTCGGCCTTCGGCTTTGGTGGGACGAATTTCCACATCGCTCTCGAGGGCTACGAGCCCGATTTCCATGCTCCGCTTGCCGCCGATTGGGACCAACGGTGGGCTGCTTACAGCGGCCAGGGTGCATCAGCACCCTCCATTTTCGATGGCACACTTCCTGCAACCATGACTCATGATGACCTCAAGGCTGTTGAAGGAGGCGTCTTACTCCTTTCCGCCTCATCCTTGAACGGATTGCATGAGGCGTTGGCCAACACCTCATTTAGTGGTCCCTTGTTTGACGACGATCCGAAGGGACGCCGTCTTTCAGAAGCACTCCAACACGCTAGCCAAACCTTCGATGCCGAGGCACCTTTCCGAATGGCATTGGTTGCCACATCTTGGGCAGAATTTTCGAAGCGCCAGGCCCTCGCAGGTCAAGCCATGATGGACGCCGAAAAATGGGGCTTCCTTCAAGCCCAAGGCGTCCTCATCACCGACCAACCTCCGATGCCTCCAGAGGCGAAAACCGTTCACATGTATCCTGGCCAAGGAAGCCAATACGTCGGTATGACCGCCGATTTGGTTCAACGTTTCACGGCCCCTTCGGACGTATGGAGTCAAGCAGACGAAACCATGGTTGATGTCTTGGGCGGTGAAACCCTCTCCGGATTTGTCTTGCGTTCGTCCCTTTCCAAAGAAGAACTCAAGGAAGCAGAACACAAACTCAAGCAAACCGAATACACACAACCGGCGATGTTGACGGCCGATTTGGCCATCGAGCGCACGCTCCAAGCCTACGGGCACGCTCCCGACATGGTCGCTGGGCATTCCCTCGGCGAATACGCCGCTTTGATGTCATCTGGTATTCTTGACATGGACGGTGCTTTGCGGGCTGCTGCCGCCCGAGGCACAGAGATGGGTGCGGTCGAAATTGATGACAAAGGACTCATGGCAAGCGTGACCGCCCCGTACGCTGCGGTTGAAGCCGTGCTTGAAGCAACGGACGGTTATGTGATTGCGGCCAACAAGAACTCTCCCAAAATGACGGTGATTGCGGGCGAAACGGAACCGGTTAAGGCGGCCATGGCCGCCTTCGAGGCGCAGGGTTTCTCATGCATGCCTTTGGCGACCTCGCATGCCTTCCATTCCCGCATTGTAGCTCCGGCGAATGAGCCGTTGCGTCGTTTCTTGGAAGGACTTGAAATTCGATGGCCATCGGTGCCCATTACGGCCAACGTTGACGGAACATTCTACCCGACCGAAGGCGAAGATTCCAAAGCATCAATCCTTGAGAAACTCGCTCCCCAAATGGCCTCATCGGTTGAGTGGACGAAACAGATCGAAACGATGTATTCAAACGGCGGCCGTCTCTTTGTCGAGGTTGGACCAAAGCGGGCTCTGACGATGTTTGCCATGCAGATTCTCGAAGACAAACCCCACGTCCCCATCATGACCAACCACCCAAAGCAGGGTGGCATTGCAAGTTTCATGACGGCCATTGGAGCACTTGCCCTCGCTGGTCGGCCGCCGGTTTGGCCAGCGTTGGATTCCGATGCTTTGCAAGCGGGTTTCAAAGCCGGTCCAATTGAGGCCAGAACGGCAAGCACCGTCTCGGCTTCAAACACCACAGCAGCGTTGGAATCGCTCCGAACACGAGCCCGCCCACTGCCGGGCAGCGGTGCTTCCGCTGCAGTGGCAACGGTCTCCGTTCAAGCCGGTCCGATGGATTCTGACTTCGCTAAAGACCGAGCCGTGCGTGCTTATGTTGGCGATCGCATCGCTCGGTACAGTGGGTATCCCGCTTCGTTCTGCCACGGGCATGTCTCGTTGATCGAAGGCCTAGGCCTCACAGCTCAACAGGTGCAAAGTGTGGCCTCCACCATTGCTTCGGAGGCACAAGTTGACCCGGAATTTGACGGGTCCGCGGCTGTCACAGCGGGCGACCTCAACCGCTGGGTCCGTACCCCTCCAACTTCGTGGGCGCCCATGGCTACGGTTTCAGCTCCTTCATCGTTCAAGACCGTCCCCGTTCAAACGGTCGGGGCGCTCCAAACCACTTCACGTCGCGACGTGGACCCGTACGTCGTCACGGGGGTTTCGCTTGGTTTGCCTGGTATGGACCGTGTGTTTTCAGAGGATGCCTTTGAGAAACTCGTCCGAGGCGAAACTTGCATCAGCGAAGTTTCCGATGAATACAAACAGCGTCTCCTTGACAAAAACATCGTCCGTCTCATCAAAGGCCGTGACGGTTCGGTCAACATGGACCAAGCCAAAGTGTTTGGTGACATTCCACAATTGGCTGGTCTCAAGGGCGCCTTTGACCTCGCCGAAGAGTTTGGAATTGATCCGAAGGCCATTCTTGCATGGGACATCAGCACGCAATTGGCCGTGGCAGCAGGTTTGCTTGCTCTACGAGACGCCGGTATTCCACTGACGCCCGTTGAGCAGATTGGCAAGGGTGGACTTCGCTTGATTCGAAATTGGCAAGTCCCCCAAATACAACGCGAACGAACGGGTATCGTCTTTTCTTCTTGCTTCCCTGGTCTGCAGATGGGGCTCAAGCACGCCAAGGGCAATGGCGATGACGGCGAAGGCCGATTTGACCGCCGATATCTCTTCCAGACGCTCAACATGGGCCATTCACAATTTGCCCAATACACCGGTATTCGCGGCCCCAACACGACCATCAACCTTGCATGTGCCTCCGCCACAGCAGCCTTTGGCGTCGCCGAAGATTGGCTCGATGCTGGCCGGGTTGACCGCGTGGTGATCATCAGCGGCGACGATGTTACCGGCGATGACATGTGGGAATGGATTGCCGGAGGCTTCGCAGCCTCCGGGGCCGCAGCCACCAACAACGTGGTTGAGGAAACTGCCCTTCCGTTTGACCGACGTCGAAACGGTTTGATTCTCGGAATGGGGGCTGCCGCCTTCGTCGTTGAGCGAAATTCCGAAGCTCAGCAACGTGGTGTTCAACCCATTGCTGAATTCTTGGGTTCCACGACGGCTAATTCCGCTTATCACGGAACTCGATTGGACGTTGAACACGTGGGGCAAGTGGTCAATGGATTCATGACGGACATGGAACGACGATGGGGACTTGATCGCCACGCCATGGCACCCAACACGGTCTTCTTTTCCCATGAAACTTACACGCCAGCCCGCGGAGGTTCGGCTCAATCCGAAGTCAAGGCGCTGCGAGACACCTTCGGAGATTCGACCAATCAACTGGTGATCGCCAACACGAAAGGATTCACCGGACATCCAATGGCGGTTGGCATTGAAGACGCCAGCATGTTCTACGGTTTGAAAACTGGACGGATTCCACCCATTGCCAATCATAAAGAAAACGACCCCGAACTCGGAGATTTGAATTTATCAAAAGGGGGAGACTACCCTGAATTGGAGTTCGGTCTCCGCTTCGCTGCCGGTTTTGGCTCACAAATCGCTCTTTCCTTGATGCGCCGTTGGCCCGTTGAAGGAGATCGCATTGACGGAGCCAAGTTGCTCGCTTGGGCGCGCAACCTCGCCGGTACGGACGAGGTTGTCATGCGCGTCCTGCAAAACAAACTCGTCGCTTACGTCAACGGCGATGACAACCTCCACGGCGGCGTCCAAGGTGATGCTTGGCCTGCCACAGCACCTTGGGAAGGAAAACCATCAATCTCGCACGCACCGGCTGAACCGGCTTCAGCAGAACCTGAACCCTCTGTTCCCGCGGCTCCTTCGCCTGCGAAAACGGTCGCAGCACCGCCGGTGGTCAACGATGAATCAATGGTCTCAACCGTGATTGAAGTCGTTGTCAACCACACGGGCTACCCTGCCGACTTTGTTGAACTCGACCAGGACCTTGAGGGTGAGTTGGGCATTGACACGGTGAAGCAAGCCGAAATCATGGCCGATATCCGCGACCGGTTTGATTTGCCCGTCGATGAAGACTTCGTGTTGGCTGATTATCCAACCCTCAACCACATGATTGGCTACATTCAACACATGACTGGAGGCGGCTCGGTTCCATCGCCTGCTGAACTGACCCCTTCGCCTACGGAGCCCGTGATTGAAGAAATCCAACCTTCTCCTGCACCCGCTGCTGCTGCACCTGCGGCCTCACCGGTGGACGATGCTGGCATGACCGAAACGGTGGTCGCCGTGGTCGTTGAGCACACGGGGTATCCTGCTGACTTCATTGAACTTGACCAAGATCTGGAGGGTGAATTGGGCATTGATACCGTGAAACAAGCCGAAATCATGGCGGACATTCGAGATCGGTTTGACTTGCCCATCGACGAGGATTTCGTGTTGTCGGACCATCCGACGTTGAACCATATGATTGGCTACATCCAACGAATGAAGGGTCAATCGCCGTCCTCAGCATCGTCCCCAGCGCCGGCAAGTGAACCTGCCCCTGCTCCTGCCCCGGCGTCTCCTGCGCCAACGCCCTCTGAACCAACCTTGCCTCCTGCGGCTGAGAAAGGTTCGAACCCCGAGATTGAAGACGTGTTGGTTTCGGTGGTGGTCAGCCATACGGGTTATCCAGCAGACTTCATCGAAATGGATCAGGACCTCGAAGGGGAACTCGGCATTGATACCGTGAAACAAGCGGAAATTATGGCCGAGATTCGAGACCGGTTTAGCTTGCCCGTTGACGAGGATTTCGTTCTTGCCGACCACCCAACGCTGAACCATTTCACCTCTTACATCGTCAAAATGCAAGGTGGAGCCGGAGCCGGACCTGAAATCGAACCCGCGCAGGCCGCCGCCTCAGCCGAAATCGAGGCTTCAGTCTCTTTAGACGAGCCAGTTGAACAACCGGCTTCACANCAAGCGGGCACACGTCGTTGGCAAGTGGAAATCGAAGCTTGTCCGGGTGTCCCNTCTCCGCTCAGTGTATCCGGCACCGTCGTGGTTTCNGATGACGGNTGGGGAATTGCAGAAGCCTTCTGTCAACGAATGGAAGCACGTGGCCTCCAAGCTGTTCGTATCGGTTTTGAAAGCCGCATTCGGGATGCATCCCGCCACGACGAAGGTGGTCGCACCGTTTACCGAGCCGACCCAGAACAACCGGAGCATCTGGCATGGATTGCTGACCAGCTCGAGGGCACGACGATTGGNGGCATGGTTCACATGGCACCGCTCAAGTTGGCTTCAGAGGATTGGCTCCAAGACGCCTATCCTTCGTCTCAAATTGCGCTTGCTGGCCATGGTTGGTTTGGTCTGCTCAAGGAATTGGGTGGACGAATGGCGAGCGACACACCAGGTTTCATCGCCTCNGTGACATCAATGGACGGCCGTCATGGCAACATCGGCGACCGCTTCAATGCAGTGCAATGCGCTGCCAGCGGCATCACCAAGTCGTACGCCTTTGAACGCCCTGACCTTCGGTGCCGTGCATTGGACCTNCATCCCGAGTACGTCCTCGATGAGCACGAGGCNGCAAAACGCATCGAAGATGATGTGTTTGGCCTCGCTGGAGAGGTTGAGGTCGCTCTTGACCGGGACGGTCGNCGTTGGGCCTTNGTGGCGTTCGCCGAGGACGTGGTGGATGAAGTCAAGCCGCTCACCGGCAAAGACACCTGGTTGGTATCAGGTGGTGGCTCAGGTGTCACAGCAGCCTCCATCATCGGTGTGGCTGGGGCCAGCCTAAACGCTGGGGCTCATTTCGAACTTCTTGGTCGNTCCAACCTTATNGAAACCACGTCGTCATGGATTGATTGGTCTGAGGATCAATTGGAACAGGAAAAGAACGCTCTCCGAGAACGTTTGATCGGCGCGAGTGAGAGCGGTAAAGTAACCATGGTTGAATGGAACAATGCCTGGCAAAAATTCACGCGAAGCCGTGATGTTTACTTGACCCTGGACGCTATTGAACAAACGGGCAACCATGCGACCTACCATTCTGTAGACGTCATGGACCAATCGGCGCTTCAGGAACTTGGTTCATCCCTCGGTCGACCAATCACGGGTGTGGTCCACGGCGCTGGACTTGAAGATTCGAAGTTGGTCGCCGACAAAGGCTACGAGGTCTTTGACCGCGTGGTACGCGTAAAGGTCGATGGATGGAGAGCCCTTTTGTCAGCGGTGGTCGCTTCGGGCCGTGAAGTTCCTGAATTTGCATGCTGCTTCACCAGCGTAGCCGGTCGGTTTGGCAACGGTGGTCAAACCGATTACGCTGCAGCGAACTCCGTGCTGGATGCCGAGATGGCTCGGCTAACGGCGACAACGGATTGCCGAGCCGTGGCCATCGGGTGGACCGGATGGCGCGACGTGGGCATGGCCACCCGTGGGTCAATTGAAGCGGTCTTCGAGGCTGCTGGTATTGAGACATTGGCGGTACAAGATGGCGTATCAATCTTCGTCGCAGAGGCCCTTCAAGGCGGGAAGCGACGCGTGCTGGGATGCGGCTCACTTGGTCAGATGGACACCTTCTCGTCGTTTCGAGAAGCGCCCCTCAAACTCCCTCCCCAAATGGCCGCCACCATCGCCGACCCCTCTCGGTTTCCATTCGTTGACAAGGTTCTCTCGTTGGATGAAGGCGTTCGCCTAATGACGCAGACGACCCTCTCGACCGAAGACCATCCCTTCCTGCTCGACCACGCCATTGAGGGTGTGCCCTATCATCCAGGTGTTATGGCCCTCGAGATGTTTGCCCAAACCTCGCTTCTGTTGCAACCAACTGCCTGCCTTGCCGGGTTTGAGGAGGTCAGCTTTGGTTTGCCGGTCAAACTCCTCAAGGGGCCGATGACGGTTCGTATTGAGGCCGTCGTAGAACGAACCAAAGACGACATGACGTGGGTTCGATGCCGCCTCATTTCTGACCTGGCGAATTCGAAGGGCGAAGTCTTCGGAGAGCGTGAGCACCACGAGGCCTTGGTGCGCCTTGTGGAGAAACGAGAAGATTTGCGGCCCTTCCTCCAACGTGAAGTTGAGGCCTTACCCTCGATCGGTACCCCTCCTGAGGGCGACCTCATCCATCCTCCTTCGTTCATCTATGACCGCTACTTCCACGGCCCTCGTTTCCAATCCCATGGAGGTGTTCTCGGCGGCGTCGGCGACGCCGACCANCCTGGTATTGACGGACGAGCTCTCATGCGGCACCAATTGCCTGCCACCGACCAATTTGCTCTGGAGCAACACGGTGANGGTGTGCTCCTTGAGGCCCTTCCGATGCTCNTTGAGGCAGGTTTCCAAAACGCTGGACTTGTCGCCATGGAAGTTCTTGGATACAGCAGCCTTCCAGTTGGCATTGCATGGTCCACCATGCTTCGTGTGCCTGAAGCAGAGGAGGTTCTGCGCTTGCGCACCTTGCAAATCGATTCACTCGAGGATGGCACCACGGTGCACGATGTGTTGGTGGTTGGCGAAGACGATGCTCCAGTTCTGGCCCTCAAAGGCCTGCGATTGAAAGCGATGGCCAACGTTGCCGAGGAACAACGCTTTGCGCTTGAGCGATGAGGCGTGCTGCATGCAAGCCCCGGAAGTGATTGAACTCACGCCGCCGGATGGAACAGATGTAACCCTTCTTGCAACCCGGGTCGATGATTGGCAGCTTGCCGATGTTCCGTTGGCTCAACCGGCTGAAGTCGCCACCTTCGTCACCAATAAACGAAGGCATGAACACTTGACTGGACGCTGGTTACTCGGTCAAGCATTGAGGGAATGGGGTGTGAACGACTTGTCGGTGGTTGAAGTGGTCCGTGATGAGCATCGGGCTCCCTCCCTCGTCTACATTCAAGGTGTGTGGAAGCGGACGGATCTGCCTAACTTTTCCATCACCCACAGCGGGGGCATGGCCTTTCTCGCTCTGACCCATTCTGGGCGTGCGGTGGGGTTGGATGCCGAACCTCTTGACCGTAGGCTGGCCGAAAATGCCTATGACATGATGGCCAAAGGGGGGGAATTGGATTCACTGAGGGTCTCGCCTCAACATGTTTTTCAGGCCTGGACAGGGAAAGAAGCTGTGCAGAAGTGCTTGGGCCTAGGGATGCGGCTCAATCCGCGTGAAATTGAAATTCCAATTGGAGTAGGAATTAAAAATATTTCAATTGAAAATTCAAAAATTCAATTGGTTTATTGGACAGATGAAGGGTATCATCTCTCTCTCGCCTCACGTTCCGTAGAGCCATCAAGAAGCGACCCGGAAGAACGGATGTTGGAGGAGACTCGGTTGGCGATGCAGGCTGATCCAAACTGGGGCGTCGGTTGCAAGACCCAACGCAAAGGGGCTTGATCAATTCCACAGCCGGCTGCTCTCCCATGGGAGGTTGAGGGCAACACCCAGTTCCGTGAGAATCACGAAATTGAGCACGATGTAGGCGACAAAGGCCAACGTTAGCACCATTAGCGAGGTGTTGATGATGCGTTTTCGTTGCCGACGGGCTTCATTGAGGGTGCAGATGCCGTTGTTGCGAAAATACAGGACTAAGCCTGTAATGACGAAGGCCGTGCTCAACGTCAGGAGGGTCGGGCGAAACCATCCCATGCCGTTGGTGCCCCAATACAAATCATTGGACAGGGCTGCGGCGCTCGAAACGCTTGCCAAGCCAAAGAACACCAAGACGATGCTTGGGAAACAGCACATGGAAGCGAGGAAGGCAGAGCCGCCAATCCACTTCCACAACGACTTCACATCGGTGGAAACGGTTCCCTCGGTCATGCTTCTCTGTTCCCCCATTGACATTTGAAGATGTGTTCTCAATTGCAGTCCTGAAACGCTCGTACGTCCTCGATGGCATTTCGATGCCAAATCAAGGGTAAAACGGGGGTGCCATCGGACCATTCCCCCATCCCTGTGAGCATGGTTTCGTCCGTCATGTACTGGAAGGCCCAGTCAGCGGTGAACGTGTCGTTTCGTCCATGGGCGACGAGGTAATCCGCTTGGGCGTCGATGCGGCGGTAAAAGCTCCAATCGGACAGCGTGTCCCGTACAGGGTCGGTTTGGAGGTAGTGGCTTGCCACCAAACGAGGGTAGCCGTAGTGGTCAGATTGAATCTCAATCAATTGGTTTCGGTCGGTTGGCAGCAGCGCATTGAACATCCGCTGATGAAACGCTCCAGGGCACATGCCCACGCTCATGTCATCTTGAGGAACNCCGATTTGGACCAAGGTNTCCTCAGGNATCNANGAGAGGTTCGGTTGAAGGGAGGCCTGCATGGGTCGACTNGCNGGNGCTTCNAGGGCNACCACGAGGGCATGTGNGCCCCAACCTCGTTCCAAGGCGGAATCCAGTGAAAGGAAGGTATAGGCTGCCCCAAGGCTGTGTCCGCCAACCCAAAGGGACGATGGGTCAACCCGAACATCGCCCAGATGNTCTTCGAGCTGTGCTTCCCGCTCCGTTCCCAAAAGAATGTCCTCAAGATGGTCAAGTCCAGCGTGGATAGCCAGATCACGGTAGGTATGTTGGAGGTAATCGGACATGCCTTCATCGTAGGTGGCCTCGTGTTCTTCATACCCTGCTGGTCGGAGNTCGGANGGGTACTGGATGAACGCNACAGCGATTCCTTTCGCTCCGAGGTGAGANATCCANCCTTGNTAGGCATCNATGTCTGGGTAGCCAAATCCATGGAGGAGNACCGCNAATGGGAGTTGNGAGATGGGCAAATCTTCAGGGAGGTTGGGGAGCGTCACGTAAACGCTGAATTCGACATCGTCTTCCAAGTGGCCTTGCACATNGGTGACCTCATCGGGCAAGGCATAGGGCGACCGGTATTGCTCCAGAGTGTAAGGGCCTGGAACCGAGCCGTATCCCATGGCGGGGGCAGCAGGAGGCGTTGGCGCAAAGCCGGCGAGTGCTGGAACTCCCGGCATGACCAACCAGGCCGCAAAAAACACCCCGAGCACGTGAAACNCTCTGGTTGCTGATACGCTTGTTTCGCCCGGCGAGCGCAGGGTAGGAGGTCCACCGAGTGCAATCAGCAAACAAGCAAGTGCCCAACCCATGAGGGTTGGCAGCATGAGGAANGCTCCACGAAGNTAAAACACGTCCAACAAAAAATGGAGGGAGATCAGCCCGAGNAGCAACCCTNAGGCCGCATAAGGAAGGGCCAGCCAAGCGGCTCTTGGAGGTGCTGTTTTCACAAGGCTTCGCAATCCAAACGCTGCNGCACCCACCACCAGGAACAAGGAAAGGGTCAATGTCGGTGATGCACGTAAGCGAAGGGTCCACTCGAGCGAGCGAACGGCGTGAGGCCATACCGAATCGACGAGGTCCTTCCCTGAAAGAAGACGGAGGATCATCTCGCCGTAAGCGAACAGAATTCCAAGAAGGATGCCCCATTTGGGTGATAACCGGGTTACNTCGTNGGAAGTTTCCCCCGATAAATCCGGCGCGNCAGCATCCATGTTANATTTTCATTTCATTTTCTACATGAAGTTTCGTTCNGCCCCTAGGCGTGGCTGGTTGATGAATCGNGGATTGAAGTCCGTCCGTCAGTACGGGACGTCCTTCCATCCAATTTTGTAGCCGATGAGGTTGAATGAACGGTGGAGAATGGGCGTGATGGCTACAAGTGCCAGCATGGGAAGGCGCAGTTCCTCGGCTGCAAGAACGGAGGGCCCCAAGAAAAGCTGGCCCAAAAGAAAGACCATGATGGCAAAGGGGAGGGTGTCAAGCAGCGGAGCTTTGGAAGAAATATCTCCTTCTCGCTTGAGTCCCCGACGGCGTTTGAAGAACGAGCCCGTGCTGTCCCCGAGCAAGCACGCAAATCCAAGGAACGATCCCAAAATGAACGCTGCTCCATTGGCGCCTCCAATGTAGAACCATGCATCTTCCGCACCAATCAAGGGGTGGGCGAAGACCGTGGCGCCGTCCTCAAAGACTGCGTCAAGCGTGCCCGTGGAAACGGATGAGGCGATCAGCATGCACAGCAAACCTGAGGTGAGCGAGCCGCCGATGAGACCGTTCCATGTCTTGCCGTCCCCAAGCATGCGGTTTCCGTCAGATAACACCCTTCCTCCGTCAATGGGCCAGGGCCCATATCCGGTTTTTGGCAACCATTTCCCCCACATCATAGCGAAGGTGTTGGCAAGGAAGCCGGGCAGGTACAACCAAAGTGTCAGCAAACAAAGTGAAAGAAAATCCATGACATCACCCGATGATTAACGCCCTTCCCTCGTGGGCTGAGCCTTTGATGCTTGCGAGATGATGCCCCGTGAAACATTCGTCTTGGTTCATCAAGAAAGGTGCGGATAGCGGGAGTCGAACCCACGACATAAGGTTGGAAACCTCAGATGATAACCACTTCACCATATCCGCAGTGTGGTAGTCCCGACGACAAGCCCCTCCTCTTTGAGGGAATCGGTTCACCTCTGTGGTTCAGCGAGACCGTCGAAAGTCATCAAACATTGAACTGCTTCGTTCACGGCGAGGTTCTACGTGCTGTTGCTGAATGAGTTCTCTGCTTGGTACATCCGTGAACCCTCGGTTCTGACGGATTTCAATCGCCCGTTCCATTCGCCGCTCTTGGTCGCGTATGCTGCGGCTCTGACCCCGAATCATCAGCGTCCCCATCAAGACGAACAACACCAATCCTGCTAGCGCTGCCTGAAGGATGGTGCTGTCGGCCAACGCGTCGACCATTGAACCTTCAGCCTCGTCTTCAATCTCAACCGGGGCGTTGGAATCAATTGCTTGGATGACCACCGTCACCGTGTCCATGGGGTTGGCTGCTCCTGGTTCGGAGGTAGTGAGGAGCAACTGATGGTTCCCCACATCTTGGGCGTAACCCGACAACGAAGCAATTTGAGAATTGCCACTCGCAGAGGTAAACGTCAGGAAGTGTTCTGAGGATTCACCCACGATGCTCGCCGTAGCTGTCCACTCGAGGTTGGCCGCAAAGGCGGAACTCATCGAAGTGGTCACCGTGCATGAGAAGGTGAACCATCCACTTGCTGCGAGGTCAACCTCGATGGTGTTCTCACTGCACGTCATGCTGGCTTCGGCTGAATTTCGAGATGAATCGTTGGGCCAGTGGTCGGGCTTGAAGGCGCCCAAGGTGGCGTTGTCGCCGTAACCATCGCCATCGTTGTCCGAATATTGGCTTCGTTGTTCTGGGAATTCGTCTTGTTGGTCAGACCACCCGTCACCGTCTTGGTCGGGGCAGCCGAAAGTGGCTCCAGCCGTGGATGTGCCAGCATCGTTTGGACAGGCGTCTCCGTCGGTGCCCGTCGGCTCGTCGCCGTAGCCATCGCCATCGCTGTCGAACCATTGCGTGCCGTCGGCAGGCCAGAGGTCACTGCCGTCGCTTGCCCCATCGCCGTCGCCGTCAACACAACCGTAGACATCCAATGAGGAGGTACCTGGAGTGATAACGCAAGCATCGGGCTGGGTTCCGTTGGGGTTGTCGCCGTAGCCGTCGCCATCGCTGTCGGTCCATTGTGTGGGTTCGCCAAGGAAGGCATCGTTCGCATCGGAAGTCCCATCGCCGTCATCGTCCGCACATCCGAATCGGTCAACGTTGGAGGTCCCTGCAGTGGCGGGGCAGGCGTCCGGCTGGAATCCGGCCGCGTTATCGCCGTATCCGTCTTGGTCGCTATCTGTGGATTGGGTCGGGTCGAAGGGGAAAGCATCGGCGCCGTCTGAAGCGTTCCATCCGCTTGCATTGCCGATCGGAAGAGTGGAGTCAGAGACACCATCTCCATCGCTGTCGAGGCAACCCACGCGGTCGGTTGTTGAGTTGCCTGTGATCATTGGACAGGCGTCTTCAGCATCGTCGTAACCGTCGCTGTCGCTGTCGATGAAACGGGTCGGGTCGTTGGGGAAATCATCCGTGAGGTTCGCATACCCATCACCATCGTCGTCCACACAGCCATACAATCCAATCGTTGAGGTTCCAGCCTCGCCGGGGCAGGCATCCGGTAGGAGGCCAGTGGCGTTGTCGCCGTAACCGTCTCCGTCTTGGTCAAGCCATTGTGTGGGGAGGTCAGGAAGGGCATCGATGGTGTTGTCCCATCCATCACCATCGTTGTCCAAGCATCCCAGTCGGTTTCCTTGCGTTGAATTACCGGGTTGTGTCGGGCACGCATCCGGATTGGTTCCTCCGGGGTTATCCCCGTAGCCATCACCGTCAACGTCCGCCCATTGCGTTTGGTCGCCAGGATGGGTGTCTTCTGAATCGCTCCAACCGTCTTGGTCGGTATCCGGGCATCCGTAGGTTCCGTTTTGCCACGACTCTCCGTAGACATTGGGACAGGCATCCGGGACAGAACCCGCTGCGTTATCGCCGTATCCATCGCCATCCGTGTCGTTCCATTGAGTCGAATCGGTCATGAAGGCGTCGGCTCCGTTGGCCGTGGTCCACCCACTGTCCGGGTCGGAATACCCATCGCCGTCTTGATCTGGACAACCCTTTCGGTCGTGCATAGAGGTGCCATACAACGTTGGACAATCGTCGTCGAGGCCGTCGTCATAACCGTCGCCATCGTTGTCGCCCCAGCGGTTCGGGTCGTTGGGGTAGGCGTCTGCGCCATCGTCAACGGTCCATCCGCTGTCCGGGTCGGAGTATCCATCACCGTCGGTGTCCGGGCAGCCAAGTCGGTCAGCCGTCGAGGTTCCTGCGACCGATGGGCACTGGTCTCCATTGGTTCCCAGCGGATTGTCGCCGTATCCGTCGGCGTCAGCGTCGACCCACTGAGTGCTGTCGTTTGGGGCGATGTCGGCTCCGTTCGCCGTGGTCCAGTTCACATCGGCGTCCGAGGAACCGTCGCTATCGCTGTCGGGGCAACCGAAGCGGTCTCGACTTGACGAACCCATGGTACTCGGGCATGCATCCGCTTCGAATCCAGTGGCTTCGTCGCCGTAGCCATCACCGTCAGCATCCGCCCATTGTGTGGCTTCGTTCGGGAAAGCATCATCCAGGTCAGCATAACCGTCGCTATCGCTGTCTGCACATCCCAAGCGGCCCATTTCGGTTGAGGTTCCATGTTGTGTTGGGCAGGCATCTGGGCTGTTGCCCGAGGCGTTGTCTCCGTAGCCATCAGCATCGCCGTCGGCCCATTGTGTGGCATCGGAGGTGAATGCGTCGGCTCCGTTGGCCACGGTCCACCCGCTGTCGGGGTCGGAATAACCATCGCCGTCGGTATCGGTGCATCCATAGCGGTCTTGGTCTGAATCGCCGTTCACGCTTGGACATCCATCGCCCGTCGTCGCAGGAGGTGGATTGTCGCCGTAGCCGTCGTTATCGGCGTCGGCCCACTGTGTGTCGTCGGTTGGGAACGCGTCAGCACCGTTCGTGGTGCCCCAAGAGCCGTCTGGATCGGAGTACCCGTCGCTGTCTTGATCGGCGCATCCGTTTCGGTCTTGGCTCGATGAACCGGCTACGCTGGTGCATGAATCGGCCCCGTTGGCTGTGGTCCACGAACCGTCCGGGTTGGAATATCCGTCGCCGTCATCGTCCCCGCATCCATATCGGTCCGCCGTTGAATTGCCTGCAGCTGCAACACAAGCGTCGGGTTGGACGCCGGCTGCATTGTCTCCGTAGCCATCGTAGTCTTGGTCGGCCCATTGCGTGGTTTCGCTGGGGAAGGCGTCAGCGCCGTCGTTGACCGTCCAACTTCCGTCGGGGTTGGAGTAGCCATCGCCGTCCGTGTCAGGGCAACCGGTGCGGTCGACGGTTGAGGTGCCTGCGGTGGTGTTGCAATCGTCATCATCGTCTTCGTAGCCGTCAAGGTCTCCGTCTTGGGTCAAATTGCTCAAATCGTAGTCACCCGTCATGGCGACAGCAAAGAATTGCGGGCCAGTCGGGATGTTGCTACCAACGACGTGCAGTTCCCAGGTTCCCTGAGCGGGTGAGGCTAACGTCACGCCTCGGAGGTTGTCGAGGTTGTTACTCACGTTGGTCCAGGTTCCGGAGGGACTTTTGAGGGCCAAATCAACGTCGTTGACAAGGTTGGTTGAGGCGGAGGGTGTTGACGCAGGGTCGGTCCACGTCAAGGCGATGTTGATGTCATCTGCACTGGCAGGGACGATGAAGGACCACCCTGAATCAGCGTTGGTGGTCACCGAGTGGCCTTGCAAATACGAGGTGTTGATGGCTTGAGACATGTTGATTCTGCCCCATCCTTCGTGGTTGTTGGGAGCGGCTTCACCAGCCCCGTTGGTGGAAGAGGAGTATTGCCCCGTCATGTCGTGGGCGCTGGCCGTGAAGATGGCCTTGACAAGAGCGGAGGTAGGGTTGGTTTCTCCGAGGTTATCCATGAGGTGTTGAAGCAGAAGCGCGGAGGCGCCAGCGGTCAGTGGCGTGGCCATGCTGGTGCCGCCCATGTAGGTGTAGCTGGCGTTGTGGGCCAACCAGCCAACCGATGATGTGCTTCGTGATTTGGCAGAGAGAATCATGGTGCCGGGGGCCGAGAAATCGGGCTTGAGGCGACCGTCATCGGTGGGTCCACGGGAGGAAAAGGCGGCCATCCCGTCAGGATTGTCGGCCAAACGGTCGGTCGAAATGGGTGAGCCGTAGTCGCTGCTGCCCCAGGTCCAGGTCATGTTGCCACGGTTGTTTTCACTCGCTCCGACGGTGAGGACGTTCTTGGCGGTGGCCGGGCTCCCCATGGAATCAAGGTCGATTTCGCCGTCCATGTTTGCATCCACGCCTTCGTTGGCGGCTGCAAAGAGAATGACCAATTCGTCGTGGGTGCGTGCGCTTGAGTCCGCTTGCATGGAGGAGGTGGTGTATTGTCCAGCGACGGCTGAGCCCCATGAGTTCGTGTGAACACGGCTTCCGTTGGCCCATGCCAGTTTGAACATGTCATCGAGGTCGTTAGGTATGCCGAGGAGTTTTTCCTCACCGTTGTGCGTCGTGGCGATGGAGTGAAACAGAAGATGCGCTTCTGGAGCCGCACCGATGATGTCACCGTTGCTATGGGTGCCGTCTCCGAGCACCGAACCAGCCACGTGAGTGCCGTGGCCATGGTGGTCCTCAGCATCATCGCCGCAGGGGCTCAAACTCAGTGAAGCGCAGGTCGATGCCGACGGCGGGAAGGAAAGGATGCCGGTGATGTGATCCCTGAAATCCGGATGCATATTGGTGTTGTTGACCCCGTTGTCAAGGCCGGTGTCGGCGACCGTGACGATGACGCCAGATCCGTCCAATCCAGACCACGATGTGTCGATGTTGGCCATGTTGGTGTTGTCCCATGTGTCATCGACGTTCATGACCTCGATGCCCACCGAGTTGAGGAATTCAAAGAATGGCCGTGGTTCAACCCACTCAACGGCGTCCTGTTGCACCAACCAAGAAAGGCCGTTGGCGTTGACGGCCATGGTGGCAAACCGTCCGGTATGAGAATCCAGAGCAATGTCGCTGCGTTGAAGCATTCCTTCGGGCAAGTCTTCTCCAGAAAGGACGACGTTGATGACGGCCCCTTCGTGGTTCACAAAGGGGTTGGGAGCGATCATGTCCAAGTTGAGCATCCCTCGCACCAAGTCGGTTTGCACCTTGTCGGTCACGTCCATGGCTGCCAAGCCCAACACGTCCAGATTGGAGAGTTGTGCAGGCGTTTTGGAATTGACATCGCAATGGAAACTTGCAGGAGGCATGAATGAGTAGCACTCAATGCCGGCAGCGGCCAAGTCGAGGAACCATGTGCTTGGCACCGGGTAGGTATGGCCGAGGATGTAGTAGCCATCCACGCGCTGTTCTCCGGTTCGCTCCGTCCATTCGCTGGGGGCGATGAGCGAAACATCGCGATACAACAGAGCCGTCGTTCCGGCAGCCTCGTCGCTTTCTAACCAGCCATGCTCGGCCAACGAAGATGGAGCGATGTTGAGTTGTTGAAGGAGTTCAACGTCGGCACTTGTTTCCTCGTTCAGGGGTTCATCAGGGGCTTGGGCGAAAGCCAAAGGCGAGAGAACCTGCACCAAAAGGAGGCCAAAGAAGAGGATGGAAGTGCGCCGGCGCTGACTCTGCATGGTCAAATCCAACGCGGGGAGCCTCATCAAAGATTGGTTTGGCGGTCACGTTAACATCCACGGTTTCTACCGAGGGTTCAAGAGTCTGGGGCCGCGCCGAGAAAGCATGACGGGGGGGCAAACGGTGAAGGCCAAGAAAGACAGAATGTCTCCGGATGACGCCGATGAGGGCACCGATGTCCTTGGAAAACAGATTTGGCGGATTGTCCCCTACGCCAAGAAATACCCAGGACGTGTTTTCTCAGGTATTTTTGCCAATGCAGCCGCCCGATTTTTTGACCTCATGCCTTTTGTGGCCATCGGATTCGCAGTCGATTACTTCACCACCGATGTACTATCAGGGCCTCAAATCATACAAGACATGGTCACCACCATCCACAGCAATCCTGCCATTGGGTACGGTGTGCTCATCTTCCTTGGTTTCCTCTGCCTTGCGGTTTTCCAAGGCATCTCGGAATACTCGTGGCAAACGCTCGGTTACAACATTCAACACGACTTGCGAATGGACGCCACCCGTTCCCTCATCGCCATGGAAGCCTCGTATTACGATCTCAGACAAACCGGGCAAATCATGTCGGTGTTATCAAGCGACGTGAACCAACTTGAGGACGTGGTTTCCGACTCATCGACGTCCATCATTCGAATCGTCATCACCTTTGCCACCGCCTTTCTCATCCTCGTGTTGATGTCGTGGAAATTGGCGGCCGTGTTGTTCACACCCATCCTGTTCATCGTTCCGGCCGTCTATTGGTTTTCAACCCGGGTGCAACGAAAATACCGCAAACAACGGGAATCGACCGGTGATATTCACGCCGTCCTGGAGAACCTCATTTCCGGTATCGCAGTTGTCCAGGCATACAATGCCGAACAATGGGAAGCCAACCGTGTGGCGGCAGAATCGGGTTCATACCGAGACCAAGCCATGGGTGCCAGTGCTGACCGCAATCGATTCATTCCCATGATTTACGCCGTTGCCGGTGTGGCCTTCGGGTTGCTCACCACGGCCGGCGGATATTTTGCGAGTCAAGGTGAAATCACAACGGGACAGTTGGTCACCTTCCTTTTGATCAGCACCCGAATGACGATGCCGATGTTCATCTTTGGAATTCTGGTGAACCAACTGCAACGGGGCGAGGCAGCAGCGCGCCGTGTGTTTGCTGCGCTTGACCTTGAGCCCACCATCGTGGACAGCGAGGACGCTGTGCCCTTGGAAGGCGGCATCAAAACCGTGGAATTCAAAGACGTCTACTTCACCTACCCGAACACCACCATCAAAGTGCTCAACGGCATCTCCTTCAAGGTCCAAGAGGGTGAATTCCTCGGCGTGATGGGTCACACCGGAGCTGGGAAAACCACGATTTTGAAACTGCTCATGCGCTATTACACCCCCGACAGCGGTGAAGTGTTGGTCAACGGTCGGTCCATCAGCGATTACACCCTTCATTCCTTACGTGAAGCCATTGGCTTCGTGAGCCAAGAACCCTTCCTCTTCTACGGCTCGGTCCGAGACAACGTCATCTACAACCAAACCGCCACCGAGGACGACCTCATCGAGGCGCTCAAGATGGCCGGGGCTTGGGAATTTGTCCAAGAACTCGAAGAAGGCCTTGAAACACTTGTTGGCGACCGGGGCGCGATGCTCAGCGGTGGTCAGCGTGCTCGCGTTTCCCTCGCCCGTGCGCTGCTCAAAGCCCCCAGTCTGCTCATTCTCGATGAAGCGAGCAGTGCTTTGGATGCCGAAACTGAACGTCGCATCCAAGAAAACCTCCTTTCCTCTGGCAAAGAACGAGGTACGATTGCAGTCGCTCATCGCTTGAGCACCATTCGCAACGCCAATGAGATTCTCTCAATGGTGGACGGAGCCATAGTGGAACGTGGCGTTCACGATGATTTGGTGGCCTCCGGTGGAGTTTATGCAAGTCAGTGGACCATCCAAACCGGCGACATGGCCGGTTTGTGATCACGTCGTCCGCTGGCGCATCATGACCATGTTGGCCACCGCGACTGCCATCACCAAGCCTGAGAGCCACATGGGCATCAGGGGGACCTGTTCGTAGGGCAAACTGAACACATCGAGCAGGGATTCTCCTCGGCTGAAGGTGCCTCCCATGGAGGCGGTGACCAGCACCATACCAACGGCCGCCATGCCGCCTACCGCTTGCCATCGACGTCCCCAAGAACGGGTCCAAATCTCCTGCCCAAACTGGCGACGGGTGAGGAGGACACCAAAGGCCAAGCCAAAGGCCGAGGATGACAGGAACATTTTGTTGATGAGAATTGGATGGTCAACCCCCGTGCCGGGGCTTGATTGGATGCCGGTAATGATGGCAAATGGCATCGCTACCAAACCAAAGGCCAAGGCGAAATGCGCCACATGGTCAACCAAACTTAGATGCCGTCCCATGTTCAGCCATCCATGGCTAGCCAATCCTGCCAACAGGAAAGCAACACCAGCCATGGCGAAGGCGCCGACGGCCAGCTCGGTTGAGACAACGTGCAGGGTGCCTGCTGAAACCATCAGTGCTCCACCTCCAACGCAAAAGCATCTTCTTTTGTCGTCTCGATTGGGTCCTCATCGCGGCGTTGAAGCGACATGAAGGCGACCATGAACAACAGAAGCATGGCCAGAGACTGAACATAAGCTGCCGTCTCATCTACGGTCCAAGACGGGTTTTCACTCTGGAGAGCAAACCATGGCGTTGACTGCTCAGGTCCCTCACCTTGGAGGTGTGCTCGCCATTCAACGGTGACAGGCTGGAGGCTTGCTGGGAGCTCAAACTCCCAGGTCGCTTGATCCACTTGCACGACCGAAGCGGTTTGTACTGGACCACCGGAAACCCGCCACTCCACCTGCACGACGTTCACGGCTTGAGTGGAGAGTTGGACGCTGGTCACTTCTCCGACGGTGCGTGCCACGGGTGGCTCAAAGGCTGGCGAGAGGCGAGGCAAATCTTCGGGCACAGGAACCACGTTGACTTGGATGGGTTCGAGCGATGAACCGAAGAAGGGGGCTTCGCTTCCGTCTTGCGTTCCATGATGAATGGCTGCGTGGAGCTCATAATTCCCGGTTGCCGGGGCGCGAAGGGTCCAGGACACCGTGTGTTCATTTTGTCCTGGTTCAATGAGGACTTCGACGTAGTTTTGTAAACCACCTTCGCTGTTGGAAACGATGGCCCATCCATCATCAGCGGGTGTGTCGCCCGCTCCCGAGAGGTCGGAAAGAAGGAAGATTCCCAGCAGCCCTGAGACGGTGGTTTCGATGTTCGATACCGTAACCTCAACGCTGGTTGGCAATCCTTCGTAAGCGGTTGAAGGTCCGCTCACCACCACCGATGAAGCCGAGGAACGGTTCATGTCAGCGTCTCCGTGGCACGCTCCGCCACACTGGGCGTCAAAGGTACCATCGCCCACGCCGTTGGGGTTGGCTGACCCGATGGTCGGGACGAGCAAGAGCATCGCGACAACAAACAATGCGATGGTTCGCCTCATCGTCGTTCACCTCCTCGGCGCATCATGAATTGCAAGAGGATGAGAAGGAAGACCATGGAGCCGCCCAATCCATAGCCAAGGCCCGTGGCAGGTTCGGGTTGTTCGATCACGACGTCGTCCACTTGCAGGGCCACCTCGCTTGTCCCCTTGAGGAACGTTCGCTCTTCGTTGAAGGGCTGTACGGTGTAGGTGTTGAGGCCACTCATCAGCGGAAGGTCAACGTGGGTCATCGCGGTGGTCGTTACCACCAATTCCCCGTTGCGGAGCACATTGAACAAAGCGTCATTGCCCGTCCAAGTCCATGTGATCGTGACTTGGCCTCGACCGTCATGGACTGCTTGGAGGTTCTGCACGGAAGGGCCAGCGGTTGGTTCGAGCCTCACCGTGGTGTTGGCCTCTGCTCCGTTGCTATCGGTGATGGTCAGCGTGATGGTCGTGGCTTCGTCAATCACCACCGTGGGGCGTTCACCGGTGGCTGCACCGCCTTCCCACATCCAACGGTAGGCGACAATGCTTCCATCGGCGTCGGTTGAAGCCTCTGCTGAGAGGACCGTTGCCTCTTCAAGCCAAACATCGCTTGAGACGACCTCAATGACGGGGTTGGGTGCTTGATTGACCAGGGTGGTCGTGGCTTCAACCGGGGCACTCGTTTCACTTCCGTCATCGGCGACCACCACCAAACGCCATGTCTGTTCTGGTGCTAATTTCTCGGACGAAACGGAAGAGGAGTTGGCGAGATTAGCGTCCCTGAAACCGTTCTTGAACCAAACCGTGGTGTACGTTGTGTCGTCTCCGTCTGCATCATCGACGCTAATGGTTGGTATCAAATCCGTCAGCGCATTCGTTTCTTCAGCCCAAAGGATGGAAACGGTCGGGGCGGCATTCACGATGACCACCGATGGCGTGGTAGCCTGAGCCTCGTCGGTTCCATCACTGATGGTGACTACTGCATGCAATGCATCTCCTCGTGTCAGTTCGCTGGCTGCCATCTGCTCTCCATTGGTCAAACCAAGTTGTTCGGCGCCGTTGAGGAACCATTGCACCTGCGTCAGCTGCACTTGGTCCCCGTCCACGTCGCTGGAGGTCAGGTTCACGCTCAAGTTGTGAAGAGCGGAGAAGGACGGAGAGGTGAGGTCCACGCTGAGAACCTCTGGTGCAGCGTTGGCGACGGTCAGGGTCGGGCTCGAGGTCCATGGCGACCATGCTTCGCCATCCCAGGCACGAACGGACACCGACCATTGTTCTCCTTTGGTTGTGAAGGTCGCCGGGAGAGGGTTCATTCCCTCGGCTTGTGCAACGGTCTGCCCGTTCTTGGACCAGATGATTTCATGTCCATCGATCACATCACCGTCGGGGTCAGATTCGGACCAGGTTGCGATGATGTCGTCGAGGGTTGTTATGGCAGCGGTCGATGAAAGAATGACCTCCGAAATGACGGGAGGTTGGTTGCTTGAACCGATGACGATGGAAGGTGAAGTGAACCAAGTTGAGAAGTCCGTGCCATCGGAAACGCGCACCTCAATTTCCCAAACATCGCCAGGTCGGGTGGCGACCGCCGGTAGCGTTGTGGCGTTTTCAAGCGACGACACCAAAGCGTTGTCCAAACGCCAACGGGTTTCTGCCTGTGAGACGGTGTCCCCGTCGACATCGTCCGTTTGGTAGGTGAACGTCACATCTTCGATGGTATCGGGAGCTTCGCTGCTGGGTAGAACGCCGGTAACCGTGGGGGCTGAGTTTTCGATGACCAACGAGGCAGACGATGCAGCCGCCCCGGTGTTGGTGCCATCCGAGGGGAGGACGCTGGCGAACCATGACTCACCTTTGCTGGTGGCCGTTGAAGGGAGGGTGAGTCCTGTGTGGCTGCTCTGAAGGTTTCCGTTTCGATACCAACTCACGGTGGTCCCGCTTTCGCCATCGCCATCATCGTCGTTGAAGGTGTAGGTGACGGTCAACGCATCGCTTGTGGTGGGGTTGGTTGGTGCTATGGCGACGTTCGTTGCGGTTGGGGCGACGTTTGAGGGTACATCTTCCGCGAGGCTGGTGGAAAAGGTGCCGTAATTATCGCCACTCGTGCCTCCGTTCCCGTTCGCAGCAAGGACAGCGAGGTCAAATTGGACGTTTCCTGAACCGGTGGTTGGTGCCGTCCAATCCATGGTCCACGAGGTGGTGCCTGGTGAGAAACCGTGGGTCGCTTGGAATCCATTGGAGGAGACTTGGCTGTTCACATCAGGATTGGAAAGTGCTCCTCGGTTGACCTCGAGGTTGAATCCCCCGGTGTTGGGTGTGCCACTCATTGCGACCGTGAGGCTGTAGGTCGTTGTGGCGACATAGGCGCTGGGAAGGCCCGAGAGTTGGGCCGTGACTCCGGTGCCTCCATGACACCCGCAGCCGTTGGATTTGTTGAACATGCCATCGTCTTTGGCCACCACGTTGCCGAGGGGAGCCAACATGAACAGGAAAACAATCGCCAAAAGGGCCGAGCGCTTTCCCATGGAAAAAAATACAGATGCATTCCTTTTCATTCTTCGTCTTCGACTGGGGTCCTAAGAGCGGGTTTCCTCTTCACCGTTCACCAACCGGTCAACGTAGGTGATGATGGCTGAGATGAACAAAAACAGTGGTATGCCGAGGACGAGGGCCCACACACCAATGGTTAACCCTGCCATGCGAACATCGTCGAAGATTTCGCCAATGACAATGATCAATCCCACCATGAGCATGCGGCCCAAGACCAAAATCGGTCGGACTGAACTCCACATGGCGCTGGCATCGGTGGCATGGTCGGGTTGGTCCAAGGCCGAGAGCCGTTCTGCGAGGGACGNCCGTGCCATGTANGCNCTGGGCTGCTTCGTCGTCATCAACGTTCGCCAGCCTCAAACGCCGAGGCGGNGTTTTGNACTGAACCANNCTCAAGCGGTNCGNATACGGTCATCGATTTGCGAACCTTCTCCGGCNCGTCCACCNGTGCGGCGNATTTCTCGCCAGGCTTTGATGACNCCTTGGCCATANGCCCANTGAGCGAGGAACACGAAGAGTGGCGCNAGGAAGACGGTTCCAATGGAACGGTGCGGCGAGGTTCCNATNGCNGCGCCGAGCCATGAAATGCCGATGTAGAGGCTCACAAGNCCNAGCGGTATGTGNAANGCTACCCTTGCNGCNTNCCAATCNCCAGCGAGCGTGAACCACAGGTCGCTTTCTGCGCCGCCGGAAANNGCTCCNAAGAGCATGGCGGCGAGNGCNATNACGACGAGTGGAGGGAAGAATCCGATGGCGGTGTGGGACCACGTGGCGATTTCTGGCCATCGCTTATTGGCGACCATTCGGGTGTAGCCGTAGTTGCGCATTTGCTTCATGTATGGCTTGAAGGGGCGNCGTCGACGATGNGGCATCACGTTGGACGGGTCGATGAACAACTTGTGACCTGCACGCTGGATTTTGGCATCGAGCACGACGTCTTCGGCACCGATGCANCCTTCCTCAAAGAACCCGACTTCGCGCAGGTTGGCCATGCGGTGAGCGCANTTCACGCCNGGGTTGTGNGTGATGGGNACGAGTTCGCCTTTGGGTTGNGCNCCGTAGCGNGTGCCGGCGGTCATGAATTTGGTACAGAAGGCCACGTCAGCNCANTTGGCACCAAACGGGTCGTCGTCNGGNGCAAAATTCGGTCCACCCACCGCTCCNACTTCGGGGTTGTCAAACCAGCGAACCAACTTCGCCACCCAGTCCAATGGGGGTACGGTGTCGTCATCGGTGAACAGCACGAGGTCGTGNTCCATCTGTTCGAGGGCGAAATTGCAGGCGTCTGCACGGTTGCGGGACGGGTCTTCNATCCACGTAGCNCCGTGCTTTTCGCAGATCTCTTTCGTGTTGTCTTTGGATTTGGAATCGGAAATGACGACCTCGAAATGNGGGTAAGTCTGCTTGCCGAGGCGNCCCANAACAATGTCNAGTTCCTCNGCGTTGTTGATGGTGGGNATCAACACAGCGATTTTGAACGGCGTACCGTCCTCTTTGAGCAGAGCAGGGACCGTTTCACCTTCGCCCATGGAACAGGCGAGACGCCCGCCTCATAAGAAATCAAGGGCAACATGNGAAATCACCTCCATGCGCGGAGAATTGAACTCATGTTTGAAACCGCGCATGAACGCGTCCGTCCATGCTTGCTTTTGTGCTAAGTTCATAAGCCGTCGCGAAGGCCTTTTGACANAGAGAGGGATGAACTCATGTTGAACGTCACGGCCCGGCAGGACTTGATGAACAAAATCGTTGAAACTTTGGGCGTGGTTGTCGAAGACGCACGCTTTGAGTTCAAGGAAGACAAAATGCAGGCCACGGTGGTGGATGCATCGCACGTTGCGATGATCGACATGAGGGTCGATGCCGCTGCATTTGACACCTGGGAAATTGAGGAAAATGACNTGGCNCTTGAATTGCGCAAGGTCAAGGAACTNATCAGCCTTGGTGGCGCNGACGACATGATTGAAATGGCNTACACCAAGGATTCNGGTGTGTTGACGCTGAACCTTGGGAAGATTGACCGAAACATTCGACCGCTCGACCCAAGCACGGTGAATTCNCCGAANCTCCCCAACATTGACATCCCNTCCAGCATTGANATCAACGGAGCTTCGCTCGCTCAAGCCCTGCGNGCTGCCAAGCANGTTGGCGACTTGGTCAACTTCAGCNTTGATGCCAATTCNTTCACGGTTCANGTTCAAGGCCAGACGGATTCCGTTACGGTCAGTTTTTCCAAGGANGAACTNGAGTCNCTGANCTGTTCGAANCCAGCACGAAGCCAATACTCCTTGACNTANCTCGTGCCGCTNTCAAAGGTGTTNGGCTCGCTGGGCACCGTCAAGTTGGGCTTTGGNGAAAGCTTCCCNCTCAGCCTTGAGTTTACGTTTAACGATGGTGCAGCAGAAGTGCTCTACTTCNTNGCNCCNCGTGTNGAATCGGANTACTGAGTTCAGTACTCACGCCAGCCGTTCCCGCATTCTTTGCAGGTGAGCATNCGTGTTTCTGGTTCGTCAGAGGAACGNGTCTGCTCAAGNTAGGCATAGACTTCNATGCAATCNCACTTNGGGCACATGTAGTCTCCNTTGGTCAGNATTCCTTGCATGTTGTCAGAATCTTTGATCACTTCATAATCTCGGGATTCGACCTTCGTGCTTGAGGTNGCCTTGGANAGGTCNACTTCCTTTCCACCGATNTTGGTCTTGAGGTTGGCTGGNCCNTTGTANCNGCANTTGTAATTGGTNCACGTGATGTCNCCNGANGGGGTTGGNAANGAAAGNGTTCCNCATTTNGGGCAAAACATAGGAGANCCTGCTNATTCCGATATNTATACTATGNCGCAATAAAATGATGTATTNGCGCTCTGCNNTGGNNNATNCCNCTGANGGAAGGGGAAGGGTCAAAATCAAAGGCGTGGAGGGNTGGNTATGTGGTTGTGGTACGATTGGCAGGCNGCTGCCGTTGTCGACGAGCATGGCCACCTNGTTGATGTCATGCAGTGGGACGGTCANATGACCGANCATGCCGTCGTTGAACGNCTNCGNCTCATCGCCTCCGGACAACCCATTCGAGANGCAAGGGAACTTCACGAACGCTTTCCTGAAGCGAAACTTTGCGTCCANGGNGACCCNNAATTGCCCGAAGCNGANTGGCCGCTCCCCTCTCCAGAGCAGCAAACCATCGCCGATGCTGCAGCCCTTCGATTGGCGGTGGAGGGTGTGCAAGCTGCAGCGAGTGATCCAGACCGTCGTTTGGAACACCTCGTTCGGGGAAGCGATGAACTTCGAGCCAGCCATTTGACGATGGAGTCGCGCCTCATTGAATGGGCTGGCTTGTTTTTCCCATTGTCAACGGTGGATGACCGTGCCGCCTACGTCCGTACGGTCGCCAACAGCGATGCTCCCGAAGCTTTTGCCCTTGCCATGGAGATTGAGGTTCCTGCCGAACTTCCCACCGAGCTTGAATGGCGAACGGTCAAGGAATGGGCCGAGAGCACCGCCAGTGCCAACGGCCGTCTGGACCGAATGGAACACGCGTTGCGTCAATTGGCCGATTCGCACCTTCCTTCCGTTTCGGCTCTGGTTGGGCCTTTGCTCGCTGCTCGTTTGTGCGTTGAAGCGCATGGTCGTGCCCGATTGGCTCGCTTACCGTCAGGTACCGTTCAAATCCTTGGGGCTGAAAAGGCCTTTTTCCACCACTTGAAAACCGGCGCGCCCTCTCCCAAACACGGTCATATCTTCATGCACCCGTGGATCAGCCGCTCCCCTCGCTGGGTGCGAGGGAAAATCGCTCGTATGATGGCTGGAAAAATCAGCATCGCTGCCAAGATTGATGCCTTTGAGGGAACGGCTTGGACCGAGGATGACGTCGTCAAGGTGGAGCAACGCGTTGAGGCCATTCGAGAGGCCCACAAACAACCACCGCCACGGCGCTGAGGGGTTGCAAACATGGGCGGAGGAAAGAAGCGACGCCAGCGTGGCCCGCAACACCTGTCTTCGACGGTCCGCCTCGAACGGCGCACCTTGTGGACCCAAAACGCCGTTGAAGGCAAAGCGGTCTACGGCGAATCCCTCCGTCGTTTTTCGGGCAAGGAACACCGACGTTGGGACCCTACCCGGTCCAAATTGGGGGCGGGAATGCTTCGAACCAACCGGGACCCAGGTCTCCTCCTACCAGAACAAGGTGACACGGTTCTCTACCTTGGCGCTGGACATGGAACTTCGGTGAGCCACCTCTACGACCACCTTTGTGGTTCTTCAAATCGATTCGGAGGTCGCCTTGTATGCGTGGACCTCGCACCCCGATGCCTTCGTGATTTGACGTTCATGGCTAAGCAACGCCCCGGACTTGTTCCTGTTTTGGGGGATGCCAGGCAACACGCGGCCTGGGGTGTCTTGTTGCCTACCAAAGTGCCTTGGTTGTTTCAAGACGTGGCTCAAGCGGGCCAGGTGGATATTTTCCTTTCAGCCTGTGACCGCTTCCTTCAACCCGGAGGCCTCGGCCTCTTGTCGCTCAAAGCAGCCAGTGAACGATGGACCGGTGAAGGTGAGTCGGCGCTCTTTGCGAGCGTGAAACAACGCCTTGTGGACAGCGGTCATGCGGTGGAAGAAGTTGTCGAGTTAACCGGTTATGAGGATAACCACCGTCTCTTTGTGGTTCGTAAACAGGGGGTGTGAACGTGCCCGAGCTACCCGAGGTAGAGACCGTCCGGCAAGGGCTGATACGAGGAATGCTGAACCGAACCTTCGACGATGTGTTGATTCGCCGCGAAGGCCTTCGTTATCCGTTTCCAGAAGACTTGCCGACCCTCACGGGAACCACCGTCGTCAACATCCGTCGGCGTGCAAAATACCTCCTCATCGACCTTGATGACGGGCGTGTGTTGCTTTCCCACCTCGGCATGAGCGGCCGCTACACCCTGTTCGACCCCAACCAGGCCGCTGCCGCAAAGCCACTTTTGAGGACGGTGAACGGCGGCGTTCCGGTCTCGACCTTTGGTGATGAGACCGGGTACGGTGGCAAACATGACCACCTGGAATTCGTGTTCACCGATGGGTCGCGGGCGGTCTACACCGACCCTCGCCGATTTGGTATCATCGACCTCTTCCCATCGACCGAAGAAGCCACGCACAAACTCCTCGCTTCCCTCGGCCCCGAACCGTTTGACCCGTGGGATGCTCAAGCCCTTGCAGACCGTCTCAAAGGACGAAAAACGGCCATCAAGTTGGCGCTTCTCGACCAAAAAATCGTGGTGGGTGTTGGCAACATCTACGTTTGTGAATCCCTCCACCGGGCAGGCATTTCCCCTCGGAAAGAGTCGGGAGGATTGGTTCGCAAAAACGGTTCCCCAACCAAGCGACTGGAAGTGCTGGTCGGGCACATCAAAGACGTCATCAACGAAGCCATTGAAGCAGGCGGCTCAACCCTCAACGATTTCGCCAGTGTGGACGGGACATTGGGGTATTTTGCCCATCAATTCGCCGTCTACGGCCGAGAAGAGCAACCCTGCATGAAGGACGGATGTGGCGGTGTGGTTCGTCGGCTGGTCCAGAGTAACCGCTCGACGTTTTACTGTGCGATGTGCCAACGCTGATCAGAGATTGAACAGCACGCTGAGGCCAAAGCCCCACAGCACCAAAGCGGTGATGCGATGAATGAGCGCCGCTTTTTCCTTGAGTCGGTCCAACCATGGCGTTCCGGTCAACACCAACGCCACCAGCAGGTACCAAACGGCGTCGATGGTCATGCCGAGCAGACCCACGGCTGCTTTGGAGACCAGGTTCATGTCCGGTTGGAGAACTTGCGCTAAGACAGCGACCAGGAACAAAGCGATTTTTGGATTGAAAAATGCAATAGCAAATCCTTCGGCAAAGCCCTGTGCCCCCGAACCGAGGTCATCATTGAACAGTTCGTCATGATTGGCGTGCCACATCGACCATCCGTACCATCCAAGCAGAACGCATCCGATAAGCTGCAATCCGGTGAAGACGTTTGGTGCTTCTTCGAGCAACACGATGAGGCCAAACACTGCCATGCCGGCATACATTCCGAAGCCCAATCCGTGGCCAAGGGCGCACATCACGCCTTGACGACGACCACCGATCATCGTGTTGCGCAAGACGACCATCAGACTTGGACCGGGCGATACCGCACCAAGAGCAAAGACGGCGCCCGCCCCGAGCAAAACATCCCATGCGAGGGCGTCCATGAACCCCGGACAGGGTTGAAGCATTCAACCTTGGCCGTGCAATTACAGGAGGTAAAGCGTGACGCCATTTCCCGCCTTGCGTTCTTTTTCCGCAGCAGCGAACTCGAGGCTCCATTGGAGCATTGATGCGTTGGCTTTTCGTTGGTTGATGACGCGAATGTAAGCATCTTGCAACGCCTGAATCGACGAGGGTTCATTCGGTTGGTTGTCCATGATTAAGGCTAATGAAGTACACCCTCTTTAATGTTGTTTCTCATGCATCAATCACGCATCATCGTATTTTATTTCCGATTCACGGCTATTTTTTACCGGAATGCGGGGCGATGGTGCATTATTTACACCAAAGAAACCCTTCTTGATGGACGGGTGTTATCACCATGGAGCGGGGTGGATTTTCTGTAAACTCGGAAGGACGTCGGTCCACGAAGCTTCTCCATTTCTCCGTCTGCCATTGTGGACATTCTGTAGATGCGATACCCGCCGATGGATGTTCCATTGAGTTCGGGTGGGAAGACCACTCCAACCTCTTCCAGAGCACGTTGCGCTCGCAAGGTAGACCGGCTGTTCTGCTTGGCCCGGGTGGCCAGTGCTTTGAGTCCGAAACTTCGGGCGATTTCGGCCTCTCGGAGGTTTTCTTGTCCCTTCCAGGTCTTCTTCTTCCCTTTTTGTTTCGAACGAGTGTTGATCCGTTCAAACCAACGATCACACCGTAGGGTCGGTTGCTGAACAATTCGGAACGTGGCGATGTCGATGGCGGCAAGGTTCGGCGAAACGTGGTTGTAGGCGCCAACATCAAGCCCAACCCAAGCGGGGCGTCCATCGGCGAGTTGGTTTGATGAAAAAGCAACCGCGCCAGCAGCATCGGCGAGTTTGGTGGTGGTCGTGTGTCCAAAAAAGACCGTTCGCGACGGGTCAACGGCACCCTCATGCTCATACCACTCCTTTCGTATCCAGAGCAGTTCTTTCTCACCTTGCATATCGATGGGCATTCTGGGGTCGTAACCCGCGTGAACAAGACGTGTATGGTCCAGAACCAGCTGGGTTGGTAGGGTATCAAGCCACATGAAATCATCCAGCATCCGGTCTTTGGCCTTGTAAAGGTCGCCGTTTGACTGAACGATGTAGGAGGCGTAGGTCGATTTCCCTCCTCGCTTCATCCAAGGCTGCCATGCTTCAAACGTTCCATCGGGTTGAACCGATTGAACGGCCATGTGTTCATGGTTGCCTTTGAGGCAGATGATTTGGGGATGGGTGCGGATAAGGGCCACCACTCCAGCTGAATTGGGTCCACGGTCAATCATGTCCCCCAAACAAACAACTCGGTCTTCCGGCTTCAAATCCAGCCGATGGAGCAGGGCTCTGAAGGTGGCGAGGTGGCCATGAACATCACCGATGGCAAAGATGCGATGCCCATCGTCCAAACGCGCCTGCAGGTCTGCCTCGAGGGCGGGGTCGCGAAGCGACGGTCCAAGCGGGAGGTTCAACTTGCAACTCAGGCTGTTCACCGAAGAGGTATTCCCTTCGGAACAACGGTTGTTTGAATCAGTATATGTTCTTCCCCCTATAGTTGGGGACAAAAGGCCGGTTTTCCGACCTTTTCCACCTTCTTGGAAGGTGAGAACATCACTCGCCGTCTTCAGCCGGGGTTTCTTCAGCCGGAGCTTCCTCAGCAGAGGCTGAGAAATCCTTCTCCTCTTCTTCCGAGGAGGCGTTGGCTGCGCCGACCATGCCCATGCCGATCATGGCGATGCCACCGACCCAGAACAGGAGGGTGACATAGTCAATCCAAGAGTCAAAGTTTGTCCAGTAGGTCATCTTGTCTTGGTTTTGGACGATGGAGCTTTCCATGGTCTCGGCGTCGTCATCAGCGATCATCGATGAGGATTGAATCTCAAACACAGGGTCCAGGTCAGCCATGGTTGGCACGCTGGCTTGGTTGGTGTGTTCTCGGTTGTCCAGATAGAAGGTGTTCACCGAAGACCCAGCGATGATGAGGCCAGAGAGTTGTTCGGCCTGCATCGTGATTTCAGTGGAGAAGTACACTGGAAGGGCGCCGGGCGTGGCGTCAAGCAGACTGTAGGTCTCCATGAGGTTGGCTTGGATGCTTCGTCCAGGGGCCGCTTGGGTTGCTTCATAATCGTAGACAGGAATACCCTTGACCGTGCTGTCCCCAGTTTGAGTTACGTCTGCAATGACGTAGCCACTGACATCGACTTTGTCGCCGGTACCGGTCAGGAATCCACCGGTGGTTCCAACAAGGGACTCGGGCGTGAGGAGTCCAAAGGTGGCCGCCATCATGGCGTCGTTGCGCCACGAGAGCTGGGCTGAACCGTCCTCAAGTAGGGTTTCACCCTTGTCGCAATCTCCGCCTTCGCCGGTGCACACGGTGTAGTTGGTGCCGTCACCGTTGGCAATGCCACCGGATCCGAAGTAGGTCGCGTTGGTTTCCAGAGACGACCAGCCGACGCTCATGTCCATCGGGTTACCCGTGGCGAGGAAGGCGTTGACAGGGTCGTGCCAGCCGATGAGCCAGTTGTTGAAGGATTGCGTTAGGTAGGGCGTCGTGCCAAAGGACGACATGAGGTAGCCTGGCACGAATGCGTCAGCCGTTGTTCCGTAGATTGGACCCATCATGAGGGCTCGTAGGGCGGTGGCAGCGTTGGTGTCGATGCCGTAAATCGCGGCAATGGTATCAGCGTTCCAATCCATTGGGGCGCCAGGGCCCATCGTAGCGAAGTCGATTGGTGGCGTTTGGCCAGCGAGTTCACCGTAGATGAACAGGGTTGCACCCGTTCGCGTGGTCAGCCCGATTGGGCCGTAAAGGAGGTTTCCAGATTGTTCCTGCGTCAGGTCGACCGGATCGTTGCCGTAGAGGGCGTTCCAAGCACCGCCAAGGTTGAGCGAGCGTTCCAAGTAAGGATCACCAACGGGGCTCATTCCGCCAAAGGTTTGGTTGACGAACTGAGCAGCATTCATGGTTCCAACACCGCCGAGCAGGCCGAGTTGAGCGGAGGAGGCAGAGGTTGCCCATCCTGCGACCCATCCTGCAACAGCACCGTATTGCGTGGCGGTCATGTTGTAAGCCGTCATCACGTCAGCGGCCTCCATGGCGAGGAATTCTGCCATTCCGAAGGCCGTACCATCAGCGTTGGTGGCGACGATGCCCGTGGGGTCGTCAGTGAGGTGGCCTGCAATCATGAGGCCAACGGCGTTCACTCCGGTCATGTCGACACCCAGAAGGTTGTGGAGTCGGTGGGCGAGGTCGTCGTTGTTGGTCAAATTGGCGTCCGAATTTCCAGCGTAGCCTTGGAAACTTGCGCCGACGGTAGCGTACATAACCCAGTCTCGAACGAAGGTCGTGTAAAAGTCAGGGACTGGTGTTTCTGGTGTGCCATCTTGGTCCATATCAGCCATTGTCATGGCGAGGTATCGATAGGTGTTGGC
>PAGK01000028.1 GCA_002704515.1 Methanobacteriota archaeon
ATGCCTTCCGAAGGAAGCGTTACCACCGTTGTTGGTGTCATTCCAATCGCCGAAACGTTTGGTTTCTCCAACGACATCCGTGCTGCGTCCCAAGGACGAGCTGTTTGGAACACCGAGAACCTCGGATTCGAAATTTTGCCACCCCAGCTCTTCGATAAGGTCGTTGGAGAAATCCGACAACGCAAGGGCCTGAAGCCTGAGCCGAACCCCGAGTCCTACTACGCTGACTGAGGTCGAACCATGGACGGGGTCGTCATTGGGCTCCACGTGAACCCGAACGGTGGTGTGCCCAAGCACCCTGTTGAATCCATTGTTGTCCACTCCGAAGGATGTGTTGGCGACAAACAAAATGACCGTAAGCACCACGGAGGCCCGCTACGGGCGGTCTGTCTTCTTGAACGACGGGTCATGGAAATCCTCCAATCGGCAGGTCATCCCATTCACCCTGGAAGCACAGGAGAGAACATTCTTCTCGATGGGCTTGGAGAAGGGTCGATGACCATTGGTTCAACCCTTGCTGTGGGTCGTGTTGTTTTGCTCATCACAGGTGATGCTCCACCCTGCAAGACCATCCAGGCCTCATTCACGGATGGTTCCTTCAAGCAGTTAAGCCACAAACAAACATTAGGCCAAACCCGGTGGTACGCAAGCGTGATTCAACAAGGCACTGTCCATCTTGGAGACAAGGTGCGTCTGCTCAGTGAAGACGAGCCAGCTGGAAATCGGTGAGTTCCCGAAGGGCACGGAGGGCAGGATTGTCCTCCAATCGATTGAGGCAAGCATGCGCTTCTTTGTGAAAATCTTCGGCCATGGTCTTTGCATAGTCGACAGACCCGAGTTCTGCAAGAGCAGCCAAGCCATCTGCCAAAGCCTCCGCATCAACTGAATCACCCTTGCCCAATACTGCCAGCAATCGGTCTTTGACTGGACTGTCGGGTTGACGTAAAGCGTGGATGATCATCAGTGTCCGCTTTCCTTGTGCAATGTCAGACCCAGCAGGTTTTCCTAACGTGTCTGAATCAGAAAGAACATCGATCACATCGTCCATCAATTGGAAACACAAGCCCAAGGCCTTGCCCCAATCAGCCATCAACTGGATGATTTCATCGTCGGCTCCAGAAATTCGGGCTCCGATTTCAGCACAAATCCAAAACATGACTGCAGTTTTTCCTTCAATCATTTCCAGATAATCGTCTTCAGACACTTCCAATCGGTCTTCGAATTCAATGTCAAGCTGTTGACCCTCGCTCACCCTTCGAACCATCCATGCAATTCGATTGACGAGTGGAGCAACGTACTCCGCTTCAAGATTTTCAGCCTGCACAAGTCGCTCAAAGGCGATGGCGAGCATGGCATCTCCGGCATTGATGGCCGTGGGCATGCCGAATTCTACATGGACGGCATTCCGGCCACGGCGAAGGTCATCATCGTCCATGATGTCATCATGAACCAGGGTAAAATTGTGAACCGTTTCAATGGCGGCTCCGATGTCAAGCAAACCCGAGTGTGTGTCGCCTACCGCTTTTCCGACCAACCAAGGGAGTGTGGCACGCATGCGTTTTCCTCCTCCTTCAATGAGGTGCATCATAGCGTTCCCTAAGCGTTCATGACGGGATGCTTTGAGGCTGTTTTCAATTCGTTCTTCTATCAGTGGTTTTACTTCCATAATGGAGGTGATCAGATCTGCACCCTCTGCACCCGGCAGCATGTGCGTAACGTCACCCATGTCGTGAATCAGGTCATCAGCAAGTCCGCTCAAGGCTTTCTGGTCATTGGAGTGTTCCCACCAACTGGGTTTCATGATGCGTGCGGCGATGCAACGGAACCAGGGGGCGATGGCATCGTTGGCCTCCCGGTTCTCAACCAACATGGTCTCCATTGCTTCATAGTCCACCCACATCACGTTCGCCACTTCGTTTGGATTTGGATTGATTTCCACATCTGCACACAGCACAATAACATGGTCCACTTCACGTTCAATCCACTCTTCGTTCATTCGGGCAGCATACCGCATTTTGGTCATGAATACCATGTCATCGGTTGAAACCGTAGCAGGATCGATGCCCAGTTCTTGTTCCAGTTTTCTAACGGCTGCTCGCTTTACACCCATGGCATTTTCTTCTTCCATTTCTTCGCGGCTATGGAGTGGATGGGAGCAACAAGCATTGGCCCACACATTTGGAAAGGTGACTTTCTCCCCGGAACGCTGCTGAAGCAACATTTCACCATTTGAGTTGAATAAAAGAACACTGAATGCCCGATGGAAAAATCCCGTGCCCTGATGAGCCTTCAGTTTTGAGATGGGTCCAATGACTTGGTCGTTCTCTGCAACCTGAATCACGGCTTCGGCCATCAATGATGCCTGTTCTGCATCGTGTGTGTTGAGCGTTGCCTGTTCGGCCCGATCGAGATCCAGATGCGGGACGTCGTCGATTCCATACCCTGACATGCTTTCACCATCTTGATGGAGTCGCGGAGGCTACATGAAGAGTTCTCTGACCTTTCAAGGCACCAAAGTGGTGCCCCGAACATCATCTCCAAGGCATGCATCTCGTACTCGCCCGTCTATCTCGCCACTCACGAGATGGACAGATATCCCATGAGCGGCGGTCTGAAAACCTCGTTCAACCTTCAAACCAATACCGCCTGTGACATCCAGTTGTTCGAGGTGTTCGCCTTTGAACGCATCATGCTTGTGTAGGGTTTCGATGAGTTTACTTGCATCATCGTCGCCTGTTGGTGGTCCGGTCAAAACCCCCTCAACTCCGCCCATAGCGAACACCAGACGTTGAACCCCGGAGAGCTCCGTTGCTAGTCTGTAAACGAGGTCGTCGCCTGAAAGAATACCAAACTCTTCAGGAGGATCACAATCCACCACGTCTCCATGCGTCACCATGACGATTCCTTTCGGAGCTGACTCAAAGAGGGTCAAATCGCCTTGAAAATCGGCGCCAGTGTTGTGTGCCCAAAGGTGCGGTGGAAGGCAAACGGCAGAAACATCGTATTTTGTCAAGGCCTCGATCACGAAATGGTTCAATTCCTGCATGTCGTTACGAACGGCCTTGACTGCCTCGTCCTGACTCATTGTGGAAGGAACGGTAGATGCGGGTTGTCGTCCTTCTGCTAATCGGAATTCTTTTGCTTTCAGATGTCCAAAAGAACCTGCGCCGTGAACCAACACCACATCAATTCCCTCGGAGAGACAAGCTTCGAGTTGGTTCGCTAAGGTGTCCAAAACCTCCTTTCGAACGGTTTTCATGGTGTCCTTTTCGGTGATTAAACCGCCACCCCATTTGATGACGACCCGCTCACGCATGCTTGTTCCATGGGGAGGTAAATGATGAGTCTACCGTTCAGAAACGATGGCAAGGATTCATGAGGAACGGGTTTTGTGAGCGGACCATGAGCGAAGAGCCCACCGTTGATGCCTTCATGCGTCATCTCCAAGTTTGTCTGGAAGAGGCTCGGACCATCGCTGATGGAAGAGAGCGTCAACAACGGCTTCTTCAGCTTGAATCTGCCCTTCAAGAGGCGATTATTTACAAAAACAGAATCGAGGAACTCCAACGACATGGCATTGATCCAATTCGATTGGTTGAGGCTGAATCCTCACTTTCAAAGCCACCCGCTCCAAGAAAGGTCGAAGCCCTGCTCACTGGACAGGGCTATTGTTCGACTTGCAAAGCAATGCTTGAACCAGACCTTCCTTTCTGTCCGGCGTGCGGAGCAGAGCAGTAATCACTCTTCTTCTTCGAGTTCCCACTGTTCAATGGTTTCAACGATGAGTGGGTCGTCTTCGTCAACTTTGTACAGGTATTCACCTGGAACTTCATCGGTCAAGAAAACGGTGGTACCTGCACGGTAGATGGCGTGTCCATCGGCGATGGCTCTCGTCGTGTCAATCTCGAGGATGGTTGGACGATCAATGCGTACGTGACCAGCCTCCATGGCGTTTTGGATGGAGCGGGAAAGGTGGACGTGCTTACGGTCGCCGGCTGTCAATCCAAATTCGAGAAGTGTTTCGAGGTTTTCTGCTTCACAGGGGAAGTAAAGAGCCTCAGGGATGTCATCGGTTGGAAGGTCAAGATCCAATTCAATCGAATGCCCGTAGGTGGCTCGAATCATGCCGTTTTCCACTTGGTATCGTCCTTTTTCATCGGAGTTCGCAATGGCCTCAAAATGCCATCCACGCAGCCAGTGGTAATGGCGGCGCTGCTTTCCAATGGCTTCAGAGAGTTCACGAGTGTTGACCCATCCGTTGATGTCCATGTCCACGTTGAACTTTTCTGGCGCGTGCCGAAGAACAAGAGCAAGGATACGACCGAGGGAGTTTGCCTCCCGGTCGCTCATGATGAATTTCCCTTCTTCGTTGCAAATTGGGCAATTTGAACCCTTGAAGTGTCCGTTGTTCATTGAGCAAGAACGTTCCCTACACTGTCGTAGCATAATGTCCATGCGGGTGCAACCTGTTCAAGAACCCTACGGGAGGATGCGGGTTGGAAACGTTGTCTTGGCTTGGCTTCGAAGCGGGGGTATGAAATGCTGCGTCATTTTCCCAATGGCATGGTGGATGTTGCCGTTGTCGGCGCTGGGCAAACAAAGTATGGAAATCATGCCTTGGGACTCAAGGGCATGTGGGCGGAAGCAGCCTCGAAGGCCTTCGCCAGCATCGATGGAGATTTTTCTCCCTCAACCATTGATGAGGCCTTTATTGGAAGCATTGCCTTTGGCGGGTCTCAACTTGGAAACACCGCAGCCTTATTGACAGAACATTCGGGAATGGAGGGCATTGCTGTTCGTCGCGTGGAAAATGCTTGTGCCTCTTCTGGCTTTGCACTGCGGGATGCATGGATGGCCATCAAAAGTGGTCAAGCGGATGTGGTCGTGGCTGGTGGTATCGAAAAGATGAACGATTTAACACCCGAACGCAAACGGTATTGGTTGGGCGTTTCAGGTGATACTGAATGGGAACGACTGGCGGGTTTGACGTTCCCCGGCACCTATGCTTTGATGGCGCGTCGCTACTTTCACGAATTCGATTCAAACCACGACGACTTGGTCAATGTGAGCGTGAAAAACCATCTACACGGTTCGATGAACCCTCTCGCTCACATCCAAAAGGAAGTCAGTTTCGAAAAGGCTGCGGGCGGATTCATGGTCGCCGATCCACTCACGCTCTACGATTGCTGCCCTACATCAGATGGAGCATCATGTGTCGTCTTGGCTGCCGATCATGTCGCCAAACAATTGACCGACGCCCCCGTATGGATTCGAGGTTCTGGTGCAGCATCTGATCATCTGGCTCTCCATGACCGACCCAGCATCACTCAATTGAAAGCTACACAAATGGCCTCATCGAAGGCTTACTCAATGGCCGGCATAGAGCCAAAAAACATTGACATGGCTGAAGTACACGATTGTTTTACCATCGCTGAAGTTCTTGCGACTGAGGATTTAGGATTTGCAGCAAGGGGAGAGGGGGGTAAATTTGCAAGGGACCAACAGGGCCAACTCAACCACGGCAATACGACGATCAACGCCAGTGGGGGTCTGAAATCAAAAGGCCATCCACTCGGTGCGACTGGAACCGGACAAGTCGTTGAGGTGTTCAAACAACTCCGTGGCGAGGTGGAATCTGCCCGTCAGGTTCGGGATGCTGAAACGGCTCTTACACACAACGTTGGTGGCTCTGGTGCGACTTGTGCCGTTCACGTCTTTGGGAGGGATCGTTGATGTCCGCAACGGTTTGGATGGGATACCTCATTGACCATCATGATGATTTCACCGTCGTACAATCGCCGTTTGTTTTGGACGGAGTCCGAGTCTTTGGAGCCGACAGCGATGCGACCACCTTGGCAGTAGCTGCCCTTCTTCATCGACTCCAGAATGAAGAAGTAGAATCCATTTCTGTTCCAGAGGGCGTGGATGGGCTGAGTCTTAGCATGGCCACAGGTGTGCCCCTTCATTCCAGCGAAGGGGAGACCAGTCCCGCATGGGACGTTCTGATGAGCGACGAAGCAACCGTCGTTTTGGCTCGCCACGAAAGTGATGTAGAACTGACATCAATGGATGTTGAAGTACAAGCTGACGCCGATTTCCATCACGCCATGCAACAAGCTTGGGACCAGGAATTATCGGCAACACACGTTAGCCAAGGCGCTTATGTTTCCCGCGCCCAATACGAAGAGGCAGGTTCATCCCGTCTCTCCCTTACAGGACAAGTGGCCGACGAAGGATTGGTTTGGCCACCGAGGTTCAACCACATGGTCGACGGTTCAACAGCAGCCAACCGTAATTTGCAACGAACCGGTAGAGTGCAAACATGGACCACCCTTTCTGCGGCGGGCGCTCCTTCTGAATTTTCTCTACGAGCACCTCTTTTGGGCGGCATCAGTACGGTGCTCCTCCAACTTGATGATGGACCAAAGGGCGTGTTTTTGACCGTCGATGACGAGGATGCGCTGTTTGAAATGGAGGCACCCATGGAATTGGTCGTTCGTCGGCTCTATGCACAAGAGGGTTTCATACGCTACGGTCTGAAAGCCCGTACCGTTTATGACTAACAAAGCATTCATAGAAAGCCAAGTTCACCCAATCAGCATGGCGGGTTTCGGTGGCTTGCGAAAAGGCAGAGAGGAAGCCAAGGATAATCTAAGTTTCAACGAGGGCGGGGATTGCCCTCGTTGCGGTGGTGAAGCTCAAGATTCAACCATGGCAGGATACTTGAATTGCATCTCATGCGGGCACGAATGGGCTGACCCAAACTACAAGGACACACGTAAACGTCCCGAGCCCCCAACCCATCGAAGGGATGCCGAGATGATTCAACAGTTCAAGGAAGAGATGGCATCAGGAGAACTTGCAAATGTACTGGGTATCAACAAAAATCTCTCGGGTGAGCAAGAGCAATCCCTGAAGCGACTCGAAGACAAGTGGATGTCAGGCATGCAAGGACACTACAACGCAGCGGCTGAGGAGCGAAAACCATTGATGATCAGTTTTGACGACGATGACAACATTCTCTCAACCGAAGTCGCCGCCATAACCATCGTTTCCAATGGCTTTGATGGGGGCGAGGAAATTCGTCTGGAATACCCTGGACGTGGTACTGAATTCTATGCGTATAACGAACGAAGTCCGACAGGATGGAAGCGAGGCCCCAACGCTGAGACAACGGCCCGGTCCATCGCCAACGTCATCAATCGCTCCTCCAAGTTGGTCTATGCCAACCTCGATGGCGTTCGAATCTCGTTCGAACTGCGCGATGAAAACCTCAAGCCTGCTTCGTTTGTCATCTTTGTCGACGATCCCGGCGGCACGGACATTGTAGCAGAAAAGGGAGGTGTGGTGCTTGACCATCGAGATTTCTCTACCCTCCAAGATTATCGCAACGTCGTTGAAATGGTCCTTGAAGATGGAATCATCTCACCCAGTGAAGACCAACTGCTCTGGGCTATGCGAGAGCAATTGAACATCGACGACGCTTACCACATTCAGATGGTGATGGAAATCTGTGGTGAAAACACCCTGAAGGAATGCACGAGTTGTGGAAGTATGGCCGAATTGTATGCTGAGCATGCTGCATGGTATTGCCATGCCTGCGAGCAATGGTGCTAGCGTGAAATCTGGCTCACGTGCCCTCATCTATAGAAGGCTAAGAATTCCTTTATGGAAATGCAGGCTATCATAAATGTGGGCACTCTTCATAAAGTGAAGCGGTATCCGAAAGATGGTGAGCCTATGGCAAAAGACGTATTGTATATTGGAATTGACTTGGGAACCTTCCGCTCTGTGATGGTTTCCTCCGACAGCCACGAAGTGGAAGAATTGACCGTCATTGGTACGCCAAAGGACCCAATCGCACGAAACTTCCTCAAGCGTGATGTTCTTTTCGGACATGAAGCTCTCAAAAACCGTCTTGCACTCAACCTGTTCCGACCACTCGAACTCGGTGTCATCAAGGACACGCCGGAAGACCGTGAATTCATCGCTCACTTCATCACGCATCTCATCGGCTTGTCTGACCCAGAAGAGTACGATCGTGTCGTTGCTGTTATCGGTGCACCTGCTGAGGCCAGCCACGTTGACAAAACGGCCATCTTTGATGCTGCTGCCGGCTCCGTGAATTCCGCTATGATTATTTCCGAACCGTTTGCCGTTGCTTACGCTCTGGACATGATTAACCACACACTGGTCATTGACATTGGTGCAGGTACTACCGACCTTTGTCGTGTTTACGGAACCATCCCCGGACCAGGCGACCAGATGCACACTGGCTATGCTGGCGACTACGTTGACAACGGCCTCATCAAGGAAATCCAATCCAAGTACAACGGTGCTCAAATCACCAAGGACATGGCTCGACGTTGGAAGGAACAGTATTCTTTCGTTTCCACGGATGCACCCGATGAACCAATTTTGGTTGACTTCTCGATTGACGGGAAAGCCATGACCCTCGACATCACCGACTGCATGCAGCGTGCTTGTGAAGCCATTGTCGACCCAATTGTTGAGAACGTCAAGAAACTCATCGCTGGTTCCAACCCTGAATATCACGACGAATTCCGCAAGAACATGGTTCTCGCTGGAGGCGGCTCGTCCATCAAGGGACTTGGCGCACTGATTGAGCGTCGTCTTTCCGACATGGGCGATGTCAACGTCCACGTGGTCGACGACCCTGTTCGATTGGGAGCCATGGGCGGTCTTCGCTTGGCCATGGAAGTTCCTGAAGAGATGTGGAAGAACCTGACCTTGGCCTCACGCTGAGATTTTTTCTGCCCGGTTGGACCCTCTCCTTTGTTGGGACCCCTGACCCAATCTCCATGTACCCCCTCACAGTGGTAGGTCCATGCCCAAATTATCTGCCGGAGATCCTGCCCCAAACATCCGCCTTCCGTCCATTGATGGTACGACGTTTGACATGAACGAGATGAAGGGGAAAAAGGTGATCTTGACCTTTTTCCGTTTTTCCAGTTGCCCACTGTGCAACATGCGTATTCGACGCATTACCCAACGCTGGAATGAGTTTTCAGATGATGCCGTGATGGTTGGCGTGTTCGATGCGGGCGTTGGAGAACTCAAAAAGCGAATGAAAAAACACGATGTTCCCTTCACCATCGTGGCTGATGAAAGTTATGACCAATTCGAGGCCAACGGTGTGAAAAAGTCCTTTGGAAAATTTATGTGGGGCGCAGCAAAATCACCGCTCACTCTTTTGCAAGCCACACTACGTGGCTATGTTCCTCTTACGATGTCCATTTCTAAACTCTCAACCATCCCGGTTGACATCTTGATTGACGAGGATGGAAAAGTGGTTGAGGCACACTACTGCAAAGACACTGCAGACCATTTGCCACTTGAGAAAATGATTGCATTTTCCCACGGCCAACTTTGAACGACACAACTGCCGTTTTTGTTTCCGCTCAAGCTTTACCGGCTTTTTCAACTTCAGCCCAGTCGCGCATGAAACCTTCCAGACCGCGGTCGGTGAGTGGATGACTCATCAATTGGCGGAATGTTTTTGCCGGCATGGTCGCCGTGTGGGCACCAAGTTGGATGCACTGCAGGACGTGAGTGGGATGGCGTACAGAGGCAGCGAGGACTTTGGTCTCAAGGTGGTAATTGTCCCAGGTGTTCATGATCTCAGCGATAAGTTCCATCCCGTCGTGTCCAGTATCATCGATGCGGCCGATGAAAGGCGAAACATAGGTGGCTCCGGCTTTCGCAGCCATGAGGGCCTGTGAAGCTGAGAAAATCAACGTGACGTTGGTGTCAATGCCGTCTTCAGTGAGAATTTTAGTTGCAGCAAGGCCTTCGGGCGTGCATGGAATCTTGATGATCACGTTGTCAGGAAGTTCTGCCTTGAGGGCACGACCTTGTTCCACCATGCCGGCCGTGTCCATGGCCGTCACTTCAGCGGAGATAGGGCCAGAGCAGATTCCGGCGATCTCACGTACAACTTCTTTGAAATCCCTACCGGATTTCTTGATGAGCGAGGGATTGGTTGTCACGCCGTCAAGGATGCCCCATGCAGCGATTTCTCGAATTTCGTCAACGTCAGCCGTGTCAAGGAAGAATTCCATGTTCCTCGTTCAGCAAAGAGGTTCTATGAACTCTCCCCCAAGGGTATTCAGCAGTTCTCAACCCTTTCGAGCCATGGCCTTCTTTGCAGCAGCAGCGATGTAGGGAGCTGATATCTGCATGACTTCGAGCATTTCATCCGCCTGTCCAGATTCACCAAAGCGGTCCTGAACGCCCACGCGTTCGAGAGGTGCGAAGGCATTGGCGGTCAAATGTTCTGCTACAGCTCCACCGAGTCCGCCAATCACGTTGTGGTCTTCCGCAGTGACGATAGCCCCGCAATCAGCTACCAAACGATCCACGAGTTCGCCATCGAGTGGTTTCAGAGTGTGCATGTCGACAACGGTAGCGTTGATCCCCTCTGCAGCCAGTGCTTCGGCTGCTTCAAGGGATTGTGAGACCATAACACCACAAGCGATGATGGCAACATCACTGCCTTGCTTCAAGACGATGCCTTTTCCGATTTTGATCTCGTTCTCGCGACCTTCGTACAGAACAGGTGTCTTGTTTCGGGCGGTACGGGTGTAGGACGGGGAACCTGTTGCAGCCAATTGAATGGTTAGCTCCTTGGTGGAGACCACATCGCTAGGATGCATGACAATCACGTTGGGGAGGGTTCGGTAGATGGCCAAGTCTTCAATGGATTGAGCCGACGAACCATCGGTACCTGTGTGGGTGCCACCGTGGCTACCACAGACGTGAACAGCAAGGTTGGGACGTGCAACACCGTTTCGCATCTGTTCAAAGGCACGTTCGGTGAAGATGGCGAAGGTGCTAGCAAAGGGAATGTAGCCTGATGCGGCAAGTCCAGCACCCACGAGCAACATGTTTTGTTCTCCAATGCCACAGGAAACCGTTCGCTCTGGATGCGCCTTGCGGAAATGAAGCGACTTGGTTGATTTTCCAAGGTCAGCTTCAAGCACGACGACCTTAGGGTTGGAAGCGAGTTCAAGCAATGCTTCTCCATACCCGTCTCGAGTTGCTCCCATTTTGGTCATGCTTTCACCTCGCCAAGTTCCACCATGGCCTGAGCGTATTGCTCGTCGTTTGGTGCGGCTCCATGGAAGGCAGGGTTGTCGGCCATAAAGGAAACACCGTGGCCTTTGACCGTGTGAGCAATGAGAATCGAGGGGCCATCGTTGGTCGATGAAAGGAAGTTCATGCCGTCCACCACTTCCTCCATGTTGTGGCCATCTATTTCCTTGACATTCCAACCAAAGGCTTTCCATTTGGCGGGGATGTCAAACATTCGCATCTGCGTTTCGCAGAAATCATCGTTTTGAATCCGATTTCGGTCAAGTATGACGTTAAGATTGCCCAATTCATGGTGCCTTGCCGCCATGGCCGCTTCCCATACACTTCCTTCTTGGATTTCACCATCGCCGAGCATCACGTAGATTTGCCGCTCGCTGCCAGCAAGTCGGCCAGCAATAGCTGAGCCCATGCCAAATGAGAGGCCCATACCAAGAGACCCTGCAGAGAAATCAACACCTGGACACCATTTCATGTCCACATGGCCCTGACAAACGCCTCCAAGAACCCGGTAGGATTCGAGGTCCTCTTCGGAAATAAAACCCATCTCGGCCAAAATGGCGTACATTCCTGGCGAGGCGTGTCCTTTGGAGAGTACGAAGCGATCTCGATCGTCCCAATCTGGTTCATTTGGACGAACGCGGAGCGTATTTTTGTAGAGGCCAACGAGAAGGTCAATCTCGGAAAGGGAACCACCTGGATGTCCGGCTTGTGCTCGATAAACCATGTTGACGATGTGAACGCGGCATCTTCGAGCGAGTTCTTTCAATTCATTCGTATCCGCCATTCTCTCACCAGCAAAGAAAGGCCTGTGTGGGTGGCCTTTGATGGTTGTGCAGGTGAATTTTCAAGAATTCAACGCTCGTCCTTCTTATTGGGCTGGAAAGCATCCAATGTATTCCGCACGGCTTCTGCGGTAATCATCACTGTATCGCTCGCGAGGTTTCCACCTTTAGGTAAAGCCCTTGAGGCAAGCCAAATGAACACGCCGATGAACCAAATAAAGAAGCTGAGTGAGAGGAAGTCATTGAGGGTAGCAATCCCTAATTCGTCCTTCAGATTGATTTTAGCCACGATCAGCACAGCAATGAATACACCCATGATGGACTCCCCAGCGATGAAACCTGCACCGATCAACACACCACGACTTTCAACTTCTTTCGCTGCAGCAACGGCCTTTTTGGAAGGTTCCTTTCGCAGGACACCGTCAGTCCTGAGGTGGGCGCTTCGCAGCATGACGTGAGAGATGATACCGCCAGTCATGATGGGGACTGACAAACCAAGTGGGAGATAAATCCCAATGGCGACGCTCATGACGGGCATCTGCAGCCGTATGNGGGCAACGGCTATGGCAGCTCCTAACACCACCATTTGGATGTTTAAATCGCCTCCAAAGGCGCCTTGAACGATGGCTCCAATAAGTTCTGCTTGAGGTGCGAAGAGGGCTCTCGAACACGTCGGATCGTCTGGAAGAGGGTTCAATTGGCAGGCGGTTTGGGAAATCCGAAATGCATCATGGAGCAACGAGAGGACAGGCCCAATCACGACTGCGCCTGTTAACACACCAATGATTTCGGCCACCTGCTGTCGCTTTGNTGTCGCCCCNAGCATGTGNCCTGTNTTCAGATCCTGCATGACGTCCCCTGCGATAGCGGCGCTTGATGCTACGATAGCGGCTATCAACAACGTTGCAAACATGAGATCCTGTTTCTCCATGCCCAGCATGAGGTCGCCGACGATGTAAACAAGTCCGACGGTGAACAGTANCGTGGCAATGGTCATGCCAGATACGGGTGAATTGGATGAACCAACAACACCGGCGATGTAGCCGGCCACGGCTGCGAAAAAGAACGCNACGAACGCCAAGAACAACGCTCCAGCAAGGGCGAGAACGAATGATTCAGTNGCCCACCAGTAGAAGAAGAAGGTNAGGACGACCAACACCCCGCAAACCGAGAACACTCGGTTCATCGGAATGTCTTGTTCGGTCCTTGGTAGCTCACCGATGGTTTCATCTGACTTCACGAAGGCTTTGGACAGCCCGGTGATGATGGTCTTACGCATGCTCCACAAGGTGTAAATTCCGCCAACGACCATGGCGCCGACACCAACGTAGCGGACTTGAGTTGACCAAATAGCGTAGAATCCGTCCACAAGGGAGCCCGTTGCGGGCCAACCGTAGATGAGCCCATACATTGGCACCAGCAATCCGAAACCCAGCACGCCACCGAAAAAGATGAATGAGGCAATGCGAATACCCACAATGTACCCCACAGAAAGCAAGGCCACTGAAAGGTCCATTCCTGCATAAATGCGCGTCGAAACAACCGAAACGGCCACCTCAACGGTGTGATGAGTGACCTCGAATCCCTTGACCATCAGCCCATACAGCCCTCCGATTCCCAGAGCGTAGAGAATGGCCAACGCNCCATCGCCGCCTTCCTCTCCAGCAACAAGCACTTCCCGGCATGCNACACCTTCGGGATACGGGAGCGCTTCCTCAACAATGAACAACCGGCGTAGAGCGATGGTAAACATCGTTCCCAACAAACCACCTAACGTTGCGATAATGAGTGTCTCCGTCCACTGAATGGTCGTCCAAATATTCATCACGAGCAAAGCAGGCACGGTGAAAATGACACCGGCNGCTAGAGATTCGCCGGCCGATGCCATGGTTTGTACAGCATTGTTTTCGAGGATGGAGACATCTTTGAACATGGTCCTTAGAATGATCATCGACATCACGGCAGCGGGGATGCTGGCTGAAACCGTCATTCCTGCATACAGGCCCAGATAGGCGTTGGCTGCTGTCATGAGAATGCCGAGCAGGATTCCAACAACGATCACCCTGGTCGTTAATTCAAGGGGTGATTCATGAGCAGGAATGTAGGGTTCACCCGTTCCGCTCATGCCTCTTCCAATTCGTTCCAGTAGGTATAGCCTACGATGCCTAAGCCTCGCCTTCTGATTTGTATTGTGTGGGACCCCGCCCATTATGATAATAAATAGAATATTGCGAGGAGGNANTNTCCTTGTCTATGACAAGGTTGGGTGAGTCGCTTTGGAAGAGTATTGGCACAATCTTTCGATTGAAGACAGCCTCGTCGCTCAGCAGAGTTCTGAAAGCGGGATNTCCAGTGGTGAAGTCATCAANCGGNGGAANCGGTATGGTTCCAATAAATTGGATGAACCAGAGAAAACCTCGGCCTTCCTCCGTTTCATTTCTCAATACAATGACCCGCTCAACTACCTCNTAATTGGCGCAGCATTGGTCGCNCTTGCGATTAAGCCCGACCATCCTGGAGATGCAATTTTCATCTTCCTTGTCCTGACNGCGAACGCCTTTTTTGGATACTGGCAGGAGAATCAGGCCGAACAGGCGATGGATTCCCTCAAGCAGATGTCAATATCAAATTGTGTNGTCNTTCGAGGCGANTATGAAANNGANNTNCCNACNTCCGAACTCGTACCAGGCGATGTCGTCCGCCTAGAGCAAGGACTCAATGTTCCTGCAGACGTTCGACTCATTTGGTCCCAACAATGTAAAATTGATGAATCCGCTTTGACCGGAGAATCGTTAACCATCCGCAAATCGATTGATGCTTTGCCGATTGGCACTGTCTTAGCTGATCGTTCAAACATGGCTTTTATGGGCACAACCGTGTCCTCAGGTCGTGGACTGGGTTTGGTCGTCTCCACGGGGATGACGACGGAACTTGGAAAAATTGCAAGCAACATCGCCGACGCACAGACACCCAAAACGCCCCTTGAACTCAAACTTGAGAGCCTCGGGAAATTTCTTGGTTTCATCGCCCTGATTGTAGCCGTCCTGCTCGTTTCGCTCAACCTTCTCGTATCCTACACCAAGCCTGGCGTCGATCTGCGAGAAGTCGTTGTTCAACAATTTATTGTCGCTATTGCGATCTTTGTGGCGATCGTACCGGAGGGGTTGCCCATTATTTTGGTCATCACGCTCTCCCTGGGAATGCGAAACATGGCCCGGCACAAAGCCATCATTCGTCGTATGAAGGCCGTGGAAACCCTCGGCTCAACCACGGTCATTTGCTCAGATAAAACAGGTACACTCACCAAAAATCAGATGACCGTTCGACAAATTCTAACGCTGAACGACACCTATCACGTGACCGGCGAGGGTTTTGAACCAACGGGGCATTTGGTACAAAATGGAGTCCAACTGAGCGACGAAGACCTCTCAAACAACCAGTCAGACCTTGGCTTCAGGCTTCTTGGCGCTTGTTTATCACTTTGCCATAATTCAAACATTGTCAAATCTGAAGGCCACTGGCAAGCCATTGGCGATCCGACCGACTCAGCTTGTGCCGTCGCTGGTTGGAAAATCAATGGTGATGTGAAGAAATTTTCACATCGACACCCGCGCATCAATGAATTTTTCTTCGACTCCGTTCGAAAGCGCATGACGGTTGTGCATGAATATGAAGGAGAGCAATGGGTCTTCTCGAAAGGGAGTGCAGGGGGTTTCAAAAATCTCGCAACCAAGAAAATTGTTGGAAACAAATTTGTTGATTTAAGCGATGAGGAGAAAATAAAAATTTCAACAATGAACAATGACATGGGGTCCCAAGCGATGCGAGTTATCGCCATTTTAGCCCGCAAGGTCAGTGATGGGGAAGACCTTGAGGTCATTGAAACCGTCGAGAGTGAATTTGCTTTCTTGGGCCTGATTGGGATCATGGATCCACCAAGACCTGAAGTCAAATCTGCCATTGAAACCTGTCAACGGGCTGGAATCAAGGTCAAGATGATCACCGGTGATCAGCAAATGACCGCTGCTGCCATTGGAGAAGAACTCAACATCAATTCCGCCTCTGGCGCTGCGATTGACGGCAAGGAATTAGCCAAGCTCAGCGATGAAGAGCTCTTGCAAACCACGAGTGATGTGGCGATATTCTCACGCGTGACACCCGACCAAAAAATGAGAATTGTATCTTCTTTGCAAGAACAAGGAGAAATTGTCGCCATGACCGGCGATGGCGTAAACGATGCCCCCGCCCTATCTGGCGCCAACATCGGTATCGCCATGGGCATCGCTGGAACCGACGTAGCGAAGGACGCAGCCGACATGGTTCTTCAAGATGACAATTTTGCAAACATCGTCCATGCCGTAGAAGAGGGGCGAAAAATCTACCAAAACATTCGCAACTTCGTCCGATATCAGGTCTCAACGAACGTAGCAGCTGTTTCGTTGTTGGTATTGGCCACGCTCTTCTTTGGCCCAGAGGCACTTCCGTTGACAGCCACACAGATTTTGGTCATCAACATCCTCATGGATGGCCCTCCCGCGGTCGCGCTTGGTGTGGAAAAGAAACACGGGAACGTCATGGACCGGCCGCCACGCCCCGTGGACGAAGGTCTACCCAACGGAAGAGATATTTCTCTGATTTTCTATCTCGGAGCCGTGATGGTTATTGGTTCTCTTTCTGTGTTCTATTTGGCAGGAGGAGCCCTAGCCGACCCGAGCAATCAATGCGGCTTGCTCCCGAGCGAAACAACGACGACAGCGTTTGACATGGACGCTTGTCTAGCGGGTGAACAAGAAGCGATTGACGATTGGCAAACCTACGCAGATGGCCACTACCACCACGCTCAAACCATGACATTCTCTGTGTTTATTGTGTATCAATTGTTCAACGTCATGAATTGCCGTTCGAACGAAGAAAGCGTGTTTGAGCTTGGTTTGTTTTCAAATCGAGCGATCAACTACGCTCTGCTGATCTCAACGGGTTTGCTTTTGTTCTTCGTCCAACTTTCTCAAGTCAGCATCCCAGTCATCGGTATAGAAATTGGTTCACTTCTTTCCACCAACACGTTGAATCAAAATGACTGGACAGTGGTGGTGCTCATCGCTTCCAGTGTGTTCATCATCGAAGAATTCCGTAAATTCATCGTGAAATCAGGGTTCCTCGCTATTCGTCGACCTTGATGGGATGAAGCACATCTTCTTGAAGAAGAAACGTGAGGAACCTACATGCTGGCCTCTGTTCGCCCAACCCCTCTGGCGGGTGAAAACGATCAATGGCTTGATGCCCTCGAAGAGAACTTAGCTTCTGTTGACTGGTCTCCTGCACTGGCGCCGCTAGCGGTAAAATTGGCCAAGAACGTTCCACTCAGCCTTGAAGATGGAATGACCCTCTACCAACACCCCGACTTGCATGAAGTAGGTGCTATGGCTCACCAAGTCCGCATGGCTCGCTTCGGCAATCGAGCCTTTTTCAATTCCAACGTCCACATCAATCAAACAAATATCTGCGTCCTTGCTTGCCGGTTTTGCGCTTTCCGGCGCGGTCCAAAAGCCAAGGATGCTTACGCCATGTCCATTGATGAATACATGGATGATCTCGCAATTTATGCTCATGCGATTGATGAAGTGCATTCTGTCGGTGGGCTTCATCCAGAGTGGGGAGTTGAGCACTACGAGGAACTCTTCACCCGTGTTGCCAAAACCTATCCTTCGATTTCTATCAAAGCGCTGACGGCCGTTGAAATCAAGCATTTAGGTCAGCGGTCATCCATGACCACCCGTGAAGTGTTGAAGCGCCTCAAAGCCGCGGGACTCACTTCTCTTCCGGGTGGGGGAGCGGAGATTCTCGATGATGATGTTCGGGCCATCATCTGCAACGGTAAAGAAAGTTCATCTGAATACCTGCAAATTCACCGAGAAGCACACGAAGTTGGCCTACCATCAAATTGCACGATGCTTTTTGGCACCATTGAGGCGTTGGAACAGCGATTGCAGCACATGATCTCACTCAGGGACCTCAACGCCTCCACCAAGGGCTTCCAGTGTTTTGTACCCTATCCCTTCTTGCCCGACGACACAAGGCTTCCCCAAGCGCAACTCGCAACGGGAACAGAAATCTTGCGAACCATCGCGGTTTCTCGCCTGATGATTAACACCATCCCGCACATCAAAGCCTACCGAATGAACATCGGCGACCATCTTGCAGAGCTCGCTCTCCAGTTTGGAGCCGATGACATTGACGGTACCGTTCAGAAGGAATCCATTATGCATCTTGCTGGCTCCTCTGCTCCACTCGACCATGACCGCGCAAAACTAGCCCGACTCATTCACGACGCTGGCTGTGAACCAATCCAAAGAAATACCACCTACTCGGAGTTTGAACCATACATCCCTCCAAAGGTAAAACCTCGGCGCGTACTTCCAATGGCCACTCAATGATGTGATGACATGGGTGAGACCTGGACCTCGACCTTGGGACGTGTTGCCTTCATCAACTGTGACCCGCTCTATCACCGCCTTTCGAACGAATGGAGTGTGCTCGCCGCACCCCCATCTTGGCTAACAGGCCATGTGTTGCGACGGGATTGCATTCTTGCCCCGATACCTGCAGCGGATTATGCCAAACACGCGGATGAACTGGTATTGTTGCCAGACATCGGAATCGGCAGTCAAGGGGAAGTAGGAAGCGTCTTGCTGTTTGGAGCTGTTCCACTGGAATCGATGAAAACGATCGCTCTGCCAAGTGATTCCGCCACCTCCGTAGCACTTCTCAAGCACCTTATTTCAAAAAAAGGACGTGCTATGAATTACATCTCAACTGGTCCTGATTACGATTCCATGATGGCCATGGCCGACGGAGCCTTGCTTATCGGAGATCGGGCCCTTGAAGCGGCACGAGAATTTCCCGAGATGGTCCAGATGGACCTTGGCACGGCATGGATGGAAGAGGAAGATTTGCCAATGATCTTTGGCGTTTTTGTCGCCCGAAAGGATACACCAACGGCCCTGTTGAAAGAGGCTCATGCCTCGCTTCTTGACAACCTTGTCCAATTTGAAAACGAACCCAAGAAACGGGAAGACGTCATTCATTGGTCCATGGAAAAATCGGGGCTCTCATTTCATCGACTTGACCAATATTACGGAGAGGTGTTCAACCGTTTGAACCAACACCACCTCGACGGTTTGTTTTGTTTCCTAAAAGAAGCCTGCAACATGCGTACTGAGCCCGAATTCGCTTGGTCGTGATTGGAATTTGTATAAAAAAACAAACGGATGGTTCTTGAAGGACACACAGGTGGAATGTCCATGGTAGTTGAACTCCCTCTGGATGAATCGGGAAATAAAATCGTCAGAATCGGTCACAGCCCCGATCCTGATGATGCCTTCATGTTCCATGCCATGACCACCAATGCCTTTCCGACGCCTGGATACAATTTCGTTCACGAACTGCAGGACATTGAAACCCTCAATCACCGGGCTATGAACCAAGACCTGGAGGTCTCGGCTGTATCAATTCACGCATATCCCGATATTTCAGAACACTACGCTTTGATGAATTGCGGTGCATCCATGGGCGAGGGATACGGGCCGATGGTGGTCTGTAAGGCCGGGGTCACCGAAGAAGAGGTGCGAGCATCGATCATCGCCGTACCTGGGCTGAAAACCAGCGCTTACCTTGGCCTACGTCTGGCTTGGGGAGACTGTGAAATTGCGGTTGTTCCCTTTGACGAAATCATACCGCGCATCCTTGATGGCACGTATTTGAGTGGACTCATTATTCACGAAGGGCAACTGACCTACGTTGACCATGACCTCGATGTTCTCATCGACCTTGGTAAATGGTGGAATGCCCGTACTCCAAATTGGCCCATGCCTCTTGGCGGAAACGTAGTGCGCCGAGACCTTGGTGAAGCGGTTATGCAAGACATCACCATGTACACCAAAATGAGCATCGAATACGCTCTCAAATCTCCTGATGAGGCGCTTGAGTTCGCCAAGGCTTGGGGTCGAGGTATTGATGATGAAACCAACAAAGAATTTGTCAGCATGTACGTGAATGACCGAACGATCGATTACCAACAAGAGGGCCGAGAATCCATTCGCATGTTCATTAAAGAGGGTCAAGAACTCGGTATGATTCGGCCAGATTTTGATACGGCTAACTTGCGCTTCATCGGAGAGCCTTGAGGTTAACACATGTCCAACGATGCTCGCATTCCTCACGTGAGCCAATACGGTTCAGTTGATCCTGCGCCTCCATCCCCCCTCACTCGCATATCGGAATTAACTGAGCGACTTTGCGATGAAGGCCTGCCCATGTTTCAGCGCATGAGGGCTGTTTTTTCTCTTCGAAATGAACGCTCAGATGAGGCCTGTCTTGCACTATGCAAGGGATTTACCAGTAATAGTGCACTTTTGCGCCATGAAATCGCCTATGTCTTGGGGCAAATGCAGAACACCGTTGCACTGCCAACTCTGATTGAACGACTCGGAGACGACAAAGAACACGTCATGGTGCGTCATGAGGCGGCTGAAGCCATGGGGGCAATCGGCGATCGCTCAGTTTTGCCAATTCTCGAACAATTCAGCCTCGATCCATTGCCCGAAGTGGCCGAATCATGCATCGTTGCCCTCGACCTGTTGGCATGGGTCGAAGGAGCAGAGTTTGAAGAAATTCAGTGCTAAGTTCCCTCAAGTTCAAAGACTAGACCGATTACCCGATACCAGGAAGGATGCCGATGCCTCACGACCACATTCAACTTGCTCAAGCACCCAACGGGGAATTGGGTCCGCGATGTCATAAATGCGGCAATCGTCTGACCTTTGGCAATGCCATGGTTGTCGACAAGTACTACATGTGCTGGGAGTGCTATGTTGAAGCCACCGGTGCCGACACAGCAACCGAAGTATCGAATTCGGATGAACGCTTTTGGATGAAGCAGGAATAACACGGCTTTCTTCAAGAACCCTCACGCCTTGGTGATGTTGGGGGAAGCAAATGTCAACGGGCTGGGCGAGGTTTGCACACCGGTTTGGACAATATTACCAACATGCTTCTCTTTGGTCGCCACCTCGCGTAAAAACCCGTGAATGGATGTTCATCCCGTTTGGGGGCGCACCCCCGCTTCGACACAAATCGTTCTCGAACGTTGACCAAGTTCAGTCCTTCCTTTCCCAACGGGCGATGCATTCGTGTTTCTATTCCACTGCTTATTGGCGTCGCCCCTTTGAACTCAAAATGGCTGACAAATTATGGCAAGGTGCGGATTTGATTTTTGACCTGGATGGCGATCACCTGCCGGGTGTGACTGACAGGGATTTCCCTGGTATGTTGGAGGTCATCCACGACCAAGCCTGGGCCCTATGGAATGATTTTCTCGAACCTGAATTTGGCTTTTCTGAAGACCATCTCCAAGTGACCTTCTCCGGACATAGAGGCTTCCATTTGCACTATCGAGACCCAACATTGTTCCACCTCGATTCTGAAGCCCGCCGCGAATTGGTTTCGCACATTCGTGGAGAGGGTGTCGATGTCCAAGGAGGCTTAGCAAGGTACCATGACTTGGAGGCAAAAGGATGGACTCAACGTATACGCCAGGGAATGGATTCAATGATTCATACCTTGAGAGGCATTCACCAAGGAACCGAGGGAAGTCGTGGCGAGCTTCGCCGCTTGGAATCTGCCCTCCAGTCGCTTCAGGACAGAGAGGGCAACACGTCTCAACGTTCCGCTACCGCCATCAAACGTCTTGCAGAAATTTTAGGTCATGATCGAAGGGTTGAACGTCTAAAAGATGGAAAATTCGAAATTTTGGGGAACTATCAAGCCCTTTTCCTCAATCTCCTAAAAGCAGACGCATCGGTCGTTCTCGGTTCAGCAGGAGAGACCGATGAGGTTGTGACCATTGACGTGCGTCGTCAGATTCGGTGGCCAACTTCCCTTCATGGGAAATCGGGTATGCGAGTGAGTGAATTTCCTCTCCACCGGTTGGACCCAGACGGGTCGAACCCGTACAACCCCCTCCATGAGGCGTATGTGCTTGGGTTGGATGAAACGATGGAGGTGGAATGGGTCGTTGACGATGCCATAGCTCAATTTGGAGAACAGCGCCATGAAAGCAATGTTGGCGAACGAATTCGGGTGCATGAATCCGGAGCGACTTTCCTTGTTCTCAAAGGATGGGCGAAATTGGTTTGAAGCGATTTTTTTCACAAAAGAACCCCTACATTTGAGGTTCAGGGTGCGGTAAGGTTCAAGGGTGGTTTCCCATCCCTTAGGACGAGGTGAGTCCGTTGGGTCTGCGCAGAGGGAAGAAATCCAAGAAACAGGAAGCCACCCTGCCCATGCCGGATTTGCCCCCGCCAGCGGGTCTTCCTGCCCCGCTACCTTTGCCACCCGGTGGTCAACCACTCCCTCCACTTCCTGGCCTGCCAATGGACCCCTCCGCAGCCATACCTGCGCCAGCCCCAATTCCATCGCCCGCGCCCGCGCCTCTTCCCGATGTTGCAAATACACCACTTCCAGCACCCTCCAATGACCCCGCTACGACGCTTTCTGGCATCACCGAGGAAAAGGGGTACAACGAACTCTGGGCCAAACGTTCAGAGAAACCACTTCAGCAAATCTACGGACACATTGACCGGATAAGCAACAAAGAAGCAGGTTCCCTTCTTGACCGATATGCAGACCGATTCGGCCACCACCTTGATCGTGAAATCATCGTGATGAGAAAAGCAGCCGTTGAGGAAAAAGTAGCCGAAATACGCGATGCGCCGACGGTCGAACTCTTGAATGAAGAAGATGATGAGCCCGTCAGCGAACTTCAACGAGTAGAGGATGAATTGAGGGCTCTAAAACCTCTTTACCAAGAAGCGAAAGCATTGGGTGACAAAGCAACACTCGCCGAACTCACTCCGACATTGCAAGCGCTCATGAGCAAGCGAAAAGCGCTCAAACAAGGTTCAGAAGTTCAGCCATCTGAGGCGTCCACAGCGGAAGCTTCTGATGAGGAAGGCGATTCTCTCTTCGCTCAGTTCGTTTCCATTGTTGACAACCTATTGGGCGATCACTTGCCTGAAAACATCGTCAATGATTTCGTCGCCAGCCCTGACTTTGAAACTTACAGGAGCGTACTCGGATCTCCAGAGACGACCGACGAAGAGACAAGGGCCTTGTTTTACAACATGGTTGACGACCAACTCGGAAACATGTCTCCAGAATCCATTTCTTCATTCGTTGAATCAGATGAATTCAATGTTTATCGAGCCATTGGCGAACAATACAAGGATGAGTGAATACCATGGGACTATTGGATAAAGCAGCAGCCAACGAAGGTGAGGAAAAGAAGCCAAAAGCCGTGGCAAAAGCTGTGGCAAAGGCCAAGCCTGTGGCCAAGGCAGTCGCCAAGGCCAAACCCGTGGCCAAAGCAAAAGCAGCACGGCCAGCCAAGGCGAAGAAGGAGCGCGCTCCACGTGCTCGTCCGATGGAACTCTCAAGTGATTACGAGCTTGCAACGAATATGAATCGCCGGATTTCATCTCTGGTCAACTTTTTGATCAACTTCGGTGTCCTCTTCGCAGCCCTCTTCATCGCCTCTTCAGACACCGGCCTTATCACCACCATCCTGTTTGCAACAAGCGGCGCAATCATCATTCTTAACGCCATATTCATCCCGATGAAATTCAGTCGAAACCTTGGTCAGTTCGTATCACGGACCAAGTATGTTCGGGGCGATGGTTCCAATCCAATTTTCCTTCACGGGATTTTGGTGAACACGAGTGGTTTACTCTCTCTCATCGGTTTGATTCTTGTTGCCACACAATTCCAGAATCTCTCGGAGTCAGACAACACCATGGCCATTGTTTACTTTTCAATGGGTACGATATTTATCGTCCTCTGGTTCGTTGACCGCTATCTCCGAAGTGGCAGCGCTATGGGTCAGGGCCTGTACAATCTTGCGTTCCGAGCCTATCTTGTGAAGTACGTTCCAACTGAAGACGAAAAGGCATCTGGTATTTGGGCCAGACTTGAAAACATGGGCAATTTCGGCGACCAACTCCTGAAGCGCCAAGAAGAACGCAAGGCCAAGAAAATTGAGAAGAAGGCCGAAGAAGAGTCTTCAGACTCTGAAGAGACGACAACTCAAGAAGACTGATCACCACTTCCCCCTCGTGTGGTCTTATGTTGCAGTGGATGCGCCGTCGCAACAACATCTTACCGATCATGGTTGGCGTTCTGGGCCTTCTGTTGACCTCTCTATCTCTGGGACATTCTCCAACTGCTTCGTTCCTTGTTTTCTTGACCACCATCTTTTTTGTTTACTTGGAAGTCGTTACTCAGTGGTCATTTCGGGCACCCGCACGGCGAAAGCCAGAGGTCGATGACCCCGATTGGCAACGAATTCCCATCAGTGTCAATGGATTGACACTTGTTCATTATTTGCATAGGGGTGCTGTCGATGCTCCTCTGGCATGGGTGATCCATGGCTGGACATCAGGATCAATGCGAATGTTGCAACGCGCCGAATCGTTTCTAGAACGTGGATGGAACGTACTCATGGTTGATTTGCCAGGCCATGGAGGTTCGGATAGCCTCGTCAAATGGAGTGCAGAGGAAACGACCACCCATCTCATCGCCAGCATGAATGAATTCCAAAGGAACAATGCCAGTCTTTGTGAGAATGGTGTTTGGTATTTCGGACACAGCATGGGTTCATTCGTCGGATTAAGGGTCAGTCATCGGCGGAATGAATTATCGATTGCTAACAAATTACAAGGCTGGATTTTCGAGTCTCCCATGACAGGTTATACAGAAATCCATGAAGAAACATGCAACATCCTACGGATTCCTCGCGTGTTGCGTCCTTGGGTTCTTGCGAAGACGATTCGCCATTTTAACGCCATCAATGGACCTGAGCGATTCATCAAAACCTTGTCAGACGCTGATATGCCTGCATGGGGAATGACCTCAGAGCCCACGCTACTCATACAGGCAGAGCCCGATGAACGTCTCGGACCGTCTCATCATCAAAGGTTGATGTTGGCGATGAGTGAATCACCATACGAAGGTCTTCTCCAAGCCCATTTCCTCTCAGACCTCAGGCATTCTGGATCTCACGAATCTGCAACGAGAAAAGCGGTCGTTGACGCCTGGTTGGATGAGAATTACCCTCACTCATTTTCGGTTTGAGCGGCTTGGTCTCGAGCTAATTTCCTCATGTCCTCAACCTCGTCGAGTTCATCGACGATTTCCTTTCCAAGCAGCGTTTCCATCACGTCTTCCATCGTCAAGATACCCGACGTGCCCCCAAATTCATCCTTGACCAGTGCAAATTGCTGTCGATTGGTGAGGAAGACATCGAGCGCTTGTTCAATGGTCCCTCCCTGTTCCAATTTAAGGATGGGTTTCATGATGTCCTTTAGCCGCAAGTCCCATTCATCCCGGCTGGCTGCCATCAAAATTTCTGAGCGTATGACAAGACCGCGTATGTGGTCAATGTTTTCTTCGTAAACTGGGATTCGAGAAAATCGAAGAATGGTGTTCTCATCAAGGACTTCCTTGATGGTTTGATTCATATCAAAGGCAGAAACAACGGTGCGTGGTGTCATTTCATCGGTAATCATCACGTCTCGAAGGCCGAGAAGGTTGTGGATGATGGTCTCTTCTGCTTCTTCCAATGCCCCTCCGATCTCCCCTAAATCAGCCATGGCTGCGACATCGTCTCGAGTGACCATGGAGTTCTTTGAAGCTGGGAGGATGGATTTGATGAACTGAATCGGCCCAATGAGGAAAAACAGGGACTTTGTCATCCAGGTGAGGAGGTATGCCGATGGAGTCGACAATCGTTTCCAATAAGCGGCACCAAGGGTTTTGGGGATGATTTCTGAAAGGAACAGGACGGCCAGCGTGAGAATCGCTGAAGCGGCTGTGAGCACTTCAACCCCCCAAATCTGTTGCACTTGTGAACCTACTCCGGCTGCCCCCATCGTGTGGGCGATGGTGTTCAGTGTCAAAATGGCCGTTAACGGACGAACGGAATCATCGTCTTTGAGGTGCGCCCACATTCCTGCGGTTCTCTTTTCCTCGTTTTGAAGGATGTTGACGTAAGTTTGGGGTGTGGAGAGTACAACAGCCTCAAGAATTGAACAAAGAAAGGACACCCCCAAAGCGAGGGTGATGTAGAAAATTAGGAGACCCATGTCACCTTCGCCGGTGGCGTTGACAGCAACTCCTGCTGTCGCAATTATGTCAATTGCCATGTTGTCTCGCAGACCCCTGCCCTTTCGGGCGTAGTTTAACCGACGAGAGCAGGGTTCTTCAAAATGACGCTACCCTATCGAGATTGTTGGCCGGATACGAAGCCAAAGGGTGAACCTCAAGAAGCCTCGTCCATTCGCTGGGTTTGGAGGGGCATGATGGCTGGAGAACACGTCCTCATTTGCGTCGCATGGCCTTATGCAAATGGCCCCCTTCATCTTGGCCATGTTGCAGGTTGCTATTTGCCCCCCGACATCCAATTCCGGTTCGAACGCGCCTTGGGCAATCGCGTGCTGATGGTTTCAGGTTCTGATGAGCATGGGACACCCATCACCGTCACTGCTGAAACGCAGGGCATCACACCACAGCAAGTGGTGGATGAGTACCATGAAATCAATCTCAAAGCGCTTTTGGACCTTGGATGCAGTTGGTCAACTACCCTCGATCCTCGAGGGCCCGAGTTCGGCGGAGCCCTGTTCAATCGGACCACGGACTCCGAACACAAGCGGATGGTCCAAGAGAACTTCCAATCGCTGGAAAAAGCTGGATTTTTTGAACGGAAAACCACTGAACAATACTTTGAACTCAACGAAGATGGAAGCGGACGTTTTCTTCCAGACCGCTATGTGGAAGGCACCTGTCCTTCGTGCGAAGCCACCGACGCCCGTGGCGATCAATGCGATGCTTGTGGGGCAACCTATGAAGCGGTGGAACTCAAAAATCCCGTTTCAAAGATGAATCCCGGCGCGAAGGTAGTGATTCGCGAAACGGAACATCTTTTCTACCGACTGGACCTCTTCCAAAACGCCTTAGAAGAGCATGCTCGACACCAAGAAAAGGTTTGGAAAGTTAATGTTCGAGAGATGACAAAGCAATGGTTGGACATGGGCCTTCCCCCCCGAGCCGTGACCCGAGACCTTTCTTGGGGCATCCCCGTCCCTCTATCAGGTGATTCTTGGGATGGAAAGTGCGTTTACGTTTGGTTTGAAGCCGTCCAAGGGTATTCTACCTGTGCACGCATATGGGCTCAGCGCCAAGCCGATGCGCTGCCCGATGGTGCCGATACATGGAAGCGTTGGTGGAATGTGGCAGAGGACGGTACCAAACCCCGCCACCTGTATTTCCTAGGCAAGGACAACATTCCTTTCCACACCATCATTTGGCCGGCCCTCATTCTTGGTTTGAACCATGCCCACAAGGGACTTTCCTCCACAGATCCTATCGCTCTACCCGGACCCGGCGAATTGGCCTTGGAAAGCGACGTACCGGCCATGCAATACCTCATGTTGGCTGGCGGTCAGTTCTCGAAGTCCCGGAAACACGCTGTTTGGCTCCCATCGTTCTTAGAGCGATACCATCCGGACTCATTGAGGTATTACTTGAGCATTGTAATGCCCGAGTTCAGTGACTCGGATTTTAATTGGCCTGATTTCGTTGCAAAAATCAACACTGAATTAAATGCCAATTATGGTAATTTCGTTCATCGCGTGCTCACGTTGGGTGCCCGGCTGCCACAACATGAACGAAAATCACCGTTTGAGCCACACGACGGCCATGCATGTGTCCAATCTCACAAAGACCATGTAGAACGTGCATTCAACGACATAACAGCGTCATTGCAGCGCCACCGATACAAGGAAGCATTGCAGCAAATCATGAGCGTATCCCAGTACGGCAACCAAATCCTTCAAGCCGCAGCTCCGTGGAAACATTTGAATGGGCCACAAGAAGGCTATGAGGAAAGCATCGCAACCTTGGCCTTCTGCTGGCGCATCTCTCGATTCCTTGCCATTACCACGCAACCCTTCATGCCGACCAGCGCACAACAACTGTGGGAAAACTTAGCACAGCCCTCTGAAGTGTCGTTAAGTGCTTGGGACGAGGCCATCAATTGGCAGTCCCCCTTGACATGGCTTGAAGACACCCCTCAGCCTTTGTTTGACCGTCTGGATTTGGAAGAGATTCTTGCTGTTGAACAAAACTTGGTTGAACAAGATTCGAAACCTGATGCAGTGCTCGGTGTCAAGGGCGGCAAAAAGAAAAAGAAAGGTGGAAAGAAAATGGAAAAAGAAATTGAAGGCGTGGCTTATCTTGATTTTGATACGTTCATGAAAGTGAACCTTAGGGTTGGAAAAATCTCGAAGGTGGAAGACCATCCAAACGCAGACAAACTCTACGTCGTTTCTTTGGACGACGGAACCGGTGACGAACGAACCATTTGTGCTGGGATCAAAGAATATTACTCCGCCGAAGAAATGGTAGGGAAACTTGTGGTCTTTGTCGAAAACCTGGAACCACGAAAGATTCGTGGTATTTTCTCTGAAGGAATGATGCTCGCGGCCGACGATGGCCAGGGAGCCGTCCGATTGGTCACCATTGACGGAGACATTTCTCCGGGTAGTCAAGTCCGCTGATCATTGACCCATTCGTTCTCGAACGGCGTCCATAACGGCCCTTGATGCAATCCGTGTTCGCTCTTTCACTTCAGGGAGTTCTTTTCGAATGGATTCACCCATCTCTTCAGGTAGACTGTCAAGGTTGATTTCAACGTTGAAAACCGCACCCTTGGCTGCTGCGCTGGCCAACAACCCTGCAACACCGACATCGGTAACGGCATTCCCATTGCCCATGGCTGCGAGGTCAGGGAGTGATGTGAGCAATTTCAAAGCCAGTGAGGCTGTTTCAAATGGAACAACGGCCGCTTCAAGGGTGGCATCGCGTATGGCGCCGCGTCGNTTTGNTTTTTCTTCATCCGTTGTNTTNGGCAATCCAAAGGACTCCATGACNCGATCAAAGGCCTGACTGTCTTCAGTAGCCAATTNATTGGAACGACCCATCATTGGGATGGCCATGGTTTGAATCTGTTCAGCAATGGCCCAACCATCTTGCCACTTCTCATTGGCCAAGGTCAAGTCACAAACCATGATGGAAAGTGAGGCGGCTTGACCGAGCGCAACAGCTGACGCCGTCCCNCCACCGGGAGTTGGAGATGATGATGNGAGCGCTGCTTGAAACTCACGAAGCGTCATNTCAGCCCAATTCATGCTCCAACCTCCTTTTCCAAAGCCCATTCAATGATGTGAAGGTCTGGGTCGAAAGAGTGGTGGACATTGAGGCCCAAACCCTTCATNGCTGCTTCAACTCTTGCACGGTCGGTTGGAGNNTCTGGATCGAAAAACCGACCTGCATCGAGCATGGCCTTCAACGGCACCAGGCCGACAACTTCACTTCCACACAACGTGGTGTTGTGGTCTCCNGCCAAGCTTTCGCAGGTTTTGAAGGCGAGATGGAGAGGGCAGACGTCNACATCGAGGAGGTTCATTGAAACTTGGGAAATACCTAGTTCATCGACTGGAACACCCATTCCTTGCACTTTTNGCAACATGCCGCGACTTCGTATTTTACCCCCGTTGGGAGATTTGAGTAAACGCCCACTGCTACGAACAATGGAGCCTATTTTTTTCGATACCGAAGCNCCCTCCTCGTTGACATTAACNTTGTACGCTACCAAAATTGAACGGGCGCCAACNGTTATTCCGCCCGTNCGGGCGACATCATCCGACCATTCCTTGGCTCCTGCATCAGGCCATCGGGTTGCATCGCTGTGGGATGTTTCCCCCCCATTNAGGCGGGATTCCAAGCCTTCATATTCCTCCTTTCGCAAGTGTGAGAGCATGGTTCGCTCTTCACGAACTGCTGCNTGACCATAGAGGAAAAGCGGCACATCGCCTCGNTGGGCGAGTCGTTCTACCACGCCCTCCGCTAACGCTGCACANTCTTCCATCGTGGTGTTNCGAAGGGGGACAAACGGACAAACATCAACCACGCCCATGCGAGGATGCTCGCCACTGTGCGTACGCATGTCCAACACCTCAATTGATTTCTCGATGAGGGCCACTGCGCCATTGGCCACCGCATGTGGCTCACCTGCGAACGTGATGACGGTCCTGTGATAATCGTGATCCGGCTCTACTCCAAGGACCGTACATCCTGGCGTGTCCCGGACAGCCTGAACAATGAGGTTGATTTTGGAGTGATCCCTTCCCTCGGAGATATTGGGAACGCATTCAACCAGTTGAGAAGCCATGCNTNTTGGCTCTGCATTGGGTCTTTGAATGTTCTTCGTNGAACTTCAAGAGTAGAGTCCTTCCGGTGACGCTGTAGAACTTCCCTGAGAACGCTTTTTGTCCAACCGAGAGATGGCATCCATCATGTCTTGTTGTGTGACAGCAGAACGGTCATCGCGGATAGCCACCATACCAGCTTCGACACACGTTGCTTTGAGTTCAGCACCTGAATANCCCTTGGTTCGNTCAACCAATCGNCCAATGGAAATTTTCTTTGTGTTCATGCCNGTTAGGTGTACACCAAGAATCGCCTTNCGAGAAGCATCATCCGGAATGGGTATTTCGATCACTCGGTCAAAGCGGCCAGGNCGCAGCAAGGCATCGTCNAGNATGTCGGGNCGGTTGGTGGCGGCAATAATNTTGACATCCTTCAGGGCATCAAATCCATCCAATTCCGCCAACAATTGCATCAANGTGCGTTGCACTTCGCGGTCTCCGCTGGTCGAACCATCAAGGCGCTTGGCGCCAATGGCATCGATTTCNTCCAGGAAAATCACGCTCGGGGCTTTCTCCTTCGCGAGTGAAAACAACTCNCGAACCATGCGACCTCCTTCTCCAATGTACTTTTGCGCCAATTCGCTTCCGACCATCCGAATGAATGTTGCATTGGTNTGATTCGCCACCGCCTTAGCGAGAAGTGTTTTTCCACAACCGGGTGGCCCAACAAGAAGAACACCTTTGGGCGGGACGATACCAACTNTTTCGAACAACTCTGGCTTAACCAGGGGNAGTTCAATGGCTTCGCGAACCGATTCGACCTGTTCGTCAAGTCCAGCTACGTCTTGGTAACTGATGTCTGGCTTGTCAACCATCTCAGCTCCACTGACCATCGGATCCCATGCTTCTGTCAACAACTCAACCACGGAGAGACTGTCTTGATTNAGGGCGACCCGCGTCCCAGGCTTCAGCATTTCTGGATCCAAGCGTTGGTTCANAGANACTTGAAAAACGGTCCCGTTGGATGACCGCACGATGGCCCGTTCGTGGTCCAAAATGTCCTGAATNTGGCCNACGATCAGNGGGGGCATCTTCAGGAGGTTGACGTTTTCATCNAGTCGTTCNATTCTTTTTCGGAGGGTCCTCATTTCGGCTTCGAGCGTTGTTCGCTCGTTGATGAGTTGNTGCGTTTCGTCCCGCAATTCTGCGTAGGATTCCTCGAGGCTNCGNAGGTCCTCTTCGGCCGTGTTTGGCAAATNACCATCGGTCCTTTCCACATCTGTCCCCATGATATCCAGTTTACCGAATTGGCGAGGCTTCTTAAGAAATTGCCTTGTATTCAATCGCACCCTTCGTTCCAAAGGGTNNAAAGAGCGTAACGATGGCATGAAAATTATGGGCGAATGTGAACTCTGTGGGGCTGTCAAGGTGACGGTTAAACGCGTCCNTACTGGCAAGACCGAAGTCTCCGCTTGCGACCGTTGCATCGGAAAGATGAACCTTGCACCGNAGAGTGAAGCNCCAGGNCTCCAAAGGGCTCGAAACATCGCCAGNCCTCCATCGCCTCGCAGAAAGAAAAACAACATCATGACTCGATCGTCAAAAGAGTTGGTCGATGACTTTCATCGGCGTATTGCTCAGGCACGCGGTGCTCGTCAATGGAGCCAACAACAATTGGCTCAAAGGATTGCTGAAACGGTTAACATCGTCAAGGCTGCTGAGTCTGGTAAACGGCCGACTGACTCCGTCATAACAAAGTTTGAGCGCACGCTCGGAATTACGCTGATGGTCGAGCGGTCTGCAAATGAAAGTCGTCAGGTCAACGCTGGGCCAACGAGAGGCATGACCTTTGGCGACTACCTCAATGACTTGTGATGTGATGACTTGAAACCGATTCAGGTTCATGCCCTGTGGCTCGCTCAAGACGACCCAAAGAAGAACACCGCAGTATTGGCTTCAAAGCGCGGCGACATACGTCTGCACAAATCAATACGAACACTACCAAAACGAGGCATCATTCTTGAGCCATTGTGCGGAAAAGTGTTTGGGCCGGAAGACCATCATTTGCTGACGGACCGGCACGGCGCTTTGGTTGGATTGGATTGCAGTTGGGCTCACATTGAAGAATCCGTTTCCTCCGTCATGAAGAGAACACGCCTACAGCCACGAATGCTCCCGCTTCTCCTGGCAGCGAATCCGGTCAACTGGGGGAAGCCTGGGAGGTTGACCACAGCTGAAGCGCTTGCTACCATCCTCTACCTTGTCGGTCGGCATGAACAAGCACGAGAGGTGCTGGGAGCCTTTCGATGGGGGGAGCGATTTTTTGAACTGAACCAAGAACCACTTGATGCGTATGCGGGAGCAACTTCAAGCGCAGAATTAGTGGAGCTCCAATTTGAGTTCTTTGACATTGACCGTGAGGGCATCCCATGAAGAACGTCAAAGACGTTCACGTCCACAGGTATGATGAACATGCTTGGACCGTGGTCAACGAATCCATAGCCACAGAGTCCTTGGTGCATCTCCGTGTGAACGGAAAATCAGTATCCTCGCTGTTGGCCTCTCCTGAACATCTGGATGACCTTGTCATTGGACATCTCGCCACGGAATATGGATTAAAGCACCAAAGTCAAGACAAGGTATCTCAATCCCGAGATGCCGAGGAATTGGTCGCCGACCTTCATACTCCACGAGACCCTCAGATTGAACCAAGAACGTCCATCGTGACATCCTCGTGTGGTGCTTGCGATCAAAGCAACTTGTCTTCGTTGATTCAACAGATGCCTTCCGTCGATTCACCTAAAGAGCAAATGGATCTCAAGACGGTCGTCCAAGCGCTTTACGAAATGCGCTCCCATCAACAAGACTTCTCGCAGACCGGCGGGGTGCATGCTGCAGGATTGTTGGTGGCCGATGGAACGCCTTTGCGGGTCCGAGAGGACATTGGGCGCCACAATGCAGTGGACAAAGTGTACGGTCTTTGGAGCAGGACGGGAGATGAAACTCCGCTTGCACTCTTGCTTTCCGGGCGATGTGGATGGGACATCGTGGCCAAAGCAGCTTCAATGAACACGCCGATCATTGCTTCCTTTGGCGCAGCCTCAAGCCTTGCCGTTGATGCAGCCCGATGGGCCAACATAACCCTGGTTTCATTCGTGCGGGACGGAAAAGCCGTCGTGATTGGGCCGGTTGATGGTCGGTTTGAACGCAAGCATTGAGAAGGGCGGTCCGTTCGACCACCTTGGGGATGAGTAATGAGGGGTGAGCCACGAGCACGCACGCCTGAGGACCGCACTCCTCTCAAACTGACGAAACCCAAAACAAAAGCAGCTGGTATTCCGGCCGTCACATCCTCAGTTCTGCATGGGCTCAAAAAAATGGGCGTTGTAAAAACTGCACGAACCCTACGGATGGTCAATCAAAAGGAAGGTTTTGATTGCCCCGGTTGTGCTTGGCCGGACCCAGAACACAGAACGGCGTTTGAATTCTGCGAAAATGGCGCCAAGGCCGTGGCCGACGAGGCCATGAAAGCAAATGTAACTCCTGAATTTTTTGCCAAATATTCTGTACGAGAATTGAGCGAAATGAGTGACTATCAACTCAACAATTTCGGTCGAATCGCATCACCTGTCATCCTCAAAGAAGGTTCCAGCCATTACACCAAACTATCGTGGGAAAGGATTTCAATTGCCTATGATTCAAATAGCCGGCCATTTATATGATTCTATACAGATTCAAGAAATTCTATTAAATGAAGACCTAGATAAGTATGGAGAGGTGGAGGCACATTATAAAAAA
>PAGK01000029.1 GCA_002704515.1 Methanobacteriota archaeon
GCAAACATCAACACCACCGATTTAGAAACTAACCGATTCGGATAAGTTGCAAGGGGTTATCCGAAACCCCTTTGCATTTTATTTTCCGATACAAAGGGGATTCAGTGGGTCGCTGCTAACGCTAGCGTCTGTATCGACCCACTGAAACGACAAGGCTGTGGTCAAGGATTAAGAAACTCAGCAGTATCTACTGCGGCTACTTCGAATAATGTCCGCCCATTTGGTGCGAAGCAATGACCTGCATCAAGGTTCTTGATGTTGCATAAATCGGGATTGAAAATACTCTTTAGGTTAGCCAGTTTCTCACAATCGCAGATTTTATCTGTTGTAGCTGCGAGAACAAGCACAGGACTAGAAAGGGCCGCAAGACTCGCTTTCCTGTCCTCAAGGAAAGACTTTGTTGATGTGCAGTCGGCATAAAGTTGATCATAAAATTTCACCCAATGTCCTTCAGGATAATATTCAGAACGCAGGGCCGCAAGACCACTCAAAATGAAGCCCGGCAACATATCCTCATCTTCTAAGCCAAGCCAATCCTGAAACCAATTCTGCATTTCTTCACGCCCCTCCCATGCGGCAAGACTGCTCCATTGTTTAGATTCAAACAAAGCGTTGTAAGTCTCAGTTGTTGCTTCGTTGTAATAATATGGTGCGAGCAATACCAATCGATTGACATTGCTTGGGTTTCTAACTACATAATTAGTTGCTATTGATCCCCCTAGCGAGTATCCCATGAGATCGAATGATTCGGTTAATCCAATCTTGGTCAAGAACGTTTCTAAGCAAGCTGTCATTGCATCAAGGGAACATCCAGGCTCAACAAAATTCTCATTCATCGATGCTCGTTTTCCGTGATATGGTAACTCAAAAATGATTATCCGTCGATTGGGAATAAGTTCGAGTAAATCCGCCATTTGTACACCCATGAGGCGCATGTAGGCGCTAAGTCCAGGTATAATTACCAGTGGTTTTTCTTTGACCTGTTGGTTATTCATTCGTTCTAAATACCAAGCCGTACGTCCATTATCCAAAACCACGCTCTTTTCTTGGAGTTTAGATTTTGACAGTTGACTCGACATGTCCAACTTCACGAGATTTTTACCCAGTATGGGCAAGTAAAAGGGAGAGAGGAACCACAGAAAACCAACGAGGAATGTTAGTGACAAAATTACAGTTACAGTGTCTGCCATACTAAACTCATTACCGCAATGTCTATTTATTTTTATCTTGTATTTATTATAGAAAAATTAAAATCATTCCCCGCCATTTCTGCATTACGATTGCCCAGAGAGCCTGTCGAAATGCCCATTGCTCAGGTATTCGCAAATCAAACGAGTTGCTGTGGCTCAATACAGACGCTACCCTCTGCTCTAGTTCTTCGTTCTACCAATTTCGTTGATTTCCTGAGAATCCGGAACCGGCCTCTTGGGTAGAGTTTGGGAATTCACGAACAAAGCTATTCTACTCTGTATCGCTCTTTGAGAAACCACTTATGAAATCCCATACAATGCGAGTGGATTCAATACCGGTAGGGTTTTTCCGACCCGACCATATGAGGTCCTCTGGAGAAGTGATTTGGTGCTCAGGAGTGTCTTTGGCATATGGATTGTGCCCAGCATAAAACAGTGTCATTAAACGAACTTCTGCTCCGTTTTCACAATTCGAATACCCTCGAATGTCATAATCTTCCTCAGCGACTATTACCTCGGGAACCGTGCCTAAACAATGATTCATTTCCTTCCAATCCTCAAGGTTTTGAATCGCTCCTTCCTCTGCCCATTGTGCTTCTTGATTGAACGGATACCACACACCAGCATTTCCGTACATGATCAGATCGTCAAGGAGCCCATGCACTTCCATGAATGGTATTGGTGAATAATTTGGAGATGGAGGGGAAATGAGATAGAACGACATGCATCCAGCAGCCGCAAATAATTCACTGGCCTCAACCACAAGCATTTGCGTCATTCCACATCCATTTGACCATCCCGAGAGATATATTCGGTCGGGATTAACCGGTTGTGTTGCAATCAAATGCTCAACCATACCTATGATGAAGTTGAGGTCATCGACATCCTCCTCATGTGCAATTCCACAGCAGATATCACCTGCATTCCAAGAATTTTCATATCCGTTTGGATAGGCTACGATGAATCCTTCTTCGATGGCAATATTGGTAAAATCTGTGGTATTACTGTGCCGATTCATATCTTGTGTGTAGCCATGAATGTCCACGACAAGTGGAACCAAGGTATCACTCTGAACGCTGTTTGGAACGAGAAGTTTCCAGCATCTCTCAAGCCCATCGTATTCCTCACAATGAATTGAAAAAATGTCAGTTTCACTGGATTGTTGTTCGTCGATTGATACTTCATTGACCCCTTGCCCGATGCAACCTGAAAGTGGGACGAAAAGAAAGAGGCTGATGGCAAAAAACGCCTTCAAATTTGCTCCCATTCAATTGTCCCCATTTACGCGGTTGAAAAACAGGTTTCCGCTTGACATAATGGCCAGCCTAACATTGCTGTACATTAACTTTTTTTCGGATTTGGCCAACTTTAGTCAGTACCCATTTGGCCACGGTTTTTGAATCGCCATCATCTGCTTCAGATCAAGTCCTTGCGTTCACCGTCAACCGTTGTACTTTTTCCACGGTCCGCCCACCACAGGACGCGTGAACCACGTGTTGGAATTCGGCGGATGTTCCACCCACTCGAAACCCTCCTGGACAACACCAACGGCGTTCACGCGGGGTTTGGCATCAAAGCCTTCAACAAAATCATCAAACATTTTTTCCTCGTCATACTCATCGAGCAGCTTAATTCCCGTTCCACCTGGTCTGGAAAGAATGGCGAGCAGCATGCCGACGGTCATGGTGGCCAATGAACCAATCTGTATGTTCTTGTAGAGGTCGCAGTTGTCGGCCTCGTTGATGAGGCACTCCAACCGTAAATCTCCTGAAAAGGAGAAAAACGGAATGGAGAGAACGATGAGAAACAGGCCCAGAGAGAACCGTAGGTCTCGCATGGGGCGGGATATGCATTCCACATTATTGAGTCTAACTCTGGTCATTCATGAGTCCATTTCGAGGCCTTTAACGGGTACCAGTGTTCATCTCTGGGCGCCGGTTTTGGGAAGGTTCCGGTTGAGTTCACATCGTCTTCAAATCGGAAAAATTCAATTCCCTCGCCGTGTTGATGGTTTTGTGCGCCTCCTCGTCGTTGACCTTCTGGCGGAACGAGAGGGCTTTGGCAAGGGAGGTGTTCGCGAAATCGTTCATCACTTCTCCCCCTCTGAAGTGTTTCTGTGGTCTCCTCACACCGACCAACGCCTCGACTATGGGTTCGGCACGGTGGTTGCTCAACCAGTTGAAGCCGATGCGATCATGATCACGGGCTCCCGTCGCAACGTGTCGATGTGGGAGCCATGGATGGCCGACGTCGTGGAGCTGATACGTTCATCAACGGTTCCTTTGTACGGCATCTGCTTTGGCCATCAGCTCATCGCTCACGCTTTTGGAGGACGCGTGGTGCGTGCCGATGAGGATTCACATTTCGTGGCTGAGGTCAACGACAAAGCAGGCAAATCGGTGTTTGCGTCCTTCGCTCACCAGGAGCACGTGGTTGATGCGGGGGAATTGGAAGTGGTCGCNTCAGCAGCGCACTGCACCATTGCNGCCTGTCGCCANCCNACTCGNCCCATTTTCACCGTTCAGTACCACCCTGAAGCCGTGGCTGAGGTGCTTGATTTATCGCTCGCATGCGGGGACATGAGTGAAGAGGAAAGGAATGCCTACGACCATCAGCGATTAACCACCAATGTCGGGGTGGCCTTTGCCCTTGATGACACGTAAATTCGCTTGTATTCCGTTCGCTTCAAAAATACATAGAGATATAAACCACACAACGAGATTGGTATACTATGTCGCCAAACCAAATGGACACCGCAGGGGCCATTCCCCTCGCCAACGGAATCGGATTTGTATTCGGAATGATGGGTGTGATTGCTCTCTTTATCCAGCAATCTCTCGTGGTATTTCTGCCACTGATGTTGCCCGCAATCCTGTGCACAATCTTTTGTGTACTCGTGTACAAAACACAACCANCAGCCAGTGATGATGCTTCTGCATCNCCAAATCCTGTACGCATNGATNTGATNTGANTNCGCCCGATGCNTGGTTAAGCTGTGGTCTCTTTTGAGAACCGGCTCAAGAACTCCCACTCGAGTTGGTTTACGTCCCAGATGCCCTGACTGCCGAAACAGTTCCAAACGAAATCGCCCGTGCAGGCGTCGTTGGGATAGANGTTGTGCCCACCCGAGTGAATCGTTATGAGGGCAACTTCTGAACCCCCTGCGCAGTTCGTGAAGCCTTGAATGCTGTAAATTGCTCCCGGCTCATTCCGGTCGGGCAANNTNCCTTCGCATTGGTTGTATTCCGCCCAATCGTACATGTTCTCAACCGCACCTGACTGCATTGATTCCAAATTTCGTCGATTTTCGTCCACGATGCCCCAGTTGACCGTGTTNGTGTANTGTNNGTTNTCATCGATGAANCCGTGGATTTCCATCACGGGAACGGGGCTGTATCCNTCCGATTCGTGAATGCTGAGGTATCCCGANGTGCAGGCCATGGCNGCGATGAGGTCGCTGGCCTGNAGNGCCATGCGNTGAGCCATCATGCAACCGTTCGACCATCCAGTGATGTAGATGCGGTCTTCGTCCACAGGGTAGGCCTCAACCGTTTTGGCAATCACCTCACGAAGGTAATCCACATCGTCAATTTCGTGGTACAGCGCATCACCGCAACAATAACCTGCGTTCCANGATTCCTCATTTCCGCCCATGTCAAGGGTGGTGTTGTCAACGATGATNCCTTCAGCATGGACCACGATGGCTCCCACCTCGTCAGCCAGCAGCGTCACGTCCGTGAGGGCCCGTGTCTCGAAGGCTGAACCTGCCCACCCATGGAGTTCAACGATGAGGGGTGCGTTTGAGGAGGGGGTAATCGATTCGGGGATATGGGTGATGTAGCACCGTTCCCAGTCGTTGTGGATGAAGCATTCGTAGGCGTCAGGGTTGTGCTCGGGGAAGTATCCCTGCTCACGTTCATCATCGTCCGTATCGGCCTTCGTGTTCGCTGATAAGCACCCTTGAAGGCTCAGCAGCACGACAATGGCCACGCATAGGGTGCCTTGACGGCGCTGCGTCATGAGCCGTCCAGAACGGCCCCTTCCATTAGCCTTCCTTTGGGGCTTCTTTCCGACGGACNGCATACCTACCACCAAAAGAAAAGGACGTCGGTGATCCAATCCAAGGTCCGTCCAATCAAACTGCGTTTTTGTTGGGCCATGGTTCTCTTTCGGCCTTTGCTCTCAAAACCGTTTACCCGGCGCATTGGACACGGATTGATGGATTGTGAGGCAAGGCTGATGAGGAGATGCCGGCTGGGGACCTCGTGGAACCTNCATCCACCCCCAAGGTTCGTCGCCATGACATCGACTGGCTCCGCGTCATTTTATTTGGCCTTCTCATTCCGTTCCACATCGCCATCGGTGTGTATTGGACCGCTTACGGAGACCATGTGAATCCCAACGTCGTCGATGACGATGCATCAACGTTTGACGAGGCTGACGATGCATCCGCCGTTGACGAGGACCGGGACCGCTACACGCCAGAATCCGTGGACCCCATGAGTCTCTTTNTGCATTGGATGCACCAGTGGCGCCTTGCTGCATTGTTCATGATTTCNGGNATGGGTACGGCCTTTGCCTTCCGCCGGCGGACATGGACCAAATTTTCGGTTGAACGGTTCAAACGCTTACTGGTCCCGATGCTGTTTGGCATGTGGACCATTGGGTTCGCCAATAGTGTGTTGACGCAACCATGGGAGACCGATGGTGAAGGCCTGGGTGGTTTTCTTGCCGTTTGGTTGGACCACATTTTTTGGACCTCAATTCTGTTTTGGGTGCCCATCATTGGGAAATTCATGCTCGGCCATTTGTGGTTCCTTTGGAACTTAGCGCTGTATTCCTTCTTGCTCATTCCCATCTTCCACTTCGCCCAGAANAACCCTCAAGGTCGCCTTGTGAACCTCTTTGACCAGGTCTTCAAATGGATGAACGGTTGGGGCGTTTTGCTGGTGTTCCCTCTTCTCCTCTCCCTGGTTGAAGTGATCTTGAAGCCGTGGATGGAGGGCTTTCTCGGTTCGGGGTATGAGTGGATGTGGTTTCTTTGTTTCTTCTTTTTCGGCTACATGTGCATGATGGCCAAAGAGGGATATTACCGTCTGCTGGAAGAGCGCTTTCGTGCGTTGGTTGTCATGACCGTTCTGTTCACGTTGGCGTTCCTTTGGTTGCGCATTCAGCAGCACGCCGATGGTTTGCCTTACATCCAAGGCGGCTGGGTTGAATTTGGAGTGTTTCCACACAACCTCATGACCCTCATCGGTTGTTTTATTCACGCCTTCCATGCATGGTCGTGGTGCTTGCTCGTGTTCGCACTCGGAGCACGCTACCTCAACCATCCGAGCCGCCACTTGGCCTACCTCAATCAGGGCGTTTATCCATTTTACATCGTTCACATGCCGCTCACGTTTGCCTTTCTTTCGTTTTCGAAATCGATCGGTGTGGGAGGAATGCCCGCCGTCTTGCTGNCCTGGGTGCTTGTCATGGTGGGTTGCTGGCTCTCGTTTGAGGTGCTCAAACGAACTTGGCTTACCCGTTCTCTGTTCGGTATCAAACCGCTGGCCACCTCACAAAAGCAACCCTCCGCTTCGGAGTAGTTCCGCTGTTNGTCGGTCTGCNGAGGGTTGATGGCTCGCCCGATGCTCTCATATAGGGAAGGCAAGTGGGACACCTGTTCACCATGAAGCGAGGTTCACGTGCTTGGAAAAAAACCGGCAACCAACGTTGGAAGTGGCGCAAGAAGAAGTTGCGACGCCGAAAGCGTGCCCGCCGACAGGCAAAGAACTGAGGCTTTAGGGTCAACACACGGGAGTATAGTATAGCTTGGTAGTATCGCGGGCTCCAGTTGCACGGGAATGACGACGAGTGGGTTTGCTGAAAGTTGATGACCAACTGGAGCGCCGACCTGTTGCAATCCTGCAGACTGCCCATCTGATGCGCAGTTTCAGAAGAAATCCGCTGGGGGGGGTTCAAATCCCTCTGCTCCCACCTCAAATCATCGCTTCAACGATGTCCACGTCGTATACGATAAGGTCAATCCAGACACGAACGGTTACGCTCGGGTCGTCCCGCTCGCACTGGAAGGTCGCATCGCCCGCCTCGGGGTCCCCAGTAACCGTGAATTCGTAATTACCAGCAACGTCATCCGATGCGTCNTACATGGCTTCCAATTCTGCGATGGTGTAGCCGGTAACGTACGGTTGAAATCCAAAATTGGGAAGGTCGGCCAGTACGAAGTACTCATACATGCTATCTTGGGTCTCATCTGCCGCACTGCCGTTGGGCGTCTCGGCCGTAAACGAAGCGGAATCGAACGCCGCTTCGCCGGAATCAGCGACGCAACCCACACCGGTGGTCTCTTCGTTATCGCCTTCCCAGTTGTCGTAAACGGCGACCAGAAAGTCTACGCCGATGACGTTTCTGTTCAACGCCTCCTCGGGGAAATCCGCTTCGGTGAAGGAAAGCGTCAGGCTTTCTCCGTCGGTTAATTCCACCTCACTGTCGTGCCACGTGATGTAATCTTCCTGCCCGATGATGGTGTAGTTCAAGTCTCGCTGGTAGGCGTCTTCTTCTTCCAACCAGTCGCTGAGCAAGGAATACATCGGGTAGGCGCTCAGTGCGAGAACGATGAGCACCGAGGCAACTTGCATTTTCCGGTTGGACTTGTANGTCGATGCGTACTTTTCCAGCAAGAGTCCAGCCTGTTCTTTCCGTTCGCTAAACGTCGGTGGCTTCTCAACGTCGTCCTCGTTTTGGGACACGAGGCGATGAAGGGATTTCATCCACCCGGGTTTTTCGCTGACCGGGTCGGCCTGATTGTGGAAATAAATCATGACCGCCATNGCGATGGAACAGATTCCGCTGAGCACGGACAACATCAACCCATGGGACGGCGACGGTTCAAACCCNACCATGTATTGCTCTGAACCAAAAAGGAACCCGAANAAGGAATCGTCCTCGTAAGTGTACATCCCGCTCGATGGCAGGAGAAGATACCACACGATGGGAGCGAACGTCGTGATGACTGCCGAGAAAGTGCCGGAAAGGGTTGTCAGTCGGCTGTTCGTGAGATGCCCGAGTGACCCCGCGGAAAAGGCAGCGGTGAGAAACAATCCGATGAGGCCCATCCAGATCATGAAGGAGGCGACCGACCCGGCCCGATCCATGTCCTCGAACGTGGTTTTGACATCGCCGTCGGTGGATTCAGCGATTTCCTCATAGGTCCTCGTATCGGNGAAGGATTCTGAGTAGGTTTCTGAGTCCGAGGGTCCGAAAAAGAAAACGTTCGTGATGGTCAGAACCGACTCCATTTCCTTTAATTCAAAGTCCGCGGTTAACGTTGTGACGGTGAGCTCCTCCAACTCGCCCTCTTCGTCCACAGATTCCGTCGCTCGACCATTTTCAGCCGTTGCCCACACCGAACCGAGCGAAAAAGCGGCCAACGTGAGGGAAGCCAGCGCCAAGAACAATGTAAGGTTCCCAAACATGTGCCGAGGTTCCATGGGTTTCCAGTTCAATTTCTACCCNAAAAAGGTTCTCCCGGCACTTAANCAGAAACGTTCAGGCCCCTCTGCTCCCACCACCTTCATCCATCCTCACGCGGCATCGTTAGGTTGATGCCAACCCCCCTGTTCGCCTTGTTCAGGGACAACCATGCGTCGGATGCTTGCTGTTGTAGTGCTTGCTTTGTTGATGGGTCCTGTTACGGGTTCGCTGTTCGTGAAATCAGAACCCATCGGATGGGATTCCATCGACGCTGAGGGCNTCCAGTGGATGCCCAGCGGGTTCAGCACCACCGTTCCAGAACAAACCTCGCCGGCATGGGTTGACGATGATACGCCATGGTGGGAACGCACAGCACTCGATACGAACCGAAACAACGTTCACGACAGTTTGGAAACTTTTGTTGGCACCACAGGCATTGCTTTGTCCTATGGTGTGGAGGTAAACGACCTTCACCTCGCAGAGTTGGAATCACTGAACCTGAGCGTCGTCGACGTCATCGAATCCGTGAACGGTGTTTTGCTGGGACAGGTGAACGCCTCATCGGCAGGCACACTCGCCGACTTGACCGATGTCGTCATGGTGGAACGTTATGGGAACATCGTGTTCTATGGAGACATTCAGACTCCGGCCGTCAAGGCGCGTAACTCCACCTTCTATCCAATGGGAGCATGGGATCTTGGATTCACCGGCAAAGACGTCAACATCGCCATGGTGGACACCGGTGTAGACAATGAACACCCAGGACTCAATGAGAAGTTCATCGCTGGATACGACGCTGTTTGTTATGTCCACACCGACCCGGTGTGCACGGCTGGCGGAGCCAGACAAACCGATGGTACCTACGATCCCGACGACGGCAACCAGCACGGTACGGCCTGCATGGGCATGGCCGCAGCATCCGGAGTCGACGCCTCGGGAGCACAAACTGAGTTCTATGGAGCAGCCCCGGATGCTGACCTCATCGATGTGCGTATCGGCACGGATTTGGGCGCAGGACCGTTTGAGAACTACGTGATTGAGCAGGAATTTTACGAATCCGCCATGAACGGATTGCAATGGATCATCGACAACAAAGACACGGCCTGGCAGGGTGCTGACGAGGCCAATTACGGCATTGACATCATCTCCCTCTCGTGGGGAATTACCTCCCACGAAGGTGGCGGTTCGGACGGGGAAGACATGCACAGCCGCATCCTCAACGAAGCCATGGAGGCCGGCGTGGTNGTCAGCGCAGCTGCTGGAAACGACGGGCCTGACAACGATGGCCTCTCCGGCATGGGGTCCTCCAGCCTCTCCATCACCGTTGGGGCTACCGACGACAAGAACACCATTGACCGAAGCGACGACACGGTGGCTTCGTACTCTTCTCGTGGCGAACGAAGGGACAACGGCGATGGCAATCCGCTCAACGAATTGAAGCCCGAGGTTTCAGCTCCCGGAACCAACATCGTCCAAGCAGAAGGTTGCGTCACATCGGGTGGTTGCGTCAACCTCGCCGGTGGTTCGGCGGAAGACAACGGCTACACTGGACGTGGTTCGGGTACTTCCTACGCCGCCCCAGCCGTTTCGGGCATCCTCGCCATGATGATCGAAGCCAACCCCGACCTCACGACCGCCGAGATGAAGGAAATCCTCAANCTCACCGCTGAGCGACGAGGCGAGCCATCAAATGCGGCGGTTGACCCGTTCTGGAACCGCGACTTCGGTTGGGGGATGGTGGACGCNTACGAGGCCGTTCATCTCTCAATGTACTTGGCGGAACAGAACCTGACTGGCACGATCGATGTGTTTTCTCAAGTCCACATCACCAATTCCAGCATGAATTCCTCCACTGGCCTGCACGAGGTAAGAGGCATCGCTTGGGGCCAGGCCGGTTCGATAGCAAGCGTAGAATTCCGCATCAACGACGGTGCTTGGATGGAAGCCACCTACGAAACAACCGACGGGGGTTTGTCAGCATTGGAACGCTTTGANTGGGTTGTAGCCCTCAATCCAGCCCTCCTTGACAAAGGAAATCAGACGATTGAAATCCGAGGCCTCAACGACCAAGGCGCTCCTTCGCTACCGGTGTTCAGCACGGTCATGGGGACGGGTGCAGGTGAAGACGGCATGGCTGGACTTGGCGTTGACCTGCTCACGTTGAGCCTTCTTCTGGTCGTGGTGATTCTCATCGGTTTGNTGGTTCAAGGAGCCCGTATNGANNCGCCCTCTCTCCTCCACTCNTTGGCCGAACCCCAAACCGCCGATGCCATTCTGCTCGAGGCTGACACGCCTCCAGAAGTGGAACCAAAGGGGAAGTCGAAAGCCCCNAAATCGTAATTGCATTGAAATGCAAGACGGATGTGGCTACGGTATGGGCACCTTCAGCGACCGTGCTCTTGCGATTCAGCCAACGGGCGTACGCAAGATGTTCGACTTGGCNGGAGATGATGTCATCTCCTTTGGCCTTGGTGAACCTGATTTTCAACCTCCGGCGGTCGCCATTGAAGCCTTTTACCAAGCCATGCTGGACGGGCGCAACAAATACACCACCACCGCAGGGCTACCCGCTCTGCGAAAGAAAATCGCAGCATCATGGTCGGCGTACCAAACTGGCATGGACGAAAACAACGTTTGCATGACGATGTCGGGNACCAACGCGCTGCTCAACCTCTTCATGACCCTCGTCAATCCNGGNCAAAACATCCTCCTGCCCGAGCCTTACTTTCCACTCTATGGCCCAGATGCGACCCTTGTGGGCGGCGAAGCAAAATATTACCCGTGCCTGTTTGANCATGAATTCATCCCCCAGGTGGCCGACCTTGAGGCGATGGTGGACGAACACACCGTGGCTATCCTCTACAATTTCCCGAGCAATCCCACCGGCGGGACCCTCGACGAGCAACANCGAAATGACCTTCTCGCCTTCGCAAAGAAGCATGATTTGTGGATCATTTCTGACGAAGTCTACGACCGTATTGTGTTTGAAGAAGACCACGTCTCNTTCATGGGAACCGGCTATGACAAGTTGATGGTGGTCAATTCCTTTTCCAAGACCTTTGCGATGACCGGTTGGCGCATTGGCTACATTCTTTCNACCAATCTTGAAGCGATGAAGCAGGTGGTCAAAATCCAATACTACATTTCTGCCTGTTCGAACGACGCCATGCAGTACGCCGTCCTTGAAGCGATGGAGAAAGCCGACGATTACCCGTCGATCATGGCGGCTGAATTCCAAAAGCGATGCAACCTCATCGTNGACCGGTTGAATGCGATGCCCGGGGTGCAATGCCACCGTCCCAAGGGGGCGATCTATGTCTTCCCGAAAGTTGACGTCCCNGGGATGTCTTCGGAGGAAGTCGCCATGGAGTTGTTGAAGGACGGGGTGCTNTGCTCTCCCGGGAGTGCGTTTGGCCCCTCCGGGGAGGGTCATCTCCGATTTGCATACACCATCAGCCAAGAGGACATCATTCGAGGNATGGATAAGGTCGAGGCGACCTTGAACCGCCTGCAACAAGCATGAGGCGAGGTTCGTGTCGGTCGTTGGATCTCTGGCGTTGTTCACCTTGGGAGCCAGCATTGGGCACGTTGCACCCCGCTTGCCGACGTTATGGATGACCCGTGCTCGCGGATTTAACCGTCGATTTCCGGCTCACCCACACCCCGTGCCGCTTTCGCCTTACCTGACCCAACGTGTTCTTCACATGCGTTCCTTCTACTGGNTGAGTTTTGTTCTCGGTGTGCTCGTCCTTGCCTTTGGGGCGGCNAGTTTGCGTTGGGGCTCAGCCATTTTTGGATTCGGTCTTTGGGTGGCCTCGAGTTGGATGATGCTTTCACGACTGCAGNTGCTGATCGCTGGGCGACCTGCTCCTTGGACCAACAAGCTTGCCGTGGAGTTGCAATCGGTCATGAACCGGTCCCGTACCGAACCCTGTTGCAGTGTCCCCGAGCCGATGTGGGGGCTGCAGAGCATTTCATGTTCAACGTGCGACGCTGTGCTTTCTCGAACCGCTCGCCCCGACCTCGGGCGTCCTCGCTCCGATGGACGTATCGCGGGTTTCCTTCGCCTTCTCATGACCGATGGCTATCCTCTGGCTGAACCACTCCAAGAACCTCTTATGGAGGAAGAATAGACCTCTGGCGAGGTTTACAAGGGCAACCTTTGAGAAAAGTCGGCGTTCGCTCAAGCCTATGGAAGACCGCCCTGCTGTAGGGTCTTTGCTTGCCCGTGTCGGTTTGACAGGGCAATTGCTCGGTCAAATTTTCCTCACGCCCATGGCGGCTTTTGCCCTCACGTATTTGCTTGGTTTTTCAGCCAGCGGAGGTGATTTCCGACTGACCATCGAAGTGGAAATGATTCCATGGATTGGGATGGCTTCCTTGTTTTACGGCATGCTNGCCCTCTTGCTNGCCCTCGGCATGGGTGGCTTCACGCCGCTTCGAGTCATCGATGCAGGAGGGTGGCGACTCGCCTTGGGTTTGACCCGTCACAAAGGGAGTACAGTTCATCGATTTACGGCTCGACAAAACTACGCCTCCTCGGCTCATGGTCAACTCTCAACGCTGGTCTACGATCGGTTTGCTGCAGGCCATGCTCTTTGGACCATACGTGGTTCACTTGTTTTGCTGGCTATTCCATTTCANGTCATGCTGGCGACCATTCCTCTCTCGTTGGTGTTGCTGTTTCCAGAAGGTGTGGTCCATCAAAACCGACAGCTCGAAATGGCGTTGCTTTTGTACGTGATGTGCCTCTACGTCTCCATTCGGATTTTCCCAGGATTTGCTCGCCGCTACATTACGCTGGCTTCTCTGGGAAGAAAATTCTTAGGAAACACATTGAGGATCTCNTGGGCCTTTCCTATCTTCTTGCTATGGTCGATGGGTCAACTNTCTTCCTACATTGTTCAGCGTGTNCTTGGCGAAGACATTGCCCTNAACATTGCTTTTGAGAAGCAGTTGTTTGAATCGCTGATTTCGGCAGGCGCCACTCCTGAGACTTCGTTCTTGAATCTGCTTACGGCGTTGGCCGTCATGCCAATGGCGGCCTTTACCACCTTGGCGGTTCTTGGGGGTGGGGCCGGTGAACCGCCAGCATGGATGCGTCCAACTTCGTCCCGAATCGACGACGATACGCAGGAACAGTTGGATTCCCTCTCTGCAGGTTTGAATCAATTGGCCGCTGAAGTGGCTCAGTCCCAAACAACCCAAGCCGCTCCCACTTACGCACCTGCTTTGGTCCAACACGTGATGATTCCCGCNGTTCAGCAGCCCCAATCTCCACCGGAACCGGTCCAAGGCAGCCCTTCGATGGTGGATGATCTGGACATCGATGGTCTCCTTTCAAGCCCTTCNGCCTCACCACCAAGTGAGCCAACTCAGCCGCCCTCACACAACGAGCCGGTGATTCGAGGTTTTGATGTGGAATCTTCAGATAAACCATGATTTTTGACCGGTTTTGGTAGCCCACGAGAAGGCGACCTTCTTATGCTCAATCGTGTTGGGCAAGGTTGCTGATGTCCATGCGCCGAATGATGCCCTTCACCATTGTTATGCTGCTCTTGATGCAAACGCTTGCTATGAATTTGGTCGTACCTGCCGAGGCTGCCTCCGGGCGCGGNGGAACAAACGACGATTTCACCGTGAAATCNATCACGGTTGGAAACGCCACGGCCCCTGCTGAACAATGGGTGCAATCCGATGGGACGGTCATGGATTACATCTTNATNGANGANNNNATNGANATCACGGTTTCAGTGCAGCGCTTTGGGGCNTCNGGTATCGGCGATNCTGCNCCGGTGTCNGTGGACNTNGTTCACCCCGTTGGTTTCGTGATGGAATCGTTCGATTTTACCACCAATCCGCTGACGGGAGGCCAATCCTTCAATCAGATCATCGAGTGGACGCCTTCGGCTGCACACTCCATCCTTGACACAGGAACCAATGACCTTTCAGGTGGCCTCATCATTCGTGCCACTGTGAATTTTGCCGATGATGACAAAAACACCAATGACCAGCGTGACAAGACCGTCCCCGTCGCCGTTAATGCCCTTTCAATGGAATCCCCAGCGGTCAATGGCAATCCAACCTTCTTCTCGGGCAAGTACCCAGCCGCTGGAGGCGATGCACAGTCTCAGGGTTCCTGGCAAACGGAGTCCACGAGCAGTGCCAAAGGAAACGACCACTGGCGTCATTCTTCCCCGGGAAGCAACTACCCCTCAAACGCTGAAGCCACTCGACTCGTTCATGCTCGTGTTGCAACTTCGAACACATGCGATACCGACACCCCCGACACTGGTTTGACCCAGAACGTCTATGGCGTGGGAATCTGTCGAATTTTGTTCTACTCCAACGAATTCGTTTCCAGCCAGTTCCACCTCCAAGCATGGGGGAGCATGGCGGCTGGCGATTCGGTCTCCATGGAACTTTGGCGAGGCTCGGGCAACATTCAAGATAACTTCGAATCTGTTTCTTGGGACATCTCCCAAGGAAACCCCAGCGCCGCTCCAGGCCAGTGGACCAACCTCTCGTGGGACCCACAAGTGACGTGGGAACAAATCCCNAACCTCGCCAACCCAGAGGTGTTCCTCGGTGGTAGTTCCTACACCTTCAGCGTGTTGTTCACTTCCGACAGCAGCGTGGCCAGCGAAGGTTTCCACGTTGACGATTTCGTTCACTTTGGTGTGAGCCGAGTTACCGACTACACCGTCGACATGCAGTGCGACAACCCGCTCAACGGCTACACCGTCGCTCCAAATCAAATGGCGAACCTCTACTGCACGTTGACCAATAACGGCTACGCCCCAGCCACCATCCGCCTCCAAACCAACGTCACCAACGACTCGTGGATGGTGCCTTTCCCCATCATCCGCATGGACATTGAAGGCAGCAGCAGCCACGGAACAAACGTCATCATGCCACCACTCGGTGCNGGTAAAACCATCGAGTTNTGGGCCAACNTGACCGTCCCTGCTGGGGCCGATGTGCAACAACAAGATTGGAACCTTTGGCTCACGGATGCCAGCAGCGCTCAACTCGGTGAAAAAGCTCGCATCGGCATGGATTTGGCCGTCAGCGAACAGTTCAGCGTGGCGTTGACCTCCACCGTCCCNCTCGTCGCAGCGACCATCGGTCCCGATGATTATGGGCTGGTAAATTTCCGACTTCAAAACACAGGAAACCGAGATGCTGCGTTCAACCTTGCGACGACCTTTTCGGACAATTCTGGTTGGGTTGGACTCATTCAGAACGACACCGGAGTCATTCAATCCAACCCCCTTACGCTCTACAAAGGNGAACGTGTGGATTTGGTGTTGAACCTCTCTTCACCTGAATTGGCCAATCCTGGCACGGTCTCCTTCAACCTCCGTGCTACTTGCCCGTCATGCAGCACGGCACTCTTTGGTACAGATGTGTTGGTTCGAAACATTGAGGTTCCAGTTTTCCGTCATGTGGAAATTGTGGCTGAGGAGAACACCTTCTCCGGGGCCGCCAATGGCATCTCGAAGNCCCTCTACCTCGACCTGTTCAACCTTGGCAACGACGATGAGCAATACAACTTGAGCATCGGTCAGAGCAACTGGCGCTTGCAGGCCTCGCTTCCATCGGAGCAGTCTCCAGTCTTGGACGCATGGGACGGGGAATCCACGATTGTGGTCCAACTGGCCATGCCCATCGGACTTAGCCCCGGATTCTACTCCGTAACCATTACGGCTACCAGTGTTGATGACCAAACGGTGTATGACTCCATTGAACTCATCATTGAGATTCTTGAAACGGCCGCTGTGTCTGTTTCTGATGAGGAAACTGGTCAGTCCTACATTCCAGGCGATCTTCCCCAAACGATGTCGTTTGAGGTCCGCAACGATGGAAACAATCCAGACGCCTTTGCCATGACGCTGAACACACCAACGGGCATGAACGCTGCTTTCACGAACCTCATCAACGGCAACACGCCTGAGATTGACATCGGTGCAAGCTACAACGTTTCGGTTGAATTTTCCTTCGTTGAAGGCACCGAAGGTAGCCTAACCCTCCAAGTCATTGCCACCAGCACTTCAGACGGCAGTATCAGTGCCACCGGACAGGCCACTTACCTCGTTGGCTCACAAGACTGGCTACGTATCTTCGCCATTCCACCCGTTGAAGTGGTTGAGGAAGGCGAGTACGAGGTNTCCGTTCGTATTGTCAATCAATACACAACTGGCCAGCGTGTGGTGATGGACCTTGATGCAAGCGAAGGGAACAATTGGTTCAGCTCGTCCATTGCTCGACTTGACAAAGACTTCACCTTGGCCACCGGCGAAACCAAAGAGATCACCATCACCGTTGATGTCACTGAAACCACGCTCAAGAACCTCAACGGCGATTCGCTCACGGTGAACCTCACGGTTTGGGCTCGTTCAGAAACCGTCAGCGATGCCGCCAACGCCGTAATGGAGGTCACCCTCGTTCGCATGGATTCCAACGTTGANGCTTTGGAAGANGAATCCGGCTTCCAACTCGAGGTCATCGCCCTGTGGGGTGTGTTCATTCTCATCCTCGTTGGCGGCGTGATTGTCCTCCTCTCCATTCTCAACACCGAGGAAGAGGAAGACGAGTACGCCAACTGGGGCGAAGACGGCTACGAAGACAGTTTGGCGGCAACGTACGGAGCCGTCGCTGCTGCACCTTCAATTCCNACCTCNATGCCCNCCCCTGGCTCAGCGGCTGCACCCGCTCCTGCTCCAGAGATGCCTGCACCNGCGCCTGCGGCTGAAGACAACATGCCTCCACTCCCAGACGGTGGGTTGCCCGCTGGCTGGACGATGGAGCAGTGGAAGCACTACGGGCACCAATGGCTGGAGCAAAACCAACCTTGAGGCACGTTTGACCTCAACGCGGACGAAGCGTAGGGTTCAAGTCGGTGGCAACCTCGCCAACCATGCCGGAGGGCAACAGTATGTATGGAAACGGACAAGCACCCATCTTCATTTTGAAAGACGGTACCCAACGAACACGAGGTCGAACGGCCCAATCCAACAACATCGCTGCTGCNAAGGCGGTCGCTGATGCTGTCCGCTCCACCCTTGGCCCAAAAGGCATGGANAAAATGCTGGTTGACTCAATGGGCGATGTCGTCATTACCAACGATGGCGCCACCATCCTCAAAGAGATGGACATTGAACACCCAGCGGCTAAAATGATCATTGAAGTTGCCAAAACCCAAGAGCAACATTGCTTTGACGGAACGACCTCTGCAGTCATTCTCTCCGGTGAACTGCTCAAGCGAAGTGAGGACCTCATCGAACAAAACGTTCACCCGACGGTTATTTGCGAAGGCTTCCGCCTCGCTGCTGAGCGAGCGATCGACTTGATGGAAGGGCATGGGATCTCCACTGAAAACGAGGATTCTGTTCTCCAAGAGGTGGCCAAGACCGCCCTCACCGGCAAATCCGCCGGCGCTGTCAAATCCTTCATGGCCGACATTTGTGTTCGTGCCGTGAACGCTGTTGGTGTGGTTGAAGACGGTGACCG
>PAGK01000030.1 GCA_002704515.1 Methanobacteriota archaeon
GTGGCCACTGAGATTGGACGGAACGGTACACAGCAGGTGGCCCGTCAATTCAGGTTGATGCGTTGGGGATTTCGCCCCTCGTGGGCCAAAGCCTCCAACCGTGAACCCATTAACGCTCGATGCGAAACCATTCATGAAAAACCGATGTTTCATTCAGCAGCACAGCACCGACGAGGTGTTGTTCCAGTCGATGGCTGGTATGAATGGATGACGACTCCTCAAGGGAAAACACCCTGGTATCACCACGCCAGAGAAGGACGTTCCATGATGGCGGTTCTTTGGGACACCTGGAAGGGAGATGAGCAGGACCTTGAATCGTGCGTGGTTCTCACACAGTCCGCTAACGAAGATTGTTTTGAGGTTCACAACCGGATGCCTGTGCTTTTGGACAACCATAGCCTTGAGCCTTGGCTCAAAGATGGCACCTTACCCTCTCCGCCCGAAGCAGGTTCAATCAACCGCTATCCGGTGAGTCGAAACGTCAACCATGCCAATCAAAACCACCCTGGTTTGATTCGGCCGATTCCACGGTTGTTTGATCACGAATAAGCGGTGTAAGTGCCGTCGTTGTTTTTGGTGTGGGGCGTGGGCTCAAACGCACCGTCAGCCAGCTGTTTGTAATGGTAGCCATCGGTATGATGAACCCATTTGAATGAGGGTTCAGGTTCGGATGGAGTTTGGATGGTCGGCGCCGACACGCCATCGTAGTGGACCGATTGATCGCTGGCCGCCTTGACTTCTTCAGACCCGCCACCGAACAAGGCCAACGCATCTTTGTACGCATTCGCATCGGTTTCGATGGTTGTTCGTGCATTTGGATCCTCGCCCCGTTTGTACACGACAGGCGCCGGAGGCTGCTCCTCTAACTCGGCAATTGCTTCCTTCTTTTTGAAAGGCCAGAACGGGGGCATGGCTCGGCGAGCCGCCCGGACCACAAGAATGCTACGACAAGGTTTTGGACAACATAGGGAGTGATTGATAGAGGATAACAACCACACCGAACCATGCGGTGGGCTCTGCTTCTCACCGTGTTCCTCCTTCCGGCCTTGATGCCGTTCTCTGGAACTTGGGCGGAAGAGGTCGGAAGGGACACTGAAATCCTTGATTACGCGGCTCCAAGCCAACTTTATGTCCATCAAAACGAAACCGTCAGCACGTACATCACGGTCCATAACAAAGCAGAGGAAAACCAAGCGTTTACCATCCAACCGCTTTCCATACCAGAACCTCTGAGCACGGTTGGTTTACCGGTAACCGAACTCCTGGTACCCAATCACCTCAAACAAATTGCCTTCGGTGTGCGTGCACCCGCCGGAGCGAGTTACCAAAACCTGACCATATCGTTCTCGATCACCAGTGATCTTGACCCTGATGTGAACGAGACGGTGTCAATGGAAGTAGCCATTGTGCCACGATCGAATCTCAATTTTGGTGTTGATGACTTCACGGCCTTCACGGTGGACGAACTCGTCCGTACGGCTGTGGCCGTCAACATCTCGAACAATGCCTCCTTCTCCGATGATGTGACGTTCTCAATCGGCACCTCTTCTTCGTGGAATTGGGGGTGGAACATGCCCAACACCAACGGGAATGAGGCCTACATAACCATGGCACCAAACACCTTGTCCTACGTGTACCTCTGGGTCGACGTCCCCGCTGTCATGAACGGTGCACCTCTCGCAGGAACCGGACCACGGTTCACCCTCTCAGCGATATCGGGACTGGACATGGGCGTGTCAACATGGAGTTTCGACCTGTTGATGAACGACAAGAAAAACGCCAGTATTGACCACATTGACGCATCACTGGAGGTGGCTCCAAATCAGGACGGACGGCTAAACGCAGTGGTTCGAAACGTTGGAAACACACCGAACACGCTGAACATCACCTTGCAAGCCCTGACGGCAGAGGGCTCCCCCGTCCCGGGGACCAGCCCCTCAGACCGGTTCAACAGCAGCGGTTGGGTCGTCGCCTTGTTTGGTGGGCTTGAGGATGTGATTTTGGAGCCCAATGAATCACGAACGATTGAAATTGGATTCCAAGCACCCAATGAGTTTCAAGGAGAGATGCATGTAGAATTGCAAGTCTTTGCAGAAGGGGCTAGGTCCAACGTTCGAACGTCCAACACCGTGGCCAAAATCAACCGAATCACATCAGGAACCCTGTCGGGTGAAGCGTCAGGATGTCAGTCCGTCCTACCCAATCAATCGTGTACCGTCAACCTTAGCGCTCAGAACACCGGGAACTCCGTCAACACCTACTTCTTACGAGAGGTGAGCACAACCGGTGGTTTTGCAGTCGAACTTCCCCCCGANGGACTGTTTATCCTCCCCAATCAAGCCNAGCCGTTTTCGGNGGTCACCATCACNGCACCNTCNGATACGATGGCCTTTCAGGCCGGGAGCACCACGCTGGAATTGTTGGACGANACCGGGNCCGTGGTCGATGATTTTGAAGTACAAATGAGGGTAGCTCCCGAAATCAAGTGGACGTTTCGCAATGTCGAAGAACAGGTGAACGCCAATGGGCTTCTCTCGATTGCGATGGAAGTGAGAAACGATGGGAACGCCGTGGATGGCCTGATTGTGCAACTTCAATCGAGCCACTCCGTTGACATGGGATTTATCCCACCTGATATCGCTGTTTACGAAGACGGCGTAGAAAATCCTCGGTCTTTTGAAGTCAATAATATCCCATTGAATTCAAACTTCACGATACGAGCGTGGGTGCAATTACCTCAAGACCAATCCACCAATGGAACGGTGTACATCAACACCACCATACGGTCTCGCTTGGCCCCGGAAATTCCCTTCGTCCACACCAGCACAGGCGACTACCTTGGCGTAGTCTGGCAACCTTCCGAAGCGGATGAAGAGGGGATTGATTGGAGCGGGATGGCCTCTACGGTCGTTCTCTATGTCGAGGCATGGTGGGGAGTCGTCTTCAGCNTCTTCCTCGCNTCGGCCATACTGTACAAGGCCGTGATTGACCGTCAGCGCCGAATTGAAGAAAATGGAACGCTCCCTTATCAGCAAACTTCGGAGGGTTCAGATGATTGGATGGCCCAATACCAAACGGAGCCCTCTGTACCAGAACCTGATGTGCAGGCCGCTCCCGTCCAGGAAGTTCCCAAGGCCACCTACGAAGCCATGTTTCGACACCAACATGGAGTAGCAGAACCCACACGAGCCAGTGTGGATACCACGCTGGTTGCTGCAGCCACTGTGGTGCTTGACCGTCAGACGGAAGAAGCATCGAAAAGCGAACCGACACCCCCTCCAACTTCACAAGCATCATCAAGTGAATCCNTTGATGATTTGGAATTCTGAGGTGGTTGATTGNTGGTAGGTATTGATGAGGCAGGAAGAGGGCCAGTTCTGGGTCCACTCGTCATTGGCATCTGCTGTATACCGGATGACGCCGAAGCCCTTCTGGTNAGAAAAGGCGTGAAAGACTCCAAGCATCTCTCCCCCAAAAAACGTCAGGAACTTGAAGAATGGTTCCACGAACAACCCGCGGAAGACGGATGGTTTGGAACGACCGTTTCCATTGACACTGAAACCATTGACATCGCCCTTCAGAACCAAGGNTTGAANTGGTTNGAAGTTGATGGTTTTCGAGAGGCGATTATGCAGTTACCTCATCGAACCAACGTCCGGATTGTGGCCGATGCCTGCGATGTGAATGCGGAACGTTTCACCCAACGGATCACCGAAGGTATCGCTGGATGGCCATGGAAAGAATCGAATATGCTTTCGGAACACAAAGCCGACGAACACCACCCTGCCGTATCCATGGCCAGCATTTTGGCCAAAGAAGAACGAGACAGGGCGATGAGAGCAATGTCGAAGCGGCTTGGTTTCAATTTAGGATCAGGGTATCCAGCCGACCCCGCTACCAAGGCATCCCTTGAACAATTGATCCTCCAATCGGGAATTGATGAGCAAGTTCGTTGGGGCTGGGCAACGGTCGAACGGTNCTGGAAACAACACCGAACCGGAGACCTTCCCGTGAGGGGTGTTCAGCGCACGTTTCAACAACAGCTCTTCCATGAAGATGAATCACGCATTTCTTGAAGGGGCGTTGTCAGCAGGGAATGAGCGACATGGACTGGCAACCAGACGAAGAGACGCATGATTTGATTCGTCATGTCGCCATACAAAACGCACTGGAGTACGAAGGCAAGGCAGCGGTTGGTTCTGTCATCGGCCGAATCATGGGCATGAGGGACGACCTTCGGCAACATGGGAAAGTCGTCACTGGTTTGGTTGCACANCANGTCAACGCCGCCAACACCATGGCTGCNGAACAAGGACTTGAGGCCGTCCGAGAGGTCCTTGAAAGAGAAGCACCACACCTTCTTGAAAAACGGGAAGTGAAGGCCCGAAGGGAAGGATTGCCTGACCTAAAGAACGCCGAAAAAGGAAAGGTGGTCCTGCGTTTCGCACCCAACCCGAATGGCCCATTGTCCTTTGGACATGCCCGAGGGTTGGTCATCAACAGCAGCTACCGAGAAATGTATGACGGTGAATTCATTCTTCGTTTTGATGACACCGATACCAAAGTAAAGCCACCGATGCTTGAGGCCTATGACCTCATTCAAGAAGAGACGGAGTGGCTGACAGGGAGAAAACCCGAACGGGTTATTTTCGCTTCAGACCGTATCGACGAATATTACAGCCATGCCCACACCATGCTGGAACAAGGATTCGGTTATGTGTGCCGTTGCACGGCTGAGGAATTCAAAGAATTTCGAATCTCAAAGACGAATTGTCCCTGCCGCTCCCAACCGATTTCGGATAACCTCGTGTTTTGGAAACGCATGCTAGATGGAAAATTTAGCCCAGGAGAGGCAGTTGTGCGTGTCAAAACGGACATGCAGCTGAAAAACCCTGCATTGCGAGACTGGCCGGCTTTACGTCTTCAGGACACCACACTGCATCCACACCCACGTCCAGAAATTGGTTCGAAGTACGTTGTATGGCCTCTGCTCGATTTCCAAAGTGCGGTTGAAGACCATCTTCAGGGAGTCACCCACATTATTCGGGGCAAAGATTTGATGGATTCAACTCGAAAGCAAANCTTGCTGTACGAACATTTTGGATGGACGTATCCCGAAACGATGTATTGGGGTCGAGTCAAAGTACACGAATGGGGTGGATTTTCAACCTCGCAAATGCGCTCGGACATTGAAAGTGGCACCTATGACGGATGGGATGACCCGCGTTTACCAACCTTGGCTGGTTTGCGCAAGCGGGGAACACAAGCCAAAGCCCTTCGTAACTTTTGGACCGAATTGGGCATCACCCAAAAGGACATTTCCGTCCCTCTGGCCACCTTGTATTCTCACAACACCAAAGTCATCGACGACGATGCCCCGCGTCTGGCTTTCGTTCGCCACGCTGCTGACTTCGCCCTGGAAGGCGAACATCCAGACAAATTGACGATTCCCGTGCACCCCAACCATTCTGAGATGGGGGATCGAACATGGGATTTGAAAGGTGGTCAAGTGTGGCTNGAAAGCGACGATCTTGAGAAAATGGACCTGCGTTTGAAAGAATTTGCAGATGTTGCTCTCCANGACCGAATTGCACGCGTTGAAAGCATGGAACGAAGCGACCAGCGGCCCATCGTTCATTGGTTGCCACACAACACCTCGTCCGAAGCTGTTGTCATGGGTACGAAGGACGACACGCTCTTTCACATCGAAGGCCGGCTTGAAAACCACAAATACGCTCCTGGAACCATCGTTCAACTTGAGCGAGTGGGCTACGCCATCCTCATGGATGCCACCACGTTGCTTCTTTGTCATGAGAAGCTCCAGGACGATTGAAGAAAGCAAGAACCAAGACCTGTGAGCACTCTCGTGGGTTCATGGGTAAGAAAGTGGTTGACCTCACGCTGGACGATGAACACATGACGGTGGGGGTTGAAGACACGCTCCAAGAGGCTGCTAAACGCCTGTTGACCATTGCAGGCGGAGTGGTCGTTGTGCTTGACGCTGACCAGCGGGTCAAGGGTGTATTGGGTCAGCGCCAATTGATCAAAGCCCTGAGCGAAGGGGTTGACGCATCGGCCACCGAGTGCCATAACCACATGGAAATGGATTTCATGACGGTGAAATTGACCGATTCGCTGAAGGGCGTTCTTGCTGATGTACGTCTACGAAGTCCACAAGCCGTCATTGCTGTTGATGAGCATGATGAATTTGTAGGCTATTTTTCACCAGGTGACTACCAAGAGGCTGTGCAACTTGTTGACAACCTCAAGGGATTGAACCTTTGATCAAGCAACCAGCTTGATGACACGTCCGCAACCAGAACAGTTGAATCGATGAGGGCGTTCATCGGTCGTAATAGGATTGAGCGTTTGGCAGGCTGGGCAAGGAATTTTNGGATAATTTGGTGCGGATGATTGACGGGTTACACCCACCAACCTCGGACTGGCCACGGCGGTTACGATCCATATCACGGCGACACCTCCCAAAGCAATACCAATGAACGCAATTGGATATCCAAACATGGTGACCAACAGAACGAACGGTGCCAAGATCATTTCGAGGTAGAGGTAGGTTCGACGTCGCGAACGGGTCAATCGGATACCGATGAAGAACGCCCCGATAAGTCCGAACAAGGTCAGCAGGGTGAGCGTAAGCGGAGCATAGGCCACGGAGGCAGTAGGCAAAGTGGACAAAGCAAAGGTTTCACTTTGGTCAATGTTTTCCCCTTCCATCNTGATTTGGTCCCCCCACGGCATGCGTGAAACGGAGAAATCAAACGCTTTGGACTCACGAACGATGCTGTTGCTCAATGCCGTCATAGCCGACGAGCGAGCGTTCAATGTCAGCGAGTAATCGCTCCATAGCGGAGCCGGCTGAACCACAATGAAATTTCGAAGCAAGTCAATGCGCATNCCATCTTCAACGATTTCAGTGGTGGAGAAACGAAGCGTCACAGGGTGATTAATNACAGCGTTTTGACCGTTCAAATCCACTTCGATTTTGAGTTCGTTGAACGACCGAAAGTCGCCCAGCAATTCTTCCGTGTCTAGCCCAAGTCCCGCATTCAGGTACATCGGACCAAGGCTGACCATTTGCCGTTCAAACTCGGACCGTTCCACTTCTTCTATTGAACGACTGACACGGTCCTCTTCCGAGACCGCACCCGCCGAAAAGGCTCGAAGCATTGGAGAAAGAGACGGATTCTCATCACCGATATGATCCATGCCCCAACGCATCCAAAACGCCATTTCGTTGTCGATGGTGATGGTTGTGATCCGTTCAAGCATCAATCCACCGTCCCTGCTTTCAAGGTCCATGGAGATGTCAAGAATCATGCTGCTGCCTGACCCATCGGTTCGTAGAGGCTCATCGGGAGGGTAATAGGTGCCCGTTCCTCCACCCGTGTCAAACGTCTCAATTTCGTAGGTGATGGAACCGCGAAGCGAGGGTTGCCCCGGCTGGAATTGCAGTTCAACTTCGACATTGATGGTTTCAGTGCCACCGGCGGCTCCTGTCCACGTCCAGGTGACCCGAACCGTATCTCCTACCGCCGTTTCAATGGGGTCTCCCGAAACGGGATTGCCATTGACCTTGAGCATGATGGACTCAGCCATCGCAAGCGTCGAAAGGCCCCAGGGCGAATCGAGGCGAACAGCTAGATAGACATCGGAGCCTTCAACCTCAGGCTCAACCATGAAAATGTCCATGATGGGAATGGTCGCTTCAAGTGAGGANGAATCGTCTTCACTTCCCCANAAAAACTCCAACTTCGCCTCAGCAGCTGGAACACTGAACAACACGGCCTGAACCGTCAATTCAATTTCGATGTTGGACGAGCCGCTCGTCGTGAAGGATTCAACGTCGATGTCAAAGGAAAGGGAGCCCGTGCCCTGCGCAAGGAAGGAGGAACCCGGTTCAGTTTCGGTGCTGAAACTCTTGGAACCAACGCTCACGGTGGCCGTGGCGTTGATGCGTACTCCAGCAGCGTTGGAGACTTCGTAATTGATCGAGAAAGTCCATGTGGAAGAAGGCACATCCCCCGCCCATGTGTTTGGAAGCAACCAACGTCCAATGCTTTCTTGAGAGGAGATGGACGTCTCAACACCTACCGATTGCGCTTCTTCGCCCAAATCTGCCGCAAACGGTGTGAGACGTTTGTTGCTATCACTTCCGATCAGGTAGAGTTCAACCGGGGCAGCATCACAACAGACCAGGGCATCTTCGCTGGAAGCGGCCTGACCGGTGCCAACGAATGGAGTGACAAGGGTCACCATCAAAATCGCACACAGCAAAACAGCACGACGCATGGTTCCCGTAGCGAGCCAAGAGCCAATGGCTCATAACTTCAACTCCTATGCGTGAGGAATTTCTGCTCAAAGTGCTTTTTCGAGGAGCGCTCCAAGTTCCTTTTCGAACAAGGTTACAAGCGCTTCTCCAACCTCGCCTTGCAACTCGTCAGGGAGGAGGCGGAGACCAAGTCGTGTCGCTGCACGGGTGGCTTTGAGTTCCGCATAGATGCTACGCGCTTTGGAATGGAAATAGTAGGCTACGGCCTCCTTAATTTCGGCCTTGAGTTCAGGGTCCTCGTCGACTTTCGTACGAATGTGGCTTTTCAATTCGTCTTTCACGAGATCTCGGAAGGCTTCGATGACCAAATCCTCGGTCGACATCAATTCCTGTATCTGGTTTTGGATGCTTCCGGTTAACAGTCGCTCAATCGCCATGAATTGCCTAAACACGCCTAAGGTTTGAATCCGTCGCTCAATCCGAGTTTGACAATTGACCCGTCCGAAGCCAACGGTCAAGCAGCGATGAAGCGAACAAACGGCCCTCTGATGGCTCTTCAGGCCAAACGTTTCGAAGGGCGTGGACCTGACTTGCGAGATCAACATCGCCATCACCGACCAGCATTCGATGCCAAGCCAATTCTTCGAGCCGAGGCGTTGAGAGTTCATCCTTCGTTAAGCACGGTAGCAACAATTCACTCAGCGCCATGCTTCGTTGGTCGACGTCCATGGTCGGCCATACNTTCCGAAGGCGAGCAAGTTGCCGTTCNGAAAGGCCCGGAATCATGCCAGCAGCGGGTTGAGGNACCTCAGGCAAGGGTACAAGGCGAAGGGTACCTTCCTCACCCAGATGATTGACAACCATTGAATGAATGGGGTCCATGTTCGTGTCCAAGGCAGCGCGCAGCCACAGGCCGAGAGAGATATACGGGCGAAGTTTTCGAACCCGACGACCGTTAGGAGCAAGTATGGCAGCTATCGCACCCGCCTGGACAACGGTGTCAAGCGCTCCACCAAAGCGTCGGTTCTTTGAACCAAGTTCGACGCTTGTTTGAAGCGGGACAACATGGACATGGTCTTCGCTCGGCAAATCCTCGAGTTCCCATGTAGCTTCTTCCACGTCGAGGATGACGGTCAACCCAGTTGATTCGATTGACCAAGCAGGTGGAGCGTCCCGAGGTAAATGNTGCCGAGGGGTAAAGAAACGGCGGCGATACTTCATTCCAACATCAAGGCAGGCAGCTTCGAGTTGTCCGATCGCTAAAACACCCTCAAGGGTGGNAGGGCCGGTGATGTGAACCATGTCGGTTTCTTTGAGCGCAGCGGCATGGTTGAGAAGGACAGAGGCCGCAGGTGCGAACATCGGCGTCGTAAGCACATCTCGCATGGTGAAACGTTCCGAGGAACGGCGCGTTCCTCATGAAGGTGTTCGTTGAATTGGTTGAATCACTCAACCATCAAGCGCAATTCNTCGCGCTTGTACCGCCAATCGCTGGGAAGACGGTTTTCTCCGATGTAATAGGAGGCGAGACGGCGAATTTTGGCTTCGGTGATCTCAAGGGCACGCTTGTTGTGAATGTCCTTGTGGTTGCCTGAACCAAGGTGATTGATNATGCCCACAGCTTGGCGCATGAGGTTCATCATGTCCTCCGGGTAGGCGCTGCTCATGTCGTTCTCTGCGAGAACTTGGCCAATGCGCTTTCCGAGGACGAGGCGGACGTTGGGAACGGCGTGCTTGTCTCGAAGCACCGTGCCGATTTCTGCGGTGGACATGCCGGATTTAGCAAGGTCAAGAATGAGGGACTGAACCGCATCTTTGTCGGTATTGGACCAGGATGGAGCCTCAGAAACATGTGGGCGAGAGGAGCCGCTTTGGCCTTTTCTTGACTTGTACATTCGTGCCATTTCACATCACCAAGCGGCTTTCCGACTTATCTCCCCTTCTTAATCACTCCGCCAGTGGCGAGCGTTGCTGGGATTCATTGCTTCTTTCTTCGTTGGTGAGATTTGCCCAGGGTTCCCGGCGTTCCCGACCACTCCCAACCGGCCGCTACCGCACGGGCCAAACCAATGCACTCACCGTCCTGAATCACTCGAAGGTCATCTCCCGACCGTATGGCTGAATCCGCATGGTCGACCAAGGGAGCAAAAACATCGCCTTTCCATTCAACGCCCTCTTTCAAGTGGACTTCCTTCAAAGCTCCATGTTGATGCAGCAACTCAATGGCTGCTCTTGAGAAGGAAAAACCGTTTCGATCAATGGACCATACCGCTATTTGCGTTCCGTTATGCTCCAACCTCCAACGTGGCAGCTTCCCCCGAACGACCAACTCCTCACACCAAGAATCAGTCCCCGTCGTTTTGCGAGCAATGCTCATGAAATGCTGTTTGAGTCGGAGGTTGTTTTTCTGATTCCTGAGTTCATACGTCGTTTTTGCATCCTTTACGGCAGCACTCAAACGAGCCAGAGCATCGTAGTTGGTGGCTCCTTGGCCTTCGCGTGTGTTGACAACCTCAACATCAAGAAAACTGAGGTCCATGCCGGTATGATTGATGACACGCTTGTAGCCCGTCCGTTTGACCAAAGAGGCCAGCATGCGGCGAACACGAGCCAATTCATCGGCCGTCCAATCGCCCGTCACAGGGACATCGTAATTGGAGGCGGGCCATACGTCTTCAAGGTCCCTCGGGACCAAGCCAAGTGGCGAAGTCATCATGACTTCATGACAACCTGTGGAGGCGATGGCACGGAAAAATTGNCCGTGCGATTTTGACAAACGATACGGTTTACGAGCAGAGCACGGTAGAAGAACCATCACCGTCCTAACCGGTTCGGGTGCCTCGTATTCCGATTCCATAAACCGTTCCCAATCGGCCACGAGGGGGTCGCTAAGAGCGTTTGGAGAAAAACACGGGAACTCCATGGAGGCGGGTTTGTGGGAAGCCAGGTTCCCCGCATGGTTCAGCATCAGTTCTTGGTGTCGACGAAGGTGCTCCACAAGGCGTGGGCTGGAGAGACTTTGGCGGTTGGCCAACGTTCGGAGCTGACCGGATTGTACTGCAGAGCGGACCTCATCCAAGGCCTTCATCATGTGATAGGCTTGAGCCTCAACGGTCGTTTCTTCATGACCCAACGGCCACCTCGGGCCCCATGGGGTTAACATAACGCCGTTGGCTGATGCTTCTCGGCAACGGGCGAGGTCAAAGAGGTCAATGCCAAGGGAGGTTAACACAGCGATATTATCGGGACCTGCAAGTCCTGGAGCCCACAGCAACGCTCCTGGAAATCGGTGCTTCAACGTCAACACGGCAAGTGGAAGTTTTCCCGGCTGGCTGGCCAACTGAAGCGCATCGGTCAGCACAACGATTTCAGGAGACAAGCCAGNATCGGTCAGCGATTCGTCATGGTTCATCCGCTGCCAGGAAACTGGAAGAAGGGCTGAGGTCCCTTGCATTTCACCAGCATTGGCGTCTTCAAGGGAAGGAGGAAGAACATGACCAAGATTGACTTCGTATTGGGGACCAACCGACTCAAANTGAGGGGGAGAAAAAGGCCCGAGGCACCGTACAGAAAGAGTGGACGGTAGCGTGCTTGTTGTGCTTGAGTGAAAGGGGGCGTAACTCAATGGAAGAGGCGGGTCTTCATCCATGAGCACCAATGCAGGTGTGGTGGATGACGGTGCTTTTCGGTCCCCAAGACCCCAACACCTCGCGTAGCGGTCTCGATGCAAGACGGTACGTCCCAAAGCATCGGCCATGGTCATGCCTAACGCCTTGGCTTCTTGAAGAGTTTGAAACGACAGAGGGGGTGGATTTGAAAGACTCCTCCCACACGCCATGCCATGGGTAGGTGGCCACGCCAAGCGCAAGCCATGACCCTTGCTGTCATGTTCTTGCTGCTGCTTGTACCCACCACAAACGCTCAATCAGACTCCACTCCGAGCGAGGAAGAGCGCCTATCTACGGTGTCGTTGACCGCCGATCAAAACCAAGCCTTCGCTCTCGGAGTCGAGGCCAACACTACAACCATCGTATCCTGGGACTGTGTGTCTTGCCAAATCGAGGTTGAAACCTCCTCATCAAACATAACTACGAGCCTTCACGGGTCCACGATGCTGAGTGTGGTCGCCAACGAAACCACTGACATTCAACTCAACATCTCTTCAACGGTTGACGAAACGGTTCGTCTCCTCACCATTCATGCCATCGGCTTGGGTGAACTCACCAACCGACCTGCACCTGGAGCCTCAACCACCCAAACAACCGTAGCNACCTGTGAGCAGGTCCTGGATTGCATTGACCCATCATCTGGGCGATTGAGTTCGTCAATTTCCTACAACACCGATGCCTCATTCATTCACCACGGCTTGGTTGAATCAACTCATGACCAGTTTCTGGTGTTCAACGCCTCACAAGGTGATACGCTGGAATGGCAATGGTTGGCGTCCACTGCCTCGGTGGCCGTTCAGATGTACCATCAAACATCCACGGAGGAACAACTTCTCGAGGGAACCTCNACCTCCGTGGCCTCATACACTTCGCTTGGCAACGAAGGAGAGAATACAGCCTACTGGGCCGCTCCAACCGACGGTCGGTTCATCGCTCGCCTCTCGACCGATGCTGCCCATTCAACATGGGCCGCTTACGTCCTGCTTCACCAACACCAGAGCGTGGTGTCCCTCATGGATGAAGCATTGGTGAGCAGTGCAGAACTCCTTGGCCACCACAGCCTGATGGCCCCCTTTGAATGGTCTGAAACCAAACAACTCACCATCGTTTCTCCGTTGGAGCCAACCGAGGTGGCCGTTGACCAATTGCTCGATGGCACATGGGTAGCAGGCACACCCACCGTGCTCGAACCCGGAGGAACCATGGTCGTCTACCCCTACCCTGATGTCGATGGAGGCCGCTTGAAAGTCACCAATTCTCCGGTGTTCTCGCTGGAGCTTACCACCCGCTCATTCGCAGACAACGAGACGTTCGAAGCCCCATCCTACCGTCCCACTGATGAGGTCATTGACAACTCAACATGGCCGATCCTCAATTTGACCGAAACGAGCAATGGGGAATTTACACTGGCCGTNCACGACACCACCGACACATACCGTTTGGTGGTGGACGGTTGGGATGAATCCATCCATTTTGTTCAGGTGATGGTTGAGGGNGACATTACCGGATTGGAACTTCAAATGTGGGACATCGACCAAAACACCGGAGAGGTGTTGGCCACGGACATCACGCGGCCGGTTGGTGACCAGCTGAAAATTGGCCTCCAAGTCAGCAGAGGAACGCATTACTTCCAACTTCGTTTTCAAAATGCGTCTGAGGTCACCGGGCATCTTTGGGGTGAACACGTCGAGGAACGAACATACATGCTCGTGCCGGCCTATTCCCTCATCGACGAGGGTGATGAGCCNTGGTTCCCACCAAGCGATGATGCGGTGTATTGGGGGAATGTTGCCCGTTGGTTCATGGGCGTGTTGTTCCTTCTCCCCGTGGTTTACCTGGGCATTCACATCAAGCGTTCCAAGAATTTCGCTACTTCCGTGGCTGAGAAAAAGCAACGATTAGCATGGTACATCTCCCGATTGGACAGCGGAGAAAGCAANGTCAAANAAACCCGGNTGGACATGGCAAAAGCACTTCATGCGGTGGCACAACTCGAGTGGAATGAAGGATTGGAAGCCTGGGGTCCAAAACGCTTGGAACACCGAACCGATGACATCGCTCTGGCAGTTTGGAGCGTGGATGAGCGCCTTGCCAATCACGAAGGGGCGTGGCCAGTTGTCGTCGGCGTTCATGTGCTCAACGGTACATGGGACCTAGCTGCTTTACGGTTTGATGCACCCGAAGGCCAAGGATTTGAGGTTGTTCACGTGGAACCACGGTTCTTGTTCCAAGGTGAAGAGGTCTTTTTGGACACCATGGGAGATGGCCATCGAACCTACCTGGTCGTGGAACTGAACGGACCGGCCAGACAGGTCGATGTTGAACTCAACGGGCGAATGGACGGCGAACCCTTTGCAGCAAGGGTTCCTGAAACGTTGGAACGAACTTGAGCACTCAAGATCGGCGTCGCTCGTCTGCATCATCAAGAATGCTTGAAATTGTGTCATCCGGGGCGAGGTCGCCTCGTAGAGAATCAAGGCTTTTCCTAACCGACTTGGGAACCTTCTTTGGCATGTGAAGCTTGAGCAGCACCACAACATCTCCCCGCCCTCCACCTCGCTGACGCGGCAAGCCTCGCTTGCGAAGTTCGATGGTCTCACCCGAATTTGAATGAGGCGGGACCTTGATGGTCAAGGGTTTCCCGTCNAAATGCTTCANTTCAATGGATGTCCCTAGGAGAAGGTCTGCAAAGCCAATCGGCAAGGACATGATGAGATCTGAACCTGACCGCTCGAACCAATCATGCGGTTCAACTTCGAGTTCGATGAAGAGGTCCCCTGGTTCACCGATGCCTTGAGGTGCAGGTTCACCTTTGCCACGCATGCGCATGCGTGTTCCATTCTCCGCTCCTTCAGGAACGGTGAAACGCAAGGTGCTGGATTTGAGTTCACGGCCCTGTCCATTGCACGTTTCACATGGTTGTTCAGCAATTTTTCCTTTGCCGCCACAGTCTTGGCAGGGCTGAACAGCCTCCTGTATGAACGGCCCGACTTGCTGACGGACACGAACTTGCCCTTGTCCAGAGCAGGTTGAACACGTCATGAGGATGCTGTCTTTCGCTCCCGTGCCTTCGCATGTGCTGCACGGTACGGGGAGGTCGACGACGACTTCCTGTTCGCTGCCGAGGTAGACGTCTTCCAGGGTGATGGAATGGCGTAGAAGAATATCAGAACCTCGACGTGAGGTCCGGCGACGAGAGCCCCCACCGAAGAAGGAGGAGAAGAAATCCCCTCCGAGGATGTCTTCGAGGTTGATGTTGAAGCCCCCTCCTCCAAATCCGCCAAACGGAGAACCCTGGGGGCCGTCGTGACCAAATCGGTCATATTGGGCTCGTTTTTGTTCATCAGAAAGGACCGCATAAGCCTCTTGAATTTCCTTGAACCGGTCTTCTGCATCTGGTTCAGTGCTTCGGTCAGGGTGGTATTTTCGAGCCAGACGCCGGAAGCTGTTTTTGAGTTCACTTGGTGATGCAGATTTCTCAACTCCCAAGACTTCGTAGTAGTCTCGTTTGTCGCTCATCGCATCGTCCTCGGTTTGGACGATGCGGAATCTGCTTTGAACCTCACGCCTCAGCATCAAAGGTCAAGGCCGCAATGTGGGCAAAATCGCTCACTTGGATTCACCGGTGCTCCACATCCACGACAAACCGGGCCAGTGGTGGCGATGGAGGGGCTTGCCGAAGGCGCCATGCCCATCATGGCCATGCTCTCAAGGGACTCACTCACCTCTGGCACCACTTTTGAGTTGGATGGAACCTTGTCGGAATCTCGAACCTGCCCCGAGGTGCTCATGACCGTTTCAACACCGCCCGAATCACTCATTGAGGTCATGTTGATTTCAGACTCGTCATGATCTTTGTTCATTCGAAGTGGAGCAACAGGTCGTTGGGCGGTGACAGGAGCAACGTTAGCAGCCTGCTTGAGCCTCGCTTGACGTTGCGCTTCTCGGTCGGCACGGCTATCAATGCCAAACAAACCAAACACGCCATCAAGGAAACGGTCCATTGGGCCAATCTTTTTCTGGGCTCCCATGGTGCCCGTGATGACTTCATCATCCAACGTTGCACTGCCGGTGACCCGGGCATTGGCTCTGACGATGTGATTGGCCTCGTTCAACATTTGGACCTCCACTTTGTCATCCTCATTCAATTCCATTTCTGGAGCTTCTCCTGAGATTTCAGAGACCGAGCGAGACAGACCCTGTTGCGTGGTTTTGTCCATCGTTGCATCGAGTTGAGCGTCCGTCTCCCATACGCCCCGTTCCTCTGCTTCGTAGACATAACGAATTTTACGCATGGCTTTGGCACGGTTGTACTCGTGGTCTTTGACCACGCCAGACCGGCGGTAAACCACGACGCACAGAAGGAGAGCAAAAACGTACCAGCCGTACATCAATCGTGGTTCCAATTCAAACATGGTTTGCAAGGGAGGCAAGGAAAGATGAGACACACCCATCACGAGAAGAGGAAGTACACTCAAACTCCTGTTGGTGAGCCCCCTGTTTTCCGCCATGCTGCTCAACCTTCTGTTTGTGGGTCAACTGATGTACCTATTGGCTTCTTGTGTTTAGGCTCGGTCCGATGAAGGGCGGCCTTTGCGAACCAATCCATCAATTAATCCAATACTGAAACTCATGTGAAGCATCAACAGGCATAATGGAACACCCACAACGGAAGAAAGCCCATGTTTTCGGAAAACATGCACAAGCCCAGACAGCACCAAGACCAAGCCATAAGCGGCAGGGAGGGCCCAGTACCAAAATGAACCGCCAACGAAAAGCATCAGGGTTGAAAGAAAGCCAATCCACGGAAGAAATTCTTGCCATTTTGCTCGTGAGGGATGCTTTAACAAGACTTTTGTCCTCCAAAAACCGTACCTGTGGCCCATTTTCCACCACTGTGCCAACGTATTTCGCTTGTGCATGCGGACCTCCAGCGTCGGATGACGATACAGCACGAAACCCTCTTTGAGCAACCGCATTGAAAGGTCGCTGTCTTGGCTGGTCAAGAAGGATTCATCCCAGCCTTGAACGGCGTCAAGTGCATCTCGCCGATGCATAACAAAGGCTGGAACCTTCGTTGGGCCCATGGTTGAAAATTGACTGAACTGGCCTCCACTCCTTCCGAGCGGTGAAGCTAACGCTCCTTCAATCCATTCGCCGGCCCGCGTGACCGGTCCAGCGTGAGCGACAACTCGAACGCCTACAGCGGCAAGACGTGGCCCCGCTGCTTCAGAACACGAATCCCAAGCATCCATACGTTGCTCAAGGTGCTTTGGATCAACGGTGGCATGGCCAATCATTTCGATGAGGAATTCCACGCTTGCGGGGAGGTTTTTCAGAGCGAGATTGCGAGCGTGGGCGACGCTTCTTTCAGGGTTGCTCAGCAACTGAAGGCGGGGCCATTCGCTTCCCTGGTGTCGCTGGATGATGTTCTCGACCAATTCAACCGTTTTATCCGTTGAATGGCCATCAACCACCATGATCATGTGCTTTGAAGGGTGAAGAGTTTGTTGGAGCAGACTCGTCAAACATGCTTCAATGTGTTCAGCCTCGTTGTAAACCGGGATGACGGTTGCCAAACATGGGCCATTCCCTTCATCCATGGCCTTTGCATTAACCATGCGCCTTTCACCTCTTCGCCATCTTGGCCCCACCGGAGGTATGTTCTTTGAGGTGCAGCACTTCGCAACCACATGGATGCGTCTCGGCTCCGCTTGACGGGAACTGGTGAGGGCTTTTCCACCCGTATCACGACCACGCTTGCGGGTGTTGATTCGCCCAAAAAGGTCATCGAAGCCTTGCAAACGTTGTTTCCCGATGCCTCCAAGGAAACCATGGAGGATGAACCAAGAATGGGGCAGCCGTCCAAAATCACATGGTCGTTCGACGACGTATCATTGGGTGTCTTCCTGCATCAGCTCCACGAGCAACGGATTCTTGACACGGCTTTGGACGCCATGTCCACTGAAATGAAGGAGACCACCACCACCTTTTCGATCGCACGCCAAGCCGCTGTGGCTGGAAAAATTTCATTCCCTATACCCGGCGATGAACCGATTGGAGGAGTTTTCCGAATCACGATTTCGGGGGAAGGGCTTGACGACTGGCTCCAAGCGGCCACATGGCATTCAGGACGTGGCCAGGTCCCTCGGCACATCAACGATGAACGTTCCATGGGCGAGGATGGGGAAGCTACGACATGGGTTTGAACGCTTCAAGAAGAAAAGCGGCCATCTCTCCATCTCTCCCCGCCCATTCGAGTGGTGGGCTGTTCAATTTGGGAATCCATTGCGTAGCCTGATGTACGGACAAGCGCATGTCCGCCACATCGCCCATCAACTGCGTGGAGACCAAGTGGATGAGAAAGGCTGAATCCCCCCGTTCACGGTACCAAGAGCCTAAGGGAAACTTTGGGACGACGTCAAGTGAAAGTTCTTCCTTCATCTCTCGAATCAAGGCTTGAGACCAATCCTCTCCCGGCTCACACTTACCGCCTGGAAATTCCCACTGGCCACCGTCAGATTCAGCCATGTTGCGTTGTGTTACCAGTGCATGATCACCCTGTGAAAGGCAAGCGGCAACGACGTGNGTAGGCGGTATAGGATAAGGCCGAAGCATGTAGCCAAGGGAGGCGTCGACGAAGTCAATGGCGGTTTGGACGGCCATTCTTTGTTCAGACGGGAGGTGGATGAACAAGGTAGGACGGGGGATGAAGGTATCATGTTCATGCAAACATTGTGCTTTCAGAGTGGCGTGGTAGGTTTCATTGCACAGGTAGGCACCAGCATCGCATGAAACATCGAAGTTCACAGGAAAGCGACCGTTGTCCCATATGGAAACATCCAACCAGCAACCCCGATGTCCCTCGCCGTCAATTCGGCGGCCGCTGATTTGACGGCCTTGGTTGTCAGGAATGCGCATGTTCAACCAGTCGTGTGCAAGCCGCTCCACGCGTGGTTCAACGCATGATTCGCACAAACCGAGGTGAAGGATCGCATCCCACCGCTCACCGTTGCGAATTCGTTGAGCCGTGGCTTGTGCACCCAAATCGTCCACGGAAAGTATGGAAACTTCAACCTCGACCTCGACGGACGCATCAGTCCAAGGACAGACCACGGTACGATCACCGCTGAGGCGAAGGGCTACGGTCTGGCTGATGTTGGTCTNGTTGCCTCCAAATGGCTCAAACCCGGTCACGAGCACACGATGCTTGGGGCTCATGGCCGACCATAAGAAAAGCAGTTTTTCATTCATCCCCTCTCGAATTCGGCGTCATCTTGACAAACAAGAAAGCCTAGCCACCTACATGGAAGAGGAATTGGTGGTCCAATTGGCACCTGAATCCTCTGTTCCAAAAGACGGCGTTCTCCCGGTGCGNATCGTCAAGGAAATTTGGCGTGAAATCACCTTTGGGGTAGGCACTTGGGGGGCGTTGCGACCTTTGATTGCAGCCGTGCTTGCTGCGGTCCCATTCCTTTTCCTTGGACAACATTTCAACCGAAACCATCGACGTGGGTTTGAATGGTCGTTCTTGCAAATCCCACTGGCNCTTACCCTTGTGCTATGGGTTGGGCTTTACCTTTGGTCAATCTTTGATGCATGGCGAGACGCGGTCCAGACCATGGGCCAAATTCATGACCACAGTTGATCCCGAATTGAAAGGGAACCATCGGCTAAACCGGCCAAATCGGAGCGGTCAGCATCATCAAAGTCGCTGGGAAGACTTCCAAAGATGAAGTTTGCAACATCCGCTGATTCAATCGCCCAATACATGACGGAATCCTCGTTGTTGGAGTGGCCGGGGTGTTCATCGTCTTCATGGTCAATAGGCGANTCGTACACCAAGTTGACCAGTCCCAAAAGATGGCCGACTTCATGGACGAGAACACTGTTCTCCACATCTTCTACTGAAGGTCGGCCAAAAGGTCCGTCCGCTTCGTCGATGGAATCGCTGAACAAAGCAACGGTTGATGCATCAACCGCNACACCGAGCACTGAATCGGTTTCATAGGTCCCGGCGGGGAACAAAATTTGCCAATAGAGCGTGGTTCCATCACGAGGGGAGGTGTCTTTGGCGTCCCATCCTTTGTCCCTGACATCTTGGGCAGACCATGAGCCTTGATGATCAAAATCCACCTCATTGAAGTCGACAGAAATCCCGGAAGGTTTGTCACAGACGCTTTCCAAACGCTCAACCAACAAATCCGTGCTGCTGGAAAATGGACGATAACCCGGTTCATGGTCAATTTCAATGACCATTGAAGTGTACATGCTGCTGCGTAAGCAGGCGAGCGTGAGGCCGCCAGGTATGCCTTTTTTCTCGGGTATCAAATCAAGACCGTCTTCCCCAAGGCATCCTGAAAGCGTGCCGCTCATGAACATGAGAATCAGAAACACCGCTATGTTTGGTCGCTTCATTGAGTCACCCTCCTGTCGGCACTTTTTGAATCCCTGCCTACCAATCTTCGGGGATGGACAGCGGAGAAAACAACTGACCTGGACCGGTGGCTGAAGCGAGTTGGGACCGTGCCAAATGCTCCCACTGCCGTAGTGCAAGAATGGCATCGATGACCGTGGCGTTGATTTCAATGAGGGTCACTCGAATCAATGTATCAAGAATGTCCATCCGTTGATGATCGATGATGTCCATGACTTTATCCAGTGCAAAGGAATTGTTCGATTCAACCAATGCCTTGTCGAGGGGCCAAGGATTTTGAACGCGTTCAGGAACGGTCTCTCCNGTTGCCTCAAGGTGTTGATTTAACGTCTCCATGAGTTGGTTCATGTGTTTCTGTATGACCAAAGAGACCTCAACCAAAGGCATGCTGAGTTGATTGATCAAATTGACCGTCCGCTCGGTCAACGTCACCAAGCCATCGATGGACTCGTCAGACACGGTCTTCTCCCTCACTGTTTTGATAGCGCATCAATGAATTGCCAACCGTACGAGTTCCACTGTTCTTGGGTCCACCCATTGGGAAGACCGGTGGGCGGAAGCGGTGCAGGCTGACTTCTGTCAGGCCCAACCATGGCTTGCGGCGGAGGCGGAATCGGATTGGCTGGAGCTGCTGGGGCAGCCGTTGCCAAAGCAGGAAGGGCCTTGCCAGCGTTCATCTCTTCGGCGACCACATCGGTTTGGTCAGCCATCTCTTCCTCTGACTCAGGTGCGAGCATTCGGCGGCGGAGTACCATGGCGTACATGCCAAAGGAAACGGAACCAAGCGCAATGATGAACAGCGTCACACTGAACACATCGGTGGACAATTGTTGAGATAAAGCAGCGCCGTCTCGTACCGTTTCCTCCTTGATGAGAAGTGAATCAACCGTGTGACGGTCCATTTCTACGCCGTCAAGCAGAACAAGAACCCGGTAATCGATGCTTGAGCCAGCCGCTGCATCAGCCACGACCGGCAATGCAACCGACAGTGTCGAACCAGAGGTTGCCTCAACCTCAACCGTGGAAACGGTGGACCAGAAACCACCATCGACGAGTTCCTGCAAGGCAAAGCTCACGTTGCCGTTTCCACCAAGGTTCTTGGTTGAGATGAGCATCTTAGCCGTATCACCAACGTAAGGACTCGGGACATCCCATTGAAGCGATGTGGCCTCATCTTGGAGGTCAACCCGCGGTCCAAGAAGCGCCATTGGCCAAGAGGCAAACGGATCATCCATGGCGTTTGAAGCGGTATCGTAGGGGTTTCCGGCTTCATCAGAACCCGAAACCCAGACATCCACGGTATAGGACGGAAGAAGGGTCGTTGCTCCGGAGTCGGTTAGGTCGAGTGAACCGCTCCAGAAGAATTGCTGTCCAAAGGGCGTAATGTCAGGAAGGAGGACGCTCCCTCGAGTGATTTCTGCTTCACCGGCCTTGACACGGTAGTGCAAAACAGCCGCTTCACCCACATCAAAACCGTTCTCATCGTTGGTGATGAGGATGACTTCGAGGTTGTTGGCCTCCCCAATGGAAAGTGGAGAACCTTCCTCAACACCGTTCAATGTGATGCTGTCAATGGAGGGGCGAGTGTTGTCCACCGCAAGCCGAACGCGTGGTGAGAAGGCGGTTTCATCGAGNGCAAGCCCCGGCATGTCATCCATGCTCAGTCGCATATCAAGGCGCCCGGATCGTACCGCAGGAACAAGAAGATCGAGGCTGAATTCCCCATCGTCTCTGGTGGACGTTCTCCAGTTGTTTTCAAAGTCGCCAAACACCACGTCAAAGGCACCGGCGGGAGCAGGAGTTTCATCCTCGGAAAAGAGAACACGGCCCGAGACACGGAGGGCTTGTCCGGCACCGATGATGGTCTCGAAATTTTCATCGTTGTAGTGGTTCTCGCTGTTACGAAGTTCAATGGCTCGAATCTTACCCTGCTGTGTATCAAAGCGGAAGTCGTTATCCAAACTCCACCAATCATCGCCAAGACCTTCCTCGACCTCGAAACAAGGTGTTACCTCGTTGTCATTGCAGGGCATGTCAGTGACTTTCACNCGGGGCAAGAAGTGGGCTTCACCGTCGGTGTCGTATGCTTCGGGGAACATCCATGTCAGTTGGAAACGAGCTTGGATAATGATGACCGAATCGTTGTTTTCTTCAAGGCTAACCGAGGAGTAGAGGTTGGAAACCGCAATGTTGTCTGAACCCGAAGTCATGACAGCGAACGGTGCTCCATCGTCCCCCATGGCGAGGGAGATGAACATCGAAGATTCATCGTCGTCAAAATTACCACCAAGGGCGACTTGAACATACTGGATGTCTTGCCAGCCATTGGTGTCGCTCAACTTGATTTGAGCCGTGTAAGGAATGCCCGGATGAAGCGGCTCGTAATCATCGTGGCCGAGGATGGACGAGTTGCCCAGATCAACTTCTGGCTCGAANTCTTGTCGAATGAAATACGTGACCAAATCAGCATCCCAATCGGGTTGGACTTCCCCTGGCCTGTAGCCACAAGTGATGGAGGACGCAGGGCAAACCGGTCCACGCCCCATGGCAATTTCATTGTCCTGTTCATCCGAACCGGACACGTAAAAGGAAACGCGCTGCTTGTGAAGGAGCATGGAATCGTCAATGAGACCTTCGAAGATGTTGAGACCACCCGCTCGTGTCTCCGGCGAAGTGAGGGTTTTCAGTTCGTATTCATCTTCATTCGGTAGACCGTCAAAGTTGTAATCCGTGCACCCAATGGCGTCGCTTGCTTTGCAGCCAACCCAGTAATGAAGGTTCAACTGGCGGGGCGGGTCAACGGAGTCTTGGACCACAATGGATACGGACTGACCGACGCCGGAAGCGCCCGCATGACGCTCTTCACCGTCCATCGGTGTGGCGCTGAGAACCAGGGGAGAGTTGCCGTCAAGGATGAGGCGAATGGTGTTGTAGTTCGGATTGGTGTAGGTTGACCCGTTTTCCAAATCAACCGCTTGCACATAGAAAATCATGCCACCAGGTTGGGATTCAATGGGTGAAGTGAAGGTCATGTTGTAAGCGCCAAAGGCGGGGTTTATCTCTTCGTAAAGCACAACTGGCTCGCCCATTGGGTCGCCGTCGAACGTCACGTTCTGGCCAAGGACACGTAAGGAGAAGCTCCCTGCGGGTGGCATCAATTGCGAATCTTGGAAGTGAATGGAACCGCTGAAACTGAGGTTGAAACCACCNCGAACCCAATCCATCGGGAAGAGTTGTCTGCCGGTTTCCTCCCATACGCGGAGCCCGTCCAGTTGAATGTCGTTTTCGACCACAAGTTCAACCTCTGAAGTGGTCCACTGATCGACAGCGACACCAAGGTCATCCTCAACAGAGATCACCGCTTCNGTGCTGCTTTCATCGTCCCAGGACCAATTCACCTTGGTTGGCATCCAAACAGAAACAACGCCATTGCTGTCCTCCATTGAGGTGCAGTTTGCAGCATCGAAGACCACGATGCCTCCTGCGTCTGAATTGACCGTGCATGAATCACCCCTTAGCCAAGTGAAATTGGGGTTCTCGCCGTATGCATGTTCAATGGCGATGACAGCCTTTGTGACATGGTCAACGTCGTCTCCAGGAGCGATTCGAGTGATGAAATTCCTGTACAAACCATCCGGCGCNGCAAGGCCGCCCTCAAAGGAGGCCCCTACCGCTCTTGTTTGCATGGCGTACGTGATGTCNATGTTNGAAATCTTCACTCGCCCAGAACTGGCTGCTTTGACAGCGATTGGGATTTGTACCATGCCGTCGCCGTTCTCAGGAATGTGATCGTTAAAGGCATCAACCAAGGTTGGAGCTTTCTTCACAATGGCACCAACCGGAGAGTCATCTGAAGCGACAACGGAGGATTCATTGAGGAAAATATCCGATTCCCAGTCGTAGGTTCCGTCTCCACCAACGTCAAGCATGGGGCGGTCCGGATAACCCTCTTCGTATTCAAGGACGAATCGGTCAATGGTGGGCGTNATGTCGGCGTTCGTGCTGGTGAAAAAGGTAGCATAGCGAAGGGTGTTACCGGCTGCCTCGGTTGAGAAGCTGGTCTCCTGATTGTTGCTTGCGTCAAGCCATGTGCTACCGTTATCGTTTGAAACGACGACATTGAGAGTGGTTCCTGGAGGTACATCAGCCGTCCATTGTGGACGTACCTTTCCGACTTTGGTTCCTGTGTTNAAGAACGGAGAAATCCAATCACCGGAGGTTTGGTAATCCGTTGCGTATTCTACGTCAACCCACCAAGATACGGCTGTGGAGCCAATAAGTTGAGCTTTCCAGACCAACTCTGTGCCGGGATGGTCNAAATGAATGGTCGCCTCTGATTCAACCTCTTCCCAATGGGTTCCATTGTCGGCGGAGACCCAATAATCGACACGATCACCGATGGAGGCGGCCGACCAATACGTCTCAACGTTGGCGGACAGAATATCTTCTCCGGACTCAATCACCTCGCCGTACCACGTGGTGGTCCCGGGAGCCGGTGTGGTTTCATACNTCCATCCAGTACCAAATTCACGGTAATAGAGCGTGGCACCGGACCACGTGGAATATCCGCAGTCTACCGAAACGAACCTTTCTCCATCAAATTGGAGACCATAGCCCAACCGAGAAATTTGTTTTGTGTTGGATTCGGGTATCAAGGCGGATGAACTGCCGGAAACTGACCACGCTTCGAGCTGATCACGGTCGTTGTAGGGCGAATCTTCTTGACAGCGCATGTAGAACATTGAGCCGTTCATTTCCAAACCTCGAAGCATTTGCTTTGAGCCACTTCCGTAAGTGCCACCGCATTCCCAACTGGACCCNGAGGCCGAGGTGTAGGTGTAGAAGTCTTGACCTCGAGTGTAGGTCCCTGTCCCATCTCCTGCAAAGTCGTAGGAATACAGCCGGTTCATGGCGTTGTGCGCCACCCAAACCTCACCGGTATCTCGGTCGTAAGCGATGCCGGTGTATTCACCGACAGAGGGGGAAATGTCGTAGGAATCAATGCAAGTCCATGTGTCATCTCGAGAAATGTCCATTTCAAGGACCCGGTGATAGTTTATTGGAGCNGTGGACCCGTAGGTATAGCGGTAGCCCGAGAGGATACCGAAGAGACGTTCATCATCGGTGACCGTCCAGTCTCTGAACCCATAATATCCATAGTAAGANGANGAGTGTTTTTGGGGCAAAGTGCACGAAGCTTGGTCNAGCGTAATGACGGATTCACGGGAGGCATTGTTGGGGTACAAACGCTCGACCACGTTGTGGAACGAAGAAGAAGACCACGTCGATAAAAACAACCAATCATGGTGCTTAAGAATCGCTCCTTGACTTTGGGCCATGAAACTGGAAGAGGTTTTCGTCAGTTGTTGGGAATAGAGCGATTCCGTGGCGTTGGAGGTGTGTGGTTGACGAAGAGCGTAGGAGCCGTTGTCAAGCCAAGCATCCGAATTTGAATTGATGTAGGCGTCGTTTCCATGGGGCAGGAAATTTCTGCTGATGTTGTCCATGGCGAGGGTCAAGTCGCCCGAGCGGTCGTCCACGGTGGTCTCAGCACCTCGAATCCAGTGGGCGCGGTCATCGGCGACCACTTGCGACCATCCTGTAGCCGACGCCCCTGAGAGGGTCATGCTGACATCGGTGACCAAAGCCCCTCGAGGAAGGGAAACGGAGGCGCCCATGTCGGGGTTGGCTCCTTGATACAGCGCAATGTGTTCCACTGAGCCATCGCTGAATTCGTAGACGTGCCGTGTCCCAGCAGCGGCTTCAGCATCGGAGGCGAAAAGTCCCGCCATTGGGCTCAATGGCGTGAAAAACATGATTGAAACCAGGAGGAAAAACACGGCCCGAGCGTTAAACGGTTGCTGTCCGCCTCCTTGCATACTGACCACACGCTCGAAATACCATTTGAACCATGCGGTTCGAGGTCTGAGGCTCTTGACGTCAACTGGTTTGCCTTGAATCGTACCGAATCGGGGAAGAATCGCCGCGAACNCCGTCTTCTTCGTCGTCCCTTACTTCGAACCAATCGTTCATCCAGTCGCCATCCGTGTCCCAATTCTTTGGGTTGCTGCCCTCGGCGAGGTGATCGTCATCAAGGTCGAGAAGGTACCAACCGTATTCATGCTCGCCTACGTTTCTCACAGGGGGCGTATTCGGTGAGCCGGTGTAGTAGATTTCCCAGGCGTCCGTGCGGTTTCCGGCCATCAGGACCTCGTCATCCGAGGGATCTACGATGAGGAAATTGGTATCTTTGTCATCAACGATGTAGCCGTATTGCTCATCAGGGCCGCCAAACTTGTCCAGTTTGAGGTAGTTCAGAATCAACTCATTCGACTGTCCCAGGCCAAGGATGGCTGCGCGGAATTGCCAGCCTTCCTCAACCGGCATGCCGTCATGGGTCAATCCGCTGAGCCGAACCGCATTTGGCGAGGAATAATCGCTGGTCGTGATCGCATAGAATTCCTGGAAGTTGGTGTACGATTCGTAGGTACAACCTGCACCGGAGCAATCCCAATTTCCATCTTGGTCCGGATCTTCGTTGGCGTCGTTGGGGTCAGCAGGGTTGAGCGTAAACCATGTGAACTCGGTATCAGGACGAGCGAGGGTNCCGCCTGAGCCGTCTTGCGACAAGGGCAAACATGAGGTCGTGTCCGTATTACAGGCGCCTCCAGTAGCCACGTCAATCCAAACAACACGGATGTCCAGGAAAGAACTGAAATTGTCGTTGTTTTCATTCCAAGCCATCTTGTATTCGTACCAATCGGGAAGCATGTCCCCATCCGTATCGTTGTCGCTTGGATTCGAACCGTACTTGAACACCTCACGGCCGTCTGAGTAGTTGTAGTCTCGATCGTGGGAGACGACGGCCCCGTTGACAATGGTGGTGAGGTAGGTTCTGCTATCATCGTCGCTATCGTTCATGTCCGGACGTGTTTCGTTATCGTATTCCATGAAATTGGTGAAGGGTAGATTTCCTAGACCATTTTGGATGGAGACACCCGATGGCGTGAACACTCGGTTTTCCCACGAACCTTGGTCCGCCGGGACATCAAAACTCGTTCGATCGTACCAACCATCATGATCTCCGTCATAATCCACGTCCCAAGGGTTGAGCGGATTCGCAGCCCAATGGTTCTGGGTGGTGACGTCGTCCATACCGTATGTAGCGTAGCAGTATTCCCAACCGTCGGGGATGCCGTCGCTGTCAGAATCGGGGTGCGTTGGGTCAGCCACTCCACGGAGGCTTCGGTTGAAGTTCTCGTTCTCGAGAGCGTTGATTTTTTCCATCCGCTCCACTGAATCTTGTCCCTTCTTGATGAAGTCTTGATAGAGAGCNTGCTGGGCTTGGAGNGGAGTGAACCCAAGTTCTTCTTGATAGGCAGCCATGGCATCTTCGCCAAAGTCAATGATGCCAAGGTTAGCAGGAACGGTGTTCCTTGTCAGGAATTTACCCCATGTTCGCGATTCCCATTCCCTCAAATTGCTGAACGTCTCGTTCACATCTATTTCTCCGTCGCCGTTGCAATCAAAGCTGTCTTGATCCGAATCCAGATTGACGTCTCCATCGATGAGCGGGTTGATTGACCAACGGTTTTGGTCCAAGTCCCACGATGTAAACCAGTACTCAAAACCGTCGTACATACCATCGCCATCGGTATCGGGAATGGTGGGGTCCGTCATACCGAGAACAACTTCAATGAAGGCATTGGGCGGTTCACCTTGTTGCCAAGCATTGAAATCATTCAGGAGTCTTTTTCCTCTGGTTTCCTTGGAGATGAGAATGTTGAACACACGCTGAGCTTTTTCAGTGGGCTGTTGGAAGTCACCATCGACATGCATCAAGGGCGCATCGCTGGGATGTTCCATGCCGTTGTCGGGTTGCTCGGTAGCCAATGCAAACTCTTGTCGGTCGATGAGACCGTCTTCGTCCCCGTCAAAATCACCATCACCAGCAACCAAGGGATTGAGCGTCCATGTCGCAGCAGAAACGTTCCATGAGGTGAACAACAATTCNACGCCATCAAGCATGCCGTCGCCGTCGGTGTCAACGTTGTTGGGGTCGGACGTGAGGCCGGTGAGGTTGGTTTGGTTCTCGGTAAGGAAATCNCCGAATGAAGCCGTGGTCGGTATGCCCGGCCATTGTTGGAGAGCATAAGCCACACCGATGGTGGTCACAAACCACTGCGGAGAGGAACGGTTTACGTCGGTCTCCGAGAGCAGTGGCGAGATGACGTTGTACTCCTCCCAGTTGGTCATCCCATCGTCATCGGCATCTTGCCAGCGGTCGGTGGAATCAAGGGGGTTGAGGGTCCAAGCATCGTCAAGCAAATCCCAGCGGGCGAACCAAATTTCCCACCCGTCTGGCATTCCATCGTCATCGGTATCCGCACTGAGGGGGTCAGCAGCCCCGGCGCTGTAGGATGAGAGTCCCGCAGTGACAGAGCCAGAGGCACGGTCGGCAAAGGTGTCATCGGGCGCCCCAAAGTCGCCGATGTTGTCAAAGAGGCTGGTGGTGAAATTGCCAGGAAGGGCAACTCCATCCAGGGTTTGATTGCCGTTGAAGAGGTCGGATCGAATGTGGTATTCAAGGTAGTTGACAAAGGCCTCATCCTGCGTGAGAACACCATCGTGNTTGACATCGTAACCGTCGCCATCTGGATTTTCAAACGCATCCGAGCCGTTTAGAGGGTTGACCCCGAGACGCGAAGGGTCCCAAGAGCAGAGTCCTTTGGATTCCCAACCATCGGGCAAGGTATCGCCATCAGAATCAATCAGATTAGGGTCGGCAACGGACCAAGCCTCAGCTGCTTCGGGCGTCTCTCCATAATCTTCGAACAAGTCCCCGTTTACACCCATGAGGCGGACAACAGACCATTGGTATTCGCAGAGNTTTGGCAAGCCATCGCCGTCAGCATCCCAGTTCGCATCGTCAGCCCGAAGCGGGTCAAGACTCCAATTGTTTCCTCCTGTGAACGTGTCACCAATCCACCGGCGGTGTTCAATTTCCCAGCCATCAGGCATGCCATCGCCATCCGTATCGGNGTTTGTGGGGTCNATCGCCGTGTCAATGTTGGCGAGTGAGAGATAGGTGGCGTTGGCCGCTTGCCCTTTGGCCTCATCGCACAGGTAATCCATCTGGACGGTNTAGTAACACCANAGCGTGCTCTGTTCGTAGAAGAATCCGTAATACTCAGATCCATCGCCAAGGCCATCTCCATCGGTGTCGCCCTCACGAGGGTCGGTTGAGTTGTAACCCTCTGGGGTGATTTTTGTGTATCGGAATTCATCGAGGTTGGTCCACAATCGCTCGAGGTTCATATCGCCAGATTGGTCCAAGTCCAGACCGTCTGCATCGTTATCAAACAGGGCGTCCCAAGGGTCAGTCGGGTCAAGNCCGTGGACCACTTCCCAACCATCNGGCATGCCGTCAGCGTCGGAATCGTTGGCTCCAGGATCCATCAGTTGTAAGTTTGCAAACTGACCAGGGGCGGCCGCTCCATAGACGGTGACATTGCCCTCACCAACCGAGGTGGCAATCGCAACGATTTGGCCGGGGAGGCGGGTTTGGTCTTGGAGCCCGTACACGGCGGTGTAGTCGCCAGCCAAAGCCCACAGTCCCCACTCGGAGCCAACCAGCACTTCATCACCGGTTGGGTGAATGGAGTGAATGCTGTTGCTCTCCCGAGACAATTTACCCTCAACACCGGGGTGAACAAAGAGGCCGCTGTGTTGAATGAAATCATCGTTCAAGTCCAGCATATGAAGACCTGAGGGCGTTCCAAACCACAAGACTTGGGCGTTTGTTGAAGATGGGCCGTCGAGGACCATGTCACGCACTTCAGCGGGGTTTTCATTGGAACCCAACGGTAAACTGCGAAGTTCGTCCACGTCCGTTGGAATTGGATTGGTCTCNGGTGTNTAGAAGAAACGCCACTCNCCAGCAGCTTCGTCGCGTGCTGAGGCCGTGTCGACGATGAACAACCCGCGATCCGTGCCGACGAAAAGCTGGAAGGTTGTACCTCCAGCCAGCCCGTGCTGGATGGAGGAAACCGAAGCGTTGGCTTCAGCGAGTCCGGATTTCAAACCGGTGCCGAGATCAAACGTCGATAGGATGGTGGCTGCTCCATCAATTTCAATGATGGCACCATCTCCCGCCTCGCCCAAACCAATGGCGTGAAGATTGATATCTTCACCTGCAAGAGGAGAAATGGCATGAATGGGGTCAGTCAGGCTCCATGACCAGGTGCCGATGGAACCGAGCGCTCCATCCGCCAACAGAGGAGCGACTCCAAAGCCGATGTTGGTCCCCATGACCACAGCGTAGGGTGAACCTTCGGCGTAGGCCAAGAAACCATCGTGAAGGAGAACGCCTTGAGGGAGTGAGTGGTGCGATTGGGTTGATTCGCCATGGTTGATGACGCTGACACCATATTTGGACATGGCNTAGAGCGTTCCGTCGTGTTCCCCTAACGAGCGAATGTCGTGGTGCATGACGGCAAGCGTGTCGGCCGGCGCATCATAGACGAGCGGCATCGTGGTGAAGTCAGACGCGTTGTTCAGCAGCGTGGTTTTGAGACCCGGATAGACCGTGTTTCCATCGTCGTANTGGACAAGGTATTCCTCNAGCGTGGACAAGGCTTCACCGACCTTCAGAGCCGTCAACGTTCGAGAGACATCGCTTGAAACACCACCATCTCGGTTGGTGTCCCAACCGTCGCTGTCAGGGTCGTCGAGGGCATTGGAGCGGTTGAGTGGATCCAATCCAAAGTGGACTTCCCAGCCGTCGGGTATGCCATCGCCAAACGAGGGATAAAGCGGGCGAATCGAGAATCCGTCCCACAGGTAGCGGTCTGAATCGTCGAGAAGAGGATCGGTTCCCAACCACAGGTCTTCGCCCACCGGATTGATGGCGCGAGAGGTGCAGGCCTCCAGNAGGTTGTGGAACGTTGCGTTGGCGCCTGATGGAAGGAAAGGCCAATTCTTCAACATGGAACCTTCTGGGAGCGTNGCGTGGCACCACAATCCATCGAGTTCCGCTGTGAAATTCGAAGGTGAACCGTAGGCGTATTCCTCAGGAGCCGTGAACCGTTCTGAATCACTGAGTATCCCGTCTCTGTTCACGTCAAATCCATCGTTGTCNCCATCAAGGGTGAGGTCGCTGGCGTTCAATGGGTCAAACGAGGGGCATGAATAGCGCTGGGCGAGAAGGTCAAACCCTCCCATCCGATGGCACATGTACGCTTCATACCCATCGGGCATTCCATCCCCGTCGGTATCGGAAACACGAGGATCAAGGTAAATACGGTCGCTGTTTTCGTCNAGTTGCCCCGTGAGACCNCGAGGGAAACCGGGAGCAGTACAGTTCGCGGGGTAGGGCCAACAAAATTCTTCGGTGGCGTTCAATCCATCGTTGTCAAAGTCCATCGACGCATCNGAAGCGTTGTTTTTGTCAAGCCCCTGTATCGAAACTTCACGGCCATCCGATGCGGTCCAGTTCATCCATTCTTCAAACAGAGTTTCGTGGACGTCAGGAATCAAGTCACCATCCGTGTCCGTGTTTGGAGGGGGTGTTCCNTCCGTCAACTCTGGGTGAATGTTGGAGACATTCGAAACGGCGGGGAATTGCGACATGAAGAGAAGACTTGCGATGACGGCAAGGGTGGTCAAGATGGTTGTTTGACTTCGTCGCATGAACTCACCGTCTGCAAAGGCTCCGCCTCGCTCTTTTTTACTCTGCAAAGATTGCTTATGAGGGTGATGGAACAATGTTCATACAAAACACCGTTCCGAGTCCGCCTCAGGTCANGAAATCGGCCCCNCTGCAAAAGGTCATGCGGTGTATTCAAGTTCCTCCCGCGTTGCAGTGGGGATGTTCACATGACGATGACCATCACGCACTTGGGTACGGGCAGTCGAGGAAACTCGACCTTGCTCGAAACACCACATGCGAAGGTCTTGATCGACCAGGGATTCAGCGGCACTCAATTGGCCAAGCGCCTTGCACGGCTGGAATTGAGCCCCGATGACATTGACTGCGTGTTCATTTCCCACCATCACGGCGACCACGGCGGAGGGGCAAAAGTGGTTCAGACAAAATGGAATATTCCCGTTCTGGCCAATGAGAGAACGGCCCTTGAACTCGATTTGGTCCCGGAACTTACGACGTATTTTGAATCGCTGGACTTGGTTCGGGTTGGACAAGATTTGGCGGTACTTCCGGTCCCAGTACCTCACGCTGGTTCGGAAAACGTGGCTTTTGTCGCCAGCCATGAAGGCGAACGCGCCGCCATCATCACCGATTTGGGTTCATGGACCGACGAGCTCGTGACGCATGTTCGTGGCTGTGAGCACATTTCCATCGAAGCCAACTATGACCACAACAGGCTCATGTTTGGCCCGTACCCCTATTCACTCAAGGACCGTATCTCTGGTCGAGGTGGCCACTTGTCAAACGAGCAAACCGGGCGCTTCCTTGCAGAGGTCTGCACGGACGCAACCCGAAGCATCACGTTGACGCACTTGAGCGAAAAGAACAACCGACCGCATCTTGCTGAATCTACGGTGCTCTACTTCATCGATGAAGTCTTCAGTGGCGACCTCCGAATCTCAGCACAAAATGGACCCGATTTTTCCCATTACATTGGCCAAGAAAAGGCCACATCCAAAGAAGAGAAAGCCCCCGCCAAATGAACGCTATCGGCCAGTTCAAGGTCAATGGCTAAATGATACGAGGTTGTGTCAACCTTGTGAACCGCCACACGCTCCAGTTTGCACCTCATCGCCGGCGCGATGATGAGCGGGCTGTTAGCGAGGTTTTAGGGGTCGTCATGCTGTTGGCCATGGTCATCACCATCATGGGTGGAGTATGGATTTTCCTCAACCCTTACCTGTCCGATTTTGAGGACAACACCAACTGGAACTCTGCAACCGGCCTCGCTGACCGGATTGAGGATCGAATAGAAGTGGCAGGTAATGCCCCTGATGACACAGGATTCCGCAACACATTGGCCATTCAATCAACGGCGATTCGTTCGGTTCAAAACGTTGAACATTGGACCATAAGCGCTGATTTGACCGACGGAGACCGCATTGATTTGAGGCACGTGAACGAGACCACCATCGGGGTTCTGTCTGCAAATGAAACCGCGCGCAGCATGACGGTGCAATCCTCCGATGCGTTCGTTGAGCAACAAATCACCGTGAGCCATTTGGAGGTCTTCATCACGCACAACGTCAGTTCGTCGCACTGGATGATCATCACCGTATACGACGCCGACAACGAACCCATACATCGGCAAGTGATGTGGACCCTCTCTGGATTGCAAATCACAACTTCACTGGGCCAAGGCGAACATCAAATCGTCCTCATGAACAACGCCCGTGCAGAGCGATTCCCGAATGAAGCATGGGAGGTGAGTGCGATGCCACTTGTTGAATTNGACCGCATGGCTAACAATGANCTGCGGCTCTCGATGCTGCTCACCGATGTCGTCGCCAATGGAAGCATCGGCTCGGGTTCAAACGTGGGCATGCAGTTTGTCTCACAAGGCCCACTTACCTTGTTTACAGGCCAAGCCTACAACGTGAACTTCAATGTCTTCAACGCNCTTCACGACGTGATTACACCGCAATACCACAACAACTGGCTTGCAGATTACACCGTTCAGCGTTCTGCCGGAACCCTCGACACCTACATCGGATTCTCGCCCTACGAACGAGCCAGCGGAGCGGATGGCTTCAGCGTCTCCAGCCAAAACCTACCGCTTTACTTTGAAGTTGACATTCAGCGCGTGGAGGTCAGCCGATGAGGGGAGCATTGCGAAGGGACGAAGATGGCGTTTCGGCCGCTGTCGCCACCGTGATGTTNTTCGGNGGTGTCTTGTCGATCATTGGACTGATGATGATCTCGATGATGCCGGTCATTGAGGAGATGGAAGGTTCCGTTGAACGGCATGACATGTCGTCGCAGATGACGCTCCTTGCCCATGAAACGGCCTCACTCAGTGAACGGGGCATGCCAGGAGATAGCGCCCACGCGACGCTCATTCCCGTTGACGGCGAGCTCGTTTGGGACAGTCTACGGGGCGGGATGTGGTACTCCGCAACTTGGGCAGAGGACATGAGCTTGCGTGCTCGAGGAGCTCTTGATTTTGATGACCAACTCGAGATACGCCACCCTGAAAGTTTCGTAGAAGCGGTCTGCATCACCGACCTGCGTCTAGGCCCTGACCGCCCGTATTACTACACCCTCGAATCCGCCCTTGACAAGGTGAGGATAACCGTAACACCTGGGCTAGCCATGCCACTTGGCCCGATAGAAGTTGAACTGAACGAGGACGGGAGCGAGGTGTTGACCACCTCACTGCGTGTCGATGAGATGACAACCATCGACCTCAGCACCTATGGCACCACAACCCTCGCATCGAGCCATGCTTTGACCGTGTTTGGGTACATCGGAGAAGAAGGTGCCACCTACGTGTTGCCCAATTCCCCTGAACCTTCGGACAAGCGAGGTCATGCTTGGTCCATCCCATTGGCANCGGGGAGTAACATGCTTCACTTNCTCAGCGATGTGGCCAACCAAATTCACATCTCAATTGACGGTTCAACCACCATCCATTACGCCACACCCAGCGGCCTTGCAAGAACCGGTGTCGACTTCACTCACAGCATCACGGTTGACGAAAGTACCGTTGCCCACATCACGACCAGTGCTCCAGCACGTCTTCTGCTCAAAGCCAATACGACTGGGGAGAGCGGTTTGACGGCATGGCCATCCGCCAACGGCGCCTACCTCGGACATTCCTTCCTACCACCAAGCGTGAACGGCACGCTTCGCTTTGCCAACCCGGGTGAAAGCGTCGTCACCCTCACCTGGAGAGGCGGCGGAATTTCGGTAGCTGCAGGTGGTGTTGAGCATGTGAGTTGGCCTCCAGTGGTCGGTGATGGGGCACCGACCATCGACGCCGACGGCGATGTATTCTTGACGTGGTCTGGTTCAACCAATGTCAGCACAACCGACGCTGTATNAGGCACTACATTCCTGGCAGCAGATGACACAGGATCGATTTCCGGTGGTGTATTTTCCTATGCGAATTTGGAGAACGATACGTCCGAAAGCATGCTCGTCCGACTGGCAGGATACACCTCAACATGGAACATGAGTGGGGCATCCGAGGCTTCAGGTACCTTCCTTGAAGCAACCGACCAACGGACCATCACGCTTGGCGAAGGCACCAGCACGCTCCGAGTGGAATCAGGCCATCCCCTACGAGCCCTCCGGTTTAGCGGAGACGCTGGTCTGATCCACCTCCCTCACGATGGAGTTGACCGATGCACCAGCGTGTCCACACAAGCCAGCGGCTGGATCACAACCGACCTTCCCTGGCAAGGGATGGGAGGACGAGGTGAAATCGACACCAAACAGGCTTGGATTGAAGGTCGACATCCGTCCAGTGTTAGCATTGACGTGTTGGGCAGCGACGGTATTTCTTCCCACAGTTCCATCGGCACCGTTTGGGCCTTCCATTTGTCCAGGCTGTCCTATCAGTTTTCTTCATCCATCGATGGCATGGAAGTGGCTTTCAGTGGTGGGGCGGTCGTCACCAACCACCCCGAATTCACACCCTATGTCGTCATTCCTCCTTCAGACCGTGGTGGCCCAGGACCCCGATTTGCTGCCACCATTCCTTCGCTCCATCCCACAGCTTCCAGCGAAAGCGGTGCTGGCGAATTAGAACTTGACATCGAAATGGTTCATCGCACTTCGTTGGCATCAACTCCAGCCTATGAAGTGCGACGTGGATGGTCAGAGCCCTACGGTACGGCCATCGCCAATGATGCTGGAATCGGTCTCGAGGCGAGCGAAGATTGGACCGTCTATCCCGGCCGATTGGACTTGCTCACGGACTACGTCGGCTGGGTGCCTGACCCAAGTTACGGTACTTCCGAAGCGGTTTGGCACACCAATGGTGAAGTGATTGAATTCACCTTGCAGCTCGCCTCACTTGATGTCACAACCCGGGAGGTTTTGGTATGAAGCGTCAACACCTGACGGATGATACGAGAGCTGCAGCAACCGAACTCGGTTACATCTTCACGTTCTTGCTGGGCGTCCTCCTAATGAGCATGTTCAGCGTTTGGGCATGGGACATTGAAACCAACACGCGACTCCGATGGAACCAGGAGGCTATTCAGGCCAACATGGACGACATTGCTGCAGCAGTGGAACGTGCCGACGAGGCGAGCCGGTTGGGAGGAAACGTCTCCTACGCCGAAGAAATCGCTTGGCGTCCAACTGAAGCCGATGAGTCCCTCTTCTGGCTCGAACTTCATGAGACATCGTTGGTGTTGATCGATGAAGGCGGACCATTGGACACCGAAATTTCGCTTTCGGGCACAGGTTCGGGAACGCATGAAGGCCGAATCCCGCTGGCAGGTGTCGAACGGGTTTGGGTCGTCCATGATGATGGCATGACGTTCTTGTCACTTGACCGACCACAAGCCGTCCAATGATTCAGCGACTCATGACGGCACGATGCACCATGGTCTGAACTTCCCGCATCCTGGTCTTAGCGCCCAATTCTCTGAACACCGTCAGGGCCCGCTGGAGGTATTCCATGCGACCTTGTCGGTCGGGAGCAACGCCTCCAAGGCGAGTCAGCAACTCCCCAATTTGCATTCGTAAGTCGTTGGCTTCTGCCAATACCAAGGCTTGACGGTAGTGCTCAACCGCTTCTTCGGTACGTCCAGCATCATGAAGCACCTCACCGAGGAGCATGGTAATTTCAACCAAGGATTGGACGTCGCCGGCGTCGTTCATGGCTTCAAGCGCTTCCGTGTAATGGAAGAGCGCCAATTCGGACTGCTCTACCTTGGAATAATAACGACCGAGCACGGACTGTGCTCTTGCGTGCAATACCGCATCACCAAGTGCGGAGGTTCGCTCGTGGGACGCCATGGCATGCTCTCTGGCACGGTCAACTTCCCCAAGTTCAATCAGTGAACGAGCAAGGGTGATTTGGCTGTAAATCAGCTCGTCATCAGTCGACCCTTCAAGGATTGCTTCAACCTCTCCATACGCCTCAAGGGCTTTGTTTCGTTCGTTTTTTCGTCGTAGAAGGTAGCCAATGTTGTTGTAAGTTCGAGCTGCCCAACGAGCATGACCGAGTGAGATGTAGTGTTTGAGCGCAGATTTGTGGCGATTCAAGGAAAGCTCGCTGTTCCCTTGCTTTCGACTTACATCGGCCAACGAAGATAAGATCTCGGCCTGAACAAGCTCATCGGATTTTTTCTTCGCCAATTCAAGTGTGTTGTTGAGAACTTCTTCGGCTTCCTCGAGGCGCCCAAGGAGGGCGAGGATATCCCCTTGAAGTTGAGCCATACGAATGACCACATCTGCCACGAGGTCTTTTGTTTCAATTTGCTCAATCAGTCCAAGCAGTTCCATGTACCCCTGAGAAATCAATTGTCGTCCTTCTTTGACCACCAGAGCGGAAGCATCCTCGAACTGACTGGACCTGATCGAGTGGTAAACCAATTCAATCAGCATATCATGCGAAGACGATTGTTTTTGATACCATTCAACACACTTTGCGTGAAACTCTTCCTTCAGTGCCGTTGAGAGGCTACGGAGGAGAAACTCTCGGATGAGGTCGTGAACGTCATACGTCTCTGCGTCGGCTTGGCGAGCAAGACCCGATTCCACAAGACTGTCCAATTCATCGGTGTTGAGCTTCTGTTGTGCGAGGGCTTCCAAGTGAACGGGCTCTCTGAAGATGGAAAGAGCAGAAAGCACTCGCTTCTGTTCTGCACTCAACTTGGAAAAGATTTCAACGGTGACATAATTTTCCAACGTCTCGTGAAAAGCACCTGCAGAGGCGCCACGGTTGATCAATTCCAACACGAGTGGATGCCCTCTGGAAAGACCGTGGATGTGAAGCCATTGTTCGTCTTCTAAGGCATCAAAACTCGTGAGCAATTTTCTCCCAGATTCGGGGTCAAGACCGTCAAGCGGTAAGACAAGACTCGCAATTCGACCTTCGGCGTCTTTGGTGGGTACGACGGGTTTGAACGAACGTGAGAACAGGACAAGACCAATCTTTTCATCACTCCCAAGGAGCGCGAGCGACATCGCTTGGAAGGTCTGGTGCAGGACCATGTCTGAAACCTTGTGGAAATCGTCAATCACCAGCAAGGAGGGAGTTCCTTCCAAGGCTTCGACCAAGAGGCTCGCTGCATCGGCCGGTTGTGGCACCGGAGTTGCGGCAAGGTAGGACGAAAAGTCAGCATTGCCCATGCTCGAGAGCCAATCTGCGACGGATTCAAAGAACGACCGAGAACCTTCCCAGTCTTGACAGCGGTGGTACAACAAGTTCCGTCGGTGCATGAATCGTTCAATTAATTTCGAGGCCACCGTTGTTTTTCCAATGCCAGCAATTCCAGGCACCAAAAGGGTCGTCGCCCTTGCCTCAAGGAGGTTCACCATGTTGTCCAGTTCGGTTGTGCGGCCGTAGAAATGGCGAAGTCGTGGGAGGTCAGCCAGCGAGGTAACAAGTTGCTTTTCAACGTGTTTTGACAGGTCTCGCTCAACCAAATCCGCCGTCAAGTTTCTCACATCAAGGCAGTTGTGTTCATCGATGTAGCGGATGATGTCAACCGGTCGCATCTCAAACGGAAGCACGCCTTTGGCTCCACCCAATGTGGTTGAGACCGCCGGCTGTTCGTCCAAAATGCAACGAACGGGTAAATCAGCAAGACGTTCCCATGTTTCATTGGCGAGGATAACGCCACTGTCGGTCAGAAAGTAGGCCTTGCGTTTTCTGGAAACGCCTTTCACGTGGGCTTGGCGCTCAACAAGAATGCCTTGGTCTTTCAGTCCTGCAATGGCTCGAGGTACGTTGGAGCGCGCAATGGCCACGGCATTGGCGATGCCCATTTGCGAAAGCGCAAAGGGAACCTCAATGCTGTCCTTGAAGTCGGAATAGTCCAACAAATGGAGCAGGATACGTTCCTGCACACCTGGTTTTGCCTGCGCGGCCATATCTCAACCCCCAGTCTCGCTCACTGTTGAGGCGGTTGCTGGTAGTTGGGGTCTGGAACCCATTGGTTGGTCGCTTGATCCCATAGCCATCCCGGATGCTGGGATGCAGCCGGTGCTGCTGCCTCGGCTGCCGGGGCCGGTTGTGGAATCGCTGGAGTTTGCTTGGCTTTGGCCCATGCGTAGGGGTCTTCCTCAACTTCGCTTTCCTCTTCTCGCAGCTCATCCTCATCAGGAATTTCTTCGAATTCAATGAAGAAGAAGGCTCCTGCTCCAAGGAGGACCAAGACGGCCAAAACGATGAGGACGATGCTGATAATGCCTGAACCTCCGCCATCACCGCTGGACACCACGATAGCAAATTCTGCGTTGTCGGTCTGGCCAGCGAACTTGAAGATCTGTCCGTCCATCTCGAAGATGACATCCGATGAGCCTTCGATGCCGCTGAGTTGCCCTACGTTCAGTTGCATGTTCCACGAACCATCCGAGAGGACACGAGTGGAGTTGAGTTTAGCATTTCCATCGGCAAATCGTGCGATGACAAGGCTTCCCGGCAGACCTTCACCCTGGAATTCTGCAGGGTCATCCACGGTGATGTCGCCGCTGTCGGCGCGCTCTACGGTGAATGAAACTGCACGAACAAGGAAGTTCATCCGCAGCGAGAAGGCTTTGGATTCTTGGTCATCTTGGGCGTAAACAATCACACTGTTCAACGACCAATCGGGGATGCTGGCGGTCGTTTGAGCCATGTAGGACATGGGGTCATAAGTCAGAACGCCAAGTGGCGTGATGGTAATGAAGTCGTCATAGAAATCATCCTCAATGGTCTCATCATCGTCAAAGACATAGAATTCGAGGTCGTTACCGGCAACGCCCGTTCCATCGGGGTCTGAAAAGAATTCAGCTAGGTCAAAGGTTACGCCTCCTCCACAGCGGTCAAAGGAATTCGAGTTCGCATCACAGAAGATGGTCCATGTGGAAACCCAGCCTGTTTCATTGAACACGGGGTCAATGTTTTCGGCGTCAAGAGGATTGTTGATGGTCATTCGCCAAACGGATACTTCTGAATAATCATCGCCGTCGTAAGCCTTGACGGAAACGGAGTAAACGCTGTCATGGACCAACTTCGACGTGTCCCAAGTCGCTTGCCAGGAGCCGTCGATGGCGAAGTTGGTTACCGGCAACGGTCCGTTGTTCAGGACGATGCCGTTGGCCAAATCGGTGATTTCAATCTCAACACGGGTCACGAAACCTCCGATGTCCCGAGCAACGCCGATGATCTTGGTTTCTTTTGAGGCCCGAACGGTGTCTCCGTCGATACCGCCAGAAGACTGGTCTTCGGCTCCAATCCAAGAGAGTTGGAGGTTGGGAGGAATGTTGTCATTGTTGATGGTGATGGTTCGAGTCTCAACCACACACTCCGAAGAATCGTCAATGCAGAAATCGCTGTCAGCAGCCCACACCTCAACGGTGTATTCGCCGGTAGGAAGTTCGGAAACCAACCATTCATACGACCAACTGGTTGATCCTTGTTGGAAGAATTGCTGTTCGAAATCGTTTGGACCCATGATGTGGAACCAAATTTGTTTCACATCGCTACCGTAGGTTCCCTGGTACGGGTCAGAAGCCGTTCCTTGGAAGAGGACCTTGCCGTTTTGATGAACACTGCCTTGAGTAGGGACATCCACCAAGATGGTTGGCGGGACAAGGTTGAGCTTGTACTGCCGCACCTCAATGGGTGAGTAATCCAAACCGTCGTACGACCGAATGCGGAACGTAATGTCGCCCTCGCCTTCTGGATGAGCGGCTCCGTCCCATTCGTAGACCCAATTCTTGAACGGATGGGTTTCCATGGTGATTTCACCGTTGGCACCGGATGAATCAGAGGCATAGAACCAATCGCTGGAGCCAGGGGGCTGAATCTCAACCCGCTTCACCATTCCAAACTGAGCTTGTTGGGCGGTGTTGTCATTGGCGTATGGCCACTTGGCACCGTCCCATGCCTGTCCTGTTATGCGAACGGTTGTGGCGTAGGAATAGCCATCGGGTTCGTTGACGCTCACACTGGGGCGGAGGTTTTCGAGGTTGATGACATCGTCAATGGGTCCTGAAAGGACATAGGAAAAGTCATCGCTACCGCTTCCGAACTTGGAGGCCTCGACGGTGTAGAATGGACGCTCACGGCCGTTGATGCAGTCGCTGTCGTCGCCGTCAACATAGGTGTCGCCGTCGTTGTCAATACCGTCTGCGCAGGAGTCTTCGTCAACGACGATGGGTTGACCCGTTCCATCGTTGGAACCAGGGATTGCAGCGTTCTTATCACCCACGACGTGGTTCCAGTTGCGGTCGAGAAGGAAGTCGGATGGAAGGGAAACTTCGGGCGTGAAACCAAAGGCGTCCGTGGTAAGTTCGTAGAGTGGAAGACCGGTCGAATCCTTGATGATGACCGTAGCACCCTCAACGTTGGAGTTCTTGGCCTTCACTTGGTAGCGAACCAATTCACCCTCACGAACCTGGGAGCCCCAAGCCGTGTTTTGATTTTGAATGTGGATCATAGAGGAATCGAAGTTTTGCAGGTCAGCATAGGAAAAGACCGTAGCGTTCTCGACAAGTTCCAATGCAAGTGGCATGCCGGCAGGGGGTAGGGCAACGGTTCCTGGAAGTTGCAAACACTCGTCTTGGACGAACGGACACTCAGCGCCAAGCCAACTGATGCTCACCGGGTAAAGTTCGCCGTTTCCGGGGGATGGAATTTGCTCAGATTGCACGGTGACTCGGGATTCTGTGACGTTGTAAACTTGAGATACACCCGTCCATGAATTCCCTGAGAAGTAGGCGATGGACCCGTATTTGTTTCCGTAGTTATCGTCGTGAACGCTCACGTTGCCAGCGAATCCACCTTGGGAATCAGCGGTGTTTCGCTGTACGTTGATGAGCGAACCTTTGGCCCGAATGATGTCCCCGGCGTTATCGGTGATGGTGTTGTCAAGGATGGTGGCCGAAGAACGGAACACGTGAACAGCAGGACATGGGAAGTCGCCGTCGTACATTTGAGAGTTGCAGGTTCCCGAGTTGTTCGAAATGGCGTTGTTGGCGAGGTAAAGGCGAGCAGCCGTTGGTGCGGGCACCTGCCAGCCTTGGTCTTGGTAGTGGTATTCACCGATCAAGACCGGCTCCTTGGCGGTTTCTGTGATGGTGTTGTTTTCAGCGATAACATCTGAGGTTCCGTAGATCCATATGCCGTTCCAGCCACCGATGGGGCCAATGTTGTTGTTGTGGAGTTCAACCACTGAACTGCGAATGCCGACGCCTGAACCATCCGAGGCTCCACCAATGCTGTTTCCTTCGGCATAGACTTTGGCGCCGTCGTAAGCGGTAATTCCGGCACCCTCTTCTGTGGTGATGTCGTTGTTGTTCACTTCAAGCGTGTGTTCAATGNTNCCAGTGGTTTTGAGNGAATTGGTGTCAACNGCGTTGCACTTCACCTCAATTTTNGAATTNGTNAGCGTACCNGANCTTGATTTCATGAGCACACCGTAAGCGTTGTCTTTGATNTCGAGGTTGTCCATATCGATGTAGGAATTCTCGATGTAAATCACTGCACGGCCACCGCCTTGNTGNCCNCAATCNGCNTCNTTNCCCGTAAAGGCGGAATTCTTGACCTCAAACGTNGAAAGAATACCTGCTCCTGCGTCATAAGCNCGAACGGCGGCAGCNTCGTATCCNTGTCCGTCAACACCGAGTTCNAAGGTTGAATCNGTGAGGAGCGGTGANGCGAAATCNACGGCGATNACGTTGGAGGTNTTGATGTCCGTGAAGGTCANACCCCGAGCGGTNGTGCTTGANCCGTCAAANACGAGGGCACCGTATTGCACGGACTGAAGGGAAGCAACGTAGATGGGGTAGCCGTAAGCGTTCTCAAAGTGTGCGTAGTTGATCGAGGTNATGGATTGGTCAATGGTGTCTCGAATAATGACACCAGAGCCACACGCCGCATCGGGATTGTTGAGGACGTTGCTNTCGGTGACCAAGCAGCGTCCGGTCTTGGTGTANTCCGTTGGAAGGGACCAGATGAAGCGGGCTTGGGACGAAGATGAACCAGCNCTTGCNCCGCAAGCGGTGTCTCCAACACAGATAGCACCCTTCACATCGATGAATTTCCCGAATGGGATGTTGATGGTGGTTCCTGCGTTGACAATGAGCTTAGCACCTTCAGCAACTTCGACATCGCCTTGCAGGTTCATGGTGCCAGACCAGGTCTCAGTGCCAGNCACGGTGCCTTGTGTGGTTTCATTGACAGCNGAGGCAGCAGGAACGCTGACCATTACCANCAGAAGTGACATCATGTACAGCATCACAAGAGAGACGGATTTGGTTCGATTTTTTTCAGACATCAGCAATTCACCGGTTCTGTCCATGAACGCCACGAATATAATACTGCGCCTCATTTGGCAAAAGTAGAATATCATTTNATNATTAAAGTATCATAAAATTCCCCGAATTNGCGCAACATATTGNAAGAAAAGGGCATGAAAGTTGATTNAAATGTAAGATTCCGACCAANCAAGCGCCATGAAATGCGCCAAAATCGCACTCAGCAACCCGAAATTGCACGAGATTGATTCAACCAAGCCTCAGCGTCCAGGAAGCCGTAGCCGCCTCGCTCCTCGTGAATCACGGGGTCTGAGATGAGCGAATCCATCAGCGCCTGTTTGACCTGAATCAGACACGAGGCATCGCCGCCCGATTGAGGCTTAAGGCGAGGTTGGTCTTCAAGAATCATGGCCAAGGCACCGGTGACGAAAACCGTNGCATCCGAAGAACCGCTGCTGGAGTACCAGAGATTGTCTTCACCGGTACTGATGATGCGTTCCCCGGGAGCGACCACTTCAGGTTTCATGTGGGGGTGTTGACGGGNTTCTCCGTTTCGATCNATGGTATCNCCCATCGATGAATTGGCCCAAACATTGCCATCTCGGGCTGTTGCACCAACGGATATGGCCAAGGCTACACTGCCTGGAGAGGCCACATCTCCATCGTCTTCGAGGCCATCGTTTCCTGCCGCTGCCACNACGTAGATTCCTGCATCTGTCGCCTGTCGGGTGGCAGCAGATGAACCACCTTCCAGGTTGCCAGGTTCATCGGAACCTCCAAGTGAGAGCGAAATGATGTCTGCATTGAATTCAAACTGACACCACCGAATGGCGTCAGCAACGTCCGAATCCAAACCTGTGTTTTCACCATCCCCATTGTCTTCCAGCGCAGCCACCATAGCGAACGAAACATTGGGAGCAGCTCCAACTTGGGCACTGTCTTGAGAAAGAAGAATGCCTGACATCAAAGTACCGTGAGCTACAGCCCCATAGTCCAATGGTTGACGGGAAGCACCCACGATGTCCTTGAACGTGATTTCCACGCCTGCGAACGCCTCATGGGCTCCATCAATGCCGGTGTCGACCATGCACACTCGAACGCCTTCACCGGTCAGACCGGTATCCTGCACATCTCGAATCGATGTGTCCTCAAAGGCCCACTCTGATTTTGGTGCAGGGAGGTCNACGACGAGCCACTGATTCTGCCACATCAACACGCTGAGGGAAATCAAGAGCGCGAAGAGGACCACTCCTGATATCGAAAAGCGTTGGCGGTTGTAGCGCACCACCGGTTCAACCTGCAGTGGAGCCCAGCCCATGGTCTCGGAACGCCATTGGTCTTGGAAACCAATAACGGCAGGGTCAACGGCCGAAAGAATGCGTCGATCGGACGGTTCGGGAAGGTATTCCACGTCGCGTAGGCCTTCCATGGCTTACGCTATCCCACTGTTTTCCTCATGAACCCTTGTTTGAAAATTCAAGCAAAAGTGAACATCAGAACTTCGTTCCGCCTCGGCTACGAGCGGTGCGAACTCCGCCGTAGACCACGAGAATGGCCAGCAGTGCAATGAGCAGTGTCATCCAAATCGACTCGCCATCGGCGGTCGTCTCGATGTTGTATTCCAGAGCAAAGTCATCATCTGCAGGCTTTGATTCAACGCTGTTTGCTTCGGCTCCAGCCACTTCAACTCGGTAGTCAAAGCGTTGGTTGCCTTGCGTAAAGCTGAGGCCCTCAAAGACGGCAACGCCTTCTCCACCAGCAGGGACAGCGATGGATTGGGAAAGTTCAGCACCGTTTGGAGGGGTGAGGTAAACAATCACCGACGGAGCGTCAAGCAATCCTTCGTTCACGATAGGAACACGCACAGCACCGGACTTATCGGCGATGAGATCCGATTCAGTAGCAATGCGGGCCGTGTCCAAGGTGAGTTTGATGGTGGCCTTCTTGATGCTTACTTCAACTTCTTGACGTTCAACGTTTTCATCCTGGCTGTTGACGTAGACCGTGAGGTCAAAGTCGCCATCGGTAAAGGATTCAGGAGCAAAGACGGTGAATTGTTGTGTTCGCGTCTCACCCTTGTTCAGAGTCAAGGTCGATGCCATCGGTGTGACTGACCAGTCCTCTGGGATACCGCTCTCGAGCAACTCAATGGTGAAGGTGTCCTGACCGTTTCCATCGTTGGTCAATGCAAAGGAGAACTGACGCTCAACCAGAGCAGACATGCCCAATTCTTCGGTAGCGTCCGATACGGTGAAGCCGAACGATTGTGGAACAAACACCTTGACTGAGGCTTGAGAAGATTCACCCAAGTCTGTCTCGAGGCGCAACGTCATCCGATGACCGTTGGTGAGGTGCCATGCATCGGCGACATCCGGCAGCGTGATTTGCACCTTCACGGTCGTACTGAGTACGGCCTCTGTTGCATTATCACCAATGCCAAGAGCCACGTTGATGCTGTTCTCATAAGCGCCTTGGCCATCATCGGCAGAGGCGTTCCAGAACTGAACACTCCAAAGGTCTGAATCTTGAGCCAAGCCCATTTCGCCTTCGACTGAGAAGACATCCATGGTTTCGGTTCCGTTGTAAACCACATCGTAATCAAACGTGATGGTCGAGTAAACCGAATCGTTGGTCGAGGAAACAATCGCCTCGATTTCGCCATCCAAAGCGTTGAGCAGGGTGCCGTCTGTCAAGGAATCAGCACTGAACGAGATATCGAGGGCTGAGTTGACGCGGCGGTTGAAGTTCAACGTGGCTGCGATGGTTGAGTCGGCGGTGATGGTGGTCGTCTGTCCACCAAAGTATTCCATTTCGAGTTGAGAACTGTGTTGAACCGTGATGAAGTCGCCGTCAAACGAAACACCGCCTTCAGGGAAGAGTTCTCGGAGTTCACCCGAAGCGGGTACATCCATCATCCAAGCCATGTCATCAAAGGTGACTTCAAGCTCAACGGCTTCTTGAATCATGGAGAAACCATCGCTATCAGCACCAGCATGGTGCTCATTTTGCTCAATGTCCGTCCAAGACGTAGCGAGTTCAACGAATCCACCAAGAGCCATCGTCATGCTGATGTTGCCGCCGTTAGCGACGCTCGCATCAAGCAATCCAACAGCAACTCCGCCGCCGTTCGGTCCAAGGTTGGTCTGTGAAACCACAACGACCCAATCACCTGGTTGGACATTTGCCGACCATTCGAGGGTGGTACCGTTCATCGTACCGCTCACTTCGACGGGTTCTCGCTCAACACCGGCAACGGGGTAAAGCACAATGCTTGCACCGACAAGTCGGTCAGCATCAAGTTGGTCAGTAACCGTACCTTCGGCATTGACCAAACCAGCGGTCACCTCGATGTCAGTGGAATCAGGGCTGTCGTGAACAGTGTATCCAGATTGGTTGGCGGTCTCGTAGTAGACGGTCTCGAATCCTTCCTTCTCGACGGTCACGTTGTAGACATCACGGATTGGAACAAATACACGCCAAACGCCTTCGTCATCGGTGGACACCGTGGTGGAGAAGTCAGAGTTGTTGTCGCCAACGATCGTGATGTTCATCCCGGGCAGGCCTTCACCGAAGCTTGGCACGCTGTTGTTGTCAAGGTCCCAGTAGACCTTACCACCAATTTCAACTTCCAGGACCGCATAAATGGGGTCCAATACGAGGGAATTGTTTTCATCGGCGAGGTCGGTGCTAAACGGAGCATCGCTGGTGTCCATGAACCACGATTTCGTTCCAATGGTACGGTTGAAGTAGAAACTCCATGTTCCTGGCATCAGCAACTCAGTTGAGTTCCCGTCTGCATCGGTTCGATCAAAGGTGATGTTGCCAAATCCGTCATGGCTGACCGCAGTGACCGTCATGTCGCTCAATGGCGACTCGGTCACGGCTTCCAACAACTGCATGGAAACCTCAACGCTAATGCTTGTAGTCATGTTGAGATCCAATCGCTCTGAGCTCGCATCAACCGTGAGGGGATGGCGCAGCGTCTCCGTGTTGTCACCGTTGGTGAACGGAGCCACGATGACCAGCCACTCACCAGCAGGGACGTAAGCGGCAAAACTACCGTTTTCATCCGACCCAATGTTAAACCATATATCATCGGCTTCGTTGTAGAGAAGGAACTCATTGGCGATGCCTTCGTTGCTGGTGTTAAACAAGGTTCCAGAAACAAGGTAAGTGTTCTTCAAAGCCACTTCTACCGGGTCTTCAACAGCGTCGAGACTGATGCGAATAGCATCAAAGAATTGTTCACCGACCAAGTCATAGTCCGTTGCATTCTCATCGCTGGCTGCCGTTCGGTTGAACACGATATCATATCCACCGGGTGTCAACGAAACGGTGATGATTCCTGGCTCTGTGTAGTCTTCGGCTGTGAAGTAGAGGCTGTCTCTGTTCTCAGCAATTGGCTTGAGGCTAAAGGCAGGAGTAGCCATGGTTCCGTTCTCAAAGGTGCCGTCTTCGGCGGAGTTGAGGTAAACGTGCATAACCACATCAATGGCTTCAGGCTCTGCAATGAGTTCAACCAATGAGAGTGGCTCAGTGTTCGAACGGTTGATCACCATGTCCTCAACCGTGGAAACGTTGAGGCGTTCGTCGGAAACGCTGAGGTCCCATACACCGTTTGGAAGTTCAAAGGCGAACTCTCCAAACTCGTTGGCGATGGTCGTCCATGTCAAACCTGCATCGTTTGTTGCGATGATTTCGGGAGCCTCCCACAACGGGAAACTTGAATCCCATCGGGTGCTGTTGTCGTAAAGGTGAACCACACCGTTGAGGGTGCTCGTGGGTTGGATGTAGAGCATTCCAAGGTCGATGTCAGTGCCCGTTTCAACAGCCACAAGTGCACCGTATCCGCGGTTTGTCACCACGCTTTCAGTGGTCATGTGGTAGGTGAAACCAGAGGGCACACGCACGGAGAAGTGCCCCGTGAGGTTGGTCACGACGGGGTCAATTGCAAGATTGCCTGAAACGAAGTTCACGGTCAAGCCAGAGGCTGGTTGCGTGGTTTGTTCTCGGTTTTCTTCGAGTGTTTCATCGTTCCAAGTGTTCCATTCCTCAACGGTGAGGCCGGGGTAATTTCGCATTGAACCGTTGATGTAAGCGGCCTGTGCGTAGGTGACGTCCTTGACAAGGTCTTCAGTACCCGGCTCAAGTTCGATTTGGTCGAAGAGCACAAATTCTGGGTTCACATCGTCTCGGATGTTCCAAACACCAAACAGAAGTTCAGCGTACAACTCACCGTTTTCATCGCTCGTCACGTTGATTGGGTCGAGCAAGTCAATTTCGTTCTGGAACGTAATGACTCGGTTGGCCACATCAAAGAGCGGTTCTTGTGTCAATGGGTCAACCGGAGAAACAAGGGTCAAGGTGACGTCCGCTGTATCAGGCACATTGAGGTCCAATGTGATGTTGGTTGTATCCATCGTGACAAAGGTGGACTCGTTGAAGTCGTACCATCCATCGTTGTCAACGTCTCCACGGTAGTAGTAATCGCCGGGTGGAATTGGACCGTAGGAGAAGTTCCCTTCTTCATCGGTGTTGATCATGACGGCAAAGTCTTCGCCAAGGTCGATATCAACAAATTCAATGGTTTGGTTGGCCATCGCATCACCGTGCATGTCATTGAGGGTGTCCTTGAAGATGGCACCAGGCATCGTCATAGCAAGATCATACGTTGGGTCAATACCGATTTCAACCGGGTCTGGCAAAAGAACTTCTTTTCCATTGTCGAGCTGAGCAATCATGTTGTAGGTACCTGGAAGAAGACCTGTCTTGTAAAACGAACCGGGTTCGACCATTGGCCCCGAGAAGGTTCCAACACCGATGAACAAACCGGTACCGTTGAACGTTCCAGTTCCTTCGAACAGTCCTGCGCCTTCGAGGGTTTCACCCTGTCCGGCATCGGCATCACCGTAGGTCCGACTGAGCGTTGAAGTGCCTTCCGAAGTGAACTTACCCATGGCGTCAACCGTGCCTTCTAGGCGATAGGTTGGCATGTCGCCGCTGTCATCGATGAGACAGAAGGTTTCATTCACCGGCATGACAGGATTGGATTCGTTATCTGAATCACAAGCAACCACATCGGATGGTTCCACCCAAGAGGCTTCAAGCACACCGTTTCCTGACCACGTACCGTTGGCAGAGAACGAGCGCTCATCGCCGATATCACGGGTAAAGTCGCCAATGAAATTGCTGGCAAGGGCAATGCCTTCGCTGTCAAAGGAACCGTTCTCCACCAGCGTAGCTTCACCGGATCCTTGAAGGATTCGAGATTCTTCTGAAGTGAAGGAACCGCTTGTGGTTTCAACGGTGTAATTGTCGGTCATCGACCAAATGTTTCGCAAGATGAAAGTGGTTTCAGCGATGGGGTCGCCGTTGAATTCTTCGTCTCCGGACCACACAACGGTACCCGAAACACCACTGCTTTCAATGGTGATGTCGAGGTTCTCATCGAGGTCAGCCACGCGGTTTGCTTCGTCGCCGGTGACGTTGAGTTGAGCTTCACCCAACCACGTCATGTTGGCCACTTGGCCCAACACAGCGGTGATTTCGTTGACCACACGGTCATCGTTGGTTTCGGTGAGGATGTCGCTGAGGCGCTCACCGTACGAACCGTCTCGGATGCTATCTCGTGCTGCCGTTGGGTCGAAATCGCCTGCAAAGGCGGTGACTCGAATGCGTCCTGCGGGGGCGAGGAAGTCGTAATTTCCTTCTTCATCAGCGTCAACGAAACCAATGGGGACCCAGTAGGTGTCCTCGTCAAGGTCTTCGGTGCCTTCGCCGGAGAAAGCATCGCGCTCAATCAACAATCGGACACCAGGAAGGCCTTCCCCGTTGTCGCTCATGGTGACTTGACCGGACAATTCTGCACCGGGGTAGTACTTGAGAATCTTCACAAGCGTGTTCGTCGATTGAATTTGGTCTTCAGGGACTTCGCTGTACCAGTTGGAGATGACAAAGTGGTTCATCATGGCTCCCGGCAAAGGCAGAGCGTTGGTCAAAATCGTACCAGGCGATCCGGATTGTCCGAAATGCTGTGAGGGTTGAGGGTTGCTGGAACCTGCATCGAGTCCGAGGGTGGACGCACCATAGCCGACATAGGCTCTTGCCACCATCGTATCGAAGAAGGCAGGATTGTGGTCCACGCGGACATCGTCGATTTGAAGCGGGTCGATCTCTTGACCGGCCTGCTGGTTGAGGAAGTCCTTCTGCATGGCATCGTCGACCTCTTCACGGGTCATCTCATCTTGGAAGTCGCCACGAACGGTTTCGTAAACTTCGTTCATGTAGGTCGTGATGTCTTGGCCAGCGAGGATGGTCGGTGCACCAAAGATACCCATGGGTTGCCCTCGGTTGTAGTTCGAATCAGCCGTGTATCGCCCGGCGCGTGGGTAGAGTCGGTCGTCAATGGCAAAGTAGCGAATTTCGTGGTCTCGTGTGATGGTTTCACCAGGAGCCCCTTCGTAATCTTGCACCTCGTAGGGGCTGTTAAGATTGATGAGGTTGTTGTAAAGGTCGTGAATGGTGTAGACGGGGTTCGCATCCAAGGCGGCCGTGAGGAGCTGTGTCGCCAAGGCCAACCGGGCATTCTTTCGGTGAATTGAGGTCGACACTGAGAGGTATTCGTCCAGCAAATCGTCGGTGTACCAATAATCGCCAAAGATGGTGTGGGTGCGACCTTCAACGGTTTCTTCGGCCGTTCGCACGTTGTTGTTGAAGGTGATGTCGGCTTGGTCCATTGAACTCCAGGCATCTCCCACACAGGAAGTGGAGGATGCATCGGTGCAAGGAACGATTTCGCCGTCTTTGTAAATCTTGTAGACTTTGTCGTCATCAAAGATACCACCAACATGGGTGTATCCTTCGGCCATGACCACGTTTCGATTGGATTTGATCACGTTGAACGAGCGCTCTTCGATGAATTCAATCATGGATTCATCAAAAGTGAGTTGCATGGTCTTGAACTCGTTCAATTGTGGCGTGGTAAGATACTTGTCCAATGTGCTTTCAAACACAGGCGTAAATTGATACTCTTCGCCTTCTGTAGCGTAGGTTCGGTCGGCTTCGGCAAGTTGCCAGATGAACATGGCTGTCAAGTCATCCTGACTGCGTGCAAGAAGCATGTTCCCTGTGGCAGGGATACCCGACTGGAAGTTGTCGGAGACCGATGGGTGATCGCCAGTGCTCAGGGCTTGGAAACCATAGTCCCACCATGAGACAAAGGCAGGTTTCTCTGAATACGCCATGTCGGCGTCTTGGTTCGACAACCATTCGTAGGCCGCATTCCATCCGTTGTCGTTGAACGAGGAACCGAAACTGCCCAAGTACCAACGACCGTCGTATGTACTGCTATCAAGGACCGAAAAGCCGAGACCGTCAAAGCGAAGAATGTCGGGAACAATGTTGTAGATGCGCTCGTCAATCTCGCTTTCTTGGTTGGAGGTGCCGGGGATGGCGGAATCCAAACCATAGGTGGCTTGTTGGCCGAAAATCATGATCATCACGAGGAAGACCGCAGAGAATTGCGGTGTACGCCATACGGCTTTGCGAGCACCTGAGATGCGGTCAGCGGGTGTTCGAATACCGAATTTCTTCCACGAACGAACCAAGCGACCCCAATCAGCCCACTTCCAGAACGCCATGATTCCAGCGGCACCGAGAATGGCCATGATGGGGGTAGCGTTGAACATGAAACGAGCAGCGTTCCAAGCCATGAACGTGGCTGCGAAGACCCAGACACCAAACACCAACGCTGTGCCGTTTCGGTGGCGAAGACCTCGCCAGAGGAGCCCACCGCCCATGATGAGGGCAAGCAGGAACGTGATCGGTCCAAAGGAAGCAAAGAGTTGAGCACGGTTTGGTGCATTCGCTTCTGCAACCGTGCCGAAAATCTTGGTCTTGGTGAAGTATCCACTGCCGGTGAACAAGACATCCCAGGCGTTGGAAAGTTCCAACGTCTTGAGGACGTAAAGGATGGCAAAGAAAATCGTTGCAACGCCGGCGAGTGTCCCGAGGACGAGCAACCAAGGCTTGTCTCGGAAACCGGTTGTCACGAAGGCAATGGCCAACGTAAATCCAAAGATGAACAAGAAGGGTTGCAGTCCGGTTGAGTCAAAGACCAAGTTGAGTTGAGGGTGAGCGTAAAACGGCAAAGCCATCAGGAAAATGGTGGTCAACATCACGAGGAACATCACGCTCAAGGTGGTTGAATCACGGCGGCGGAACATGTTCAATGCCACTTGCAAGGCGTACGCCAAGAAGAGAATCGAAGGACCGACGACGAACCCTTTCCAACCGAGGGCGACGATACCAAACGCAACACCAGAAAGGGCAGCGTTCGCCATGGCAGCTTGTCGTTGCTGGGCAACATCGTTGAACGCACGAACAAAAGACATCGGGTGAGCCGAGGTTGTCTTCGTGATGCGAGCCGACCCGGAATACTTCACGGCACGGAGCCAATACATGAACCCGATCGAGATGAACAACATCACGAAGGCGTCGTGGTCAGCCAGCGCCCAGGTGGAGTGGGTGACGTGAGCAGGCATGAAGGCGATGAGCCAAGCAGCGAGGACACCAGCGCCCTTGCCGAAATGGTCCTTCGCCATGCTAGCGATGGGGAACACGGTCAAAGCACCGTAGATGGCGGGTAGAGCGAGCATGCTCCACCAAACAGCATCTTCTGGGTTTGAGAGGAAAGGTTCCAAGACCATGGCACCAATGGCCATCGACCAAGTAAAGAGCGGAGGACGTGGGTTGATGCCACCAACTGGATAGAATCTATCAGCGTCGAACACGAGGTGCGCATTGTTGGCAAGAATGTAGTCAACGACGCGCTTCATGTACCATGGGTCAGAACCACCGGTCATGTCCCAGTTGCCCGTTCCAAAAGCATTCATGGATGGAACGGCGTACCACTGAACACGAATGGCCAAACCGACGAGGAAGGCCATGACGACCATCATGCTGGCACCGTGAGCTCGTAGGAAGAGACGAGCCTGTGATGGCTCGTGCTCTCCAAGGTTGGCCCAACCGCCGTAGCGTTCATGGTTCCCGATGGAATAGATTCCAACGCTAAGGAAGAAGGTGATGGCGAGCCAAATCAAGGCGCCCCATGTTCCGTCAAGGTCCTCATTGTACCAGATTCCGGCTTCAAACCATGCAGCCACTTGGTACAGCGTCCACATTGATCCAACGAGCATGGCACGGGTGTACCATCGCTCCGCCACCATACCGGCGACGATAAGCGCAACAATACCGGTCAAGAAAGCGCTCCAATAGCCGGCGTAGCCGTGGTACCCGTTCTCGGTAGTGATTCCGAGTTGGTCGATCACATCGACGCTGTTGAAGTGCCAAAGTGAACCCGCAAAGACGACGACCCACATGCTGAGCGCACCCATCAGTGGGAGAGCAGAGCGATTGAATCCGTTTGAGTGGCCAAGGAATGAAAACCATCCCTCTTCTCCCGAGGGATTGATTGTACCTCGAGCGAGCACACCAGCCAACAATCCAGCTGCCGTGGTCATGGTCCAGTAGGCAAAGAAGACGTAAGCGGTGGCCTGGCGTTCCAGATTCATCGTGGAAACAAGCTGTCCGCTTTCCATGCTGTACGTTGAAGGGAGAGCAGCGTAGGTGTCTCCAGCAGCCGCTATGGCCAGCCAAAATCCAATGGCTGAGAACGTCATGGCCGTTCTCCATTCGTGGCGTCCACGAAGGTCAAGATTTGACCCAAACACGACGAGCAAGGCGAACATCAAGGCCGCAACCGCATCGACGTCAGCAAAAGCGTACAGCAATTCAGCGCCGACAAGTGCAAACACCAAAACGCCGAGGGAAACGGTTGAGGTGGAAAGACCAGGCTGAGATTCCTGAACGATGCGTGGCACCAAGGCCAGCATGCTAGCGACGGCGACGACAAGCATCGGCATCATGTTGTTCAATGTCAAGTCGTATTCAATGCCCACGACTCGTGTGGTGGCAAGAGCGAGCAGCACGGCCAGAGGTGCAAGCAGCAACCCCATCACGGCACTTGGCTGACTCGCCTTCGTATCCATTTGTTCATCCATATGTATCCCTCATTTTAGGTCCAGCCTCAAGGCTGGCGTCGTTGGCCACTTCTGAACCCCTTTTAGAGATGATGGGTTACCAAGGTAGTCGGTGTCTCTCAGTCGCCCTTTTGCTTATGATGAAAATTACGGTAAAAAAAGGTGAAATTATTGGATGGCTCGATGGGCAATATCGGTACGGAAATGACCACCCTCAAGGTCGATGTTCGACAGCAAATTATAGGCCATTTCCTGGGTAGTTTTGAGGTCATTTCCGAGGGCTGTGCACGAAAGGACACGCCCTCCTGAAGCAATGAATTCTCCGCACTCGTTCAGGGAAACTCCAGCAAAATTTACCCATGCTGTCCCGTAGTTCGCCGAGGCAGAAAGTTGTGCTAACCCACCGAGCAATCGGCCCTTCTTCGGGGAGGCTGGATACCCTTCGGAAGCGAGAACCACCGTGACGGCCGAACCGCCGTGAAGATGAAGTTCAACTTCGTGCAATCCATCGGTGGCTGCTCCATGAAGGAGGTCGAACATGTCGGTGCGGATGAGGGGCAGCGTGACTTGGCATTCTGGGTCGCCAAATCGGACGTTGAATTCCACCACGTACGGGTCGTCGTGTTGGTCGATCATCAAGCCAATGAACAGAACCCCTCGGTAGGGGACCTCAAGGGCCGACAAATGTTGATGCATTGGCTCAACAATTCTGGAGATGATTTTCTCGTGCACGGAAGGGGAGACCACGGGAGCCGGACAATAGGCACCCATTCCACCTGTGTTGGGACCTTTGTCGCCATCGTAGGCACGCTTGTGGTCTTGACTAGCGGGCAGCGCTCTGTACGCACCACCGTCCATGACGACCAACATGCTGGCTTCTTCACCGGGGAGGAAAGCCTCGAGGAGAACAAAACCGTCGTTTTGGATTGAGGATTCGATAAACGCCCTTGCTTCGCCACGGTCCTCGGTCACGACCACGCCCTTACCTCCAGCCAACACATCTCGCTTGACGACCCATGGATGGCCAGCGTAGGCATCCAATGCTGCATCCACATCGCTGCCTTCGTCAAGCCGCAGGAACGCTGCAGTCGGCACACCAGCCGCTTGCATCGTTTGCTTGGCGTGGAGTTTCGAGCCTTCCAAGTGGGCCAGGGCTGCTACAGGGCCAAAACAAGCGAGGCCAAGGGCAGCGCATGCATCGGCCAATCCCGCACACAAAGGCGCTTCAGGTCCGACCACAACAAGGTCCGCTTCAAGGCGCTCAAACAGCGCAACCAGCGATTCCGTGGTCATTTCACTGGCATGGTTCGTGGCCAGTTGGGCCGTACCGGCGTTCCCAGGAACACAATGGAGGGAACCGACACGAGGTGATGAATCAAGGGACAGGCAAAGGGCATGTTCGCGGCCACCGCTTCCAACCACGACAACCGTTGCATTGTCCATACCTCGCTGTGGCCTCCGGCAATGAATAAGACCTTCGTGGAAGCCATATGAGTGAACTGGGCGGAAGAACCCTTATCCACCACGAATTTTTGTTTCAACCATGCGAACCCACAAACCTGTTGCCGCTCTCATCCTCGCTCTCCTGATGTTGGGTCTCCCTCTTGCGTCTGCACAGCCACCCGCCGGAGGCGATTCCACGACCATCACCGAATCTGAAGCCTGGACCGAGGACGGTTCAATGAATGGCCATGTGGTTGTCAGTGACGGTGCAATTTTGACCGTGAGTGCCAACATCAGCATGGCTACCGGTTCATCCATCACCGTGGAAAATGGAGGCCAGTTGGTGTTGACCAACGGTGCCCTTCTCAGCGACGACCTCAATGCAGGACTGATGGTCAACAGCATGTTTGCGTCACTTACACTCAACTTTGGAGACCTTGCTGACGACGGCATCCTACAGCTCAAATTTGACCACATCATCGATGCAGATTCGAAAATGAACGTGAGCCTAGGCAATGAAACCGTCAACGCATCCGGGTTGGACACCGTCCAGTTTGACGCACCGCTCAATGGAACCGATCTAGTGATCACGTTTGATTCGTACTACTTCACCCCAACCTATGTCCTCTGGGCCAAAGCCATCTACGGTGGAGGCAATACAGAGACGCTGCTGGCCCAAGAGATTGAAGCATCCGATGCCCCGCTCTATTGGTTCCAGTCGGGCTTTGACATCCATGCGCACGGAGACTTGACGGTGACAAGCAGCACCCTTTCAGGAGCCAACGTGCACTGTGAGGCACTTTGCCAATTTGACAGCGCCGAACTCGTTGGAAGTGCTCCCGTTGATGCTGCCACCACCGCCACGGTCTCGGTCATTGACAGCCTCATCTCTGGTTCGCGAACCGATGAGGACATCATCCTTCACGATGAGGCCTCCATTGTGTACACCAACAGCCAAGGAACCGGTGGAACCACCGATGCGTGGATTCGGCTCCTGTCCGAGCGAACCTTGACCACGAACATCCCTAACGGTAGCCTTGACATTTACGACCTCGGATGGGGTGCTGCCGACTGGAATGATTTAACCGATGAAAACGGCGACATCGTTCTGGTGGATCAGGGGGCCACCAACGAACACAAGCGAATTGTTGCTTGGATGGACGGAAACGGCGTCGAGCATCAAGAAGATGCCAGCATTACACTCTCAATTTCCAGCAGTTGGGGCGTGTTCTCAAGCACCATCGACGCTCCAACCACCTCATCGGGCAACATTGAACTCGACCTTCCGTTCATTCAGATATCGGCCGTTGCTCCCGAAGCCGATGTCGCTGTGGCCAACAAGAGTGTTTCGGGAATGGTCACCGTCTCCAACACAGGAGCCACCGATGCATCAAGCATCAGCATTTGGTGCTACGAAGGGGACGACATTGCCGATACCACTCAAATGGTGGTCAGCCTCGCACCCGGTGAGACCAAAGATGTACCATTCACATGGTATGTGTACTCCGCTGGGGACGCTGCTTTGACGTGCAAACCTCTGCTCCCAAGTGCCTTGAACGGCATTGCTGACCTCGTCGTTGACGCTGACGGAGCAACCTCATCGATGGTGACCTGGGAATACGCGGAAGAAGTAGAAGACGCTCCAATCCTCATCTGGATAGCAGCGATTGCAGGATTCATGGCCCTCGCCTTGTTCATCGCTTCTCAAAGCCGCAGGGAGGAGAAGGAATACGTCACCTACGCAGAATCAGATGACGATGAAGATGAGGACCCTGAGGACGAACCCAAGGAAGAGACAGAAGAAGGTTCGGACGAGGAAACGGACGAGGCCTCCACATCGTCGATTTACGACCTTCAAACTGAAGATGAAGCCGAAGATTGAGGGCCATTCCTGACCTTCAGCCTAGGCCAGTTTGACATCAATCTCCCTGTCAACCCCGGGGATTGAACACGCTGCACATCTGGATGCAAAGGTACTTTGCACGTTGAACTAGGTTGTGTCTTCACGAACCTGGATAAAGATCAGCAGGTCGCTCCGACACCTTCACCCTTCGATGTAGTTGGATTGTTGTTGTCGTCTCGTTCACCTGAGGTCAGATCAATATCCCAGCTGTATTCAGAGGTAAAGACCGTTTGATCGCCGAGGGTATTGGTGATGTCAACCGTGAAGGTGTAGCAGCCCTGTCCACCGTAAAACTCGCTCTTGTCGAGGTAAAACACTCCTGCATTGTCGGTGCCTGAGCCAGTTAGTCCGAACCATCCAGCTGTTGAACCGCTTCCCGAGCCCCCACTTTGTGGTGCCCAGGTTGCCATATCACCGTTAACTGAAATCAAACTCTCGGACCATGATTCACCTTCTCCAGAAACAGAAACTTGGACTTCGTAATCAGCATTCATCGGACGCAGGCCCACAGCAGAAAACCCGCCTCCGTTTTCAGCGTCTTCATTGGGGCCGAGAAGACCAACGAGAATTTCCATGGTGATGCCCACGTATTCCTCGGCATCGTTGCTGTCATGGAGTTCAGCAATTCGGACACCGGCGTTTTGGGCCTCACGGGTGGTGAACCGGCTTGGAATGTTGATCTCGCCCGTTTGGCCGTTGGAACCCTCGCCCTTGATGACGTATTCCACCGCTTCGTTGCCAGCGTAGTTTTCACCATTGCCTGCGAAGAATTCTGAAAGTGACACTTTGAACTTCTTCATGTCATTGCTGACATCTCCCGAACTGGACCACATTTCCACGCCATCTGCTTCGATGGAGACATCGACGGAGGACATGGTGCCACGAACCTTGAACGAGAGTTCGTCGGTCTCCTCATCCAGTTCAACTTCGGAAATGGCCATGGAGGCATTGGTGGGCACCAACATAACGGCAGCGTATGGCGTAGTGGCAATCAGCAACGCAACGATAACGCTACCGTAGAGCTTTGGCTTGTTGACGCTTCCTCGCATTCGGTCTGCTTGGACAATCGCACCAATTCCGGCAACAAGGACGACCGCAACGACGGCAAAGCCCCAAGCACCTCCCTGTAGCGAGAGAATGGCTCCAAGTAGAATAATGACCCAACCAGCGAGGTTGATTTTGGTAGCGGTGTCAGGGGAACCAGCAGTTGAAGAACCACTTCCCGATTTGTGAGCGGGTGGGTCTGCAGAGGTCGAAGCCACAACAACTGGCTCTGGTTCTGCAGCTTTCTCGTCTGCATCCGTGTCTTTTGTAGCGTTTGCTTTGTCCAATAATCCACCCATGGTCAATCCCCGTTATCGCTACGTTCACCAAACGGTGTTATGAATTCAACCCCTGTATGATTCACAGGGAGTGGTTTTGAACGGGTCTCGTCAGAGGCCGGGAGCGGATTCTCGCCATTCCTCTTCTTCGCCGTCCTCTTCCGTGTTGAGGAAGCGGCGGCCAGCGACAGCGCCGGCCAGAGCGATCATCGAGATGGCAGGAACCACTTCGAAGCCTGGAAGATAGACGCCACGAACGTAGACCGTGATCATTTGTGATTCTCGGTTGCAACCACCGTTTTGGCAGGCAAACTCGGACTCGGCAAAGAATTCGAGAACGTGGTAGGCGTCGGACCAACCTTGGTTCTTCGGCGTTCTGACCATGATTCGTGCGGTCTCTGGTGCGGTGTTGGGCTCAATGGTAACGACCGTTTGTGGGAGGTTGACAGTAAAGCCAGCTTCCTCGAGGCTGTCTCGGGTGTCGGGAGTGACACCAATCTTCATCCGGTCAATTTGGTTGCCGAAGTTGTAGACCTTGAACTGGAAGTTCTTGTCGGTCTTTGGCATGAGTTGAACGAAGGGCTCAACGGCTTCAACTTGAACGATGCTGAATTGCATGATGTTGATCAAAGCGTTCACTTGAGACGAAGCTTGGTTGGGCGGTGGGAGATTGTTCAATTCCTGAACTTGTGCAGAGACGGTCAACTGTCGAGACTGCATCTGCATGTAGGGGTTGGCACGGACGACGACTTGGAAGTCAACTTCTTGTCCAGCACCGACATACATGTCTCCAGGAGCTGCGGTGGCAAGTCCATCGCTCGTGACTTGGATGGCGACCTTTTCGACGTAGGCCGTTGGATTGGAGACGGTGCAGGTGGTGTAGCCGGTCAAGGTCGCTCCGGGCTTGACTTCGACTTGAATTTGACCTGGAGCACAGGTCATTGAAACTGCAGCACCCGAAATTTGAGCGGACGCCGGTACGGCGACCATCATGAGTGAACAGAAGTAGATTCCCAACAAGGCCACAACTCGCTTCCATGCTGACATTGTCTCACCTAACGGTCTTCCCAACCCTCACCACCTCATAACCATTATGGGTCAGTTGTGCGAAAAGACGCGACCTTGGCAGCAAGGGAAGTGTGGGCCCGAAGGGAGTTGAACCCCTGACCTCCCGGTTATGAGCCGGGCGCTCTAACCAACTAAGCTACGGGCCCTCAGAGATGGCTCAAACATGAGCATGATGAACTTTCTTATCTTCAATCAAATTGGGACAGCGAGGATTGAGAAGGCTTAATCCATTCACGAACACTTCGCTCAAGTTCATCCCGAATGGCCTCGGGTACAAAGATCAAGCATTGTTCATGAGGTTGAGCAAGTGAGCGAATCAAGGCCGAATGTTCCGATGCGTCTCTTCCATCCTCGAGGAGAATCCCTCCGTTGTATGGCAAGTAGCCACGCTTACGAATGGTCGCTTGAATGACGTCAAGATCGGCATCGTACCCCTGCTCGTTCAGATGCTCCCGAATCCGAGGCATGACCACTTCGCACATCTCCACCGTCAGGTAGTCAATGCGAAGCGATTTGTGGAAATCCTTGCGAGACAACAGCCGGTTAGCATACCCTGAAAGTTGTGGGTCTTCATGGGCTGCCCAACCAGGGAGAGCGACCTTGATGTGAGCGTCGTTCAAGAGAACGTATTGGTCGGGAGAAAGGTCCTCGTTGAGCAACATATGTTCAAGTTCAATCGAGACGGTAAGACGACCAGACTTAGCCAACTCACGAGCCCGTTCAAGCATGTTGACGAGGTAAGCCTGCGTCAACATATTGACCTTGTGAAAGTAGACTTGTTGGTACATGTGGTAGCGAGTGACGAGGTAGGCTTCAATCGCTGGAAGCCCCCAGCGCTTCACGTACATGCGTCCATCCTCACCCACCCGAAGGGCTCGAATGACACGGGCACTGTCAAATCCACCGATTTGAGCACCGGTGTTTGCCTGGTCGCGAATCATGTAATCCATGCGGTCAACGTCAAGTTGACTGCTGACGATCTCTTTCAAGAAGCGGGGAATTGTCTTCCCATCGTGCTCGTCTTGTCCATCCATGAGGGCGAACAACCGACCCAGCCGTTGCTCTCCGAGAACTTCTCGAACGGCCCTCCCAATGGCCGTCTCCTTTGATTCCAATATGTCGCGCCCCCACGCCTCATGGGAGCGGTAGGTTGCATAGACACGGGGTGTCTCAAGCAGGTGCGAATACGGCGGATGGCCGATGTCGTGGAGGAGAGCGGCGAGTTGGACAAGTTCCTCATCCTCATCGGACAAGAGACCAGGATGGACTTCATTGAGGTGATTGGCCAGCTGGCCGGCGAGGTGGTAGGCACCAAGAGAGTGAGCGAATCGGTTGTGGGTGGCTGCGGGGAAGACGTACTCACAGGTGGAAAGTTGCTGAATGGCACGGAGCCGCTGAAATTCTGGCGTATCAATGATGGCCGCATGCGAGGCCGGAACCAAAATGTCCCGGTGAATCTCGTCCCGAATGACGCGGTCTCGACCTTTCATGATGAACTCCCGTCCAATCGTTTCTTTATAGCCCTTCTCGGAAATGAGGTGAACCTTTGGGAAGACAACGCATAAGCGTAGCCATCGGTAGGCGGAAGCATGGCCGATGCGGTGAAGGTACTCATGGACCGAATCACCAACGATGACCCTGAAACTCGCGGTCAGCAATTATGGGTCATGTTTGCCTTAGCCATGTTCCTCGTTGCGACTCTGAACTGGTATGCCTATGTTCGTGAACCAGAGGTCATCGAAGTACGTCAACTGCTTGAGTACAAAAACGAAGTCGTCAAGATCGAAGGAACCCTCATTTCGTGGGTTGAAGACCCTTATGCATCCGGTGACGACCGCATTGACGCCATCATCGATGACGGCACGGGCGTGGTCGAATCCCGCTGGTATCGCCCTGGAGAAATGCCACCGATTGGCACCACGGTGACCGTCATGGGTGATGTCATAGAATACGATGGTCGAATATGGATTCAATCCCTTGGCGCTGGCGCCATGGAATGGACTTCTGCCGACCTGCCAGAAATTGAAGCGTTGGCCATTGCTGATGTGGCCAAAGACCCAGAATCCTACGCAGGTGAAGTGATTCGTTTGACCGGATTCATCGGTGAATCAATCGCCCCAGACTCCACCTTTACCTCGGCCTACCTTGGAGACCATCCAAACTACGGAAATTCTGAGCATCAAATGCACCTCATCATACGATCGGCCATCGGTGAGTGGATAGAGGCCACCTCGAAAATTGAGGTCCAAGGCATCCTTACCTATCAGCAACGGGACCTTCGCTGGAGCCTTCACGTGCAAGGTCCGGAAATCTTGCTCGACAAAAACCACGTTGTCAGCATCCCACAACTTGACTGGAATGCTCAGGCCACGTGGAGCTACCAATCTGGTCAAACCGTCACCATGACCGGAGTGTTGACCACGGCTGAAACGACATGGGGGTTGTACGGCCCAAGTGGCAACTCCATTTGCGTGGTGCCAACCGATGAAGACCGGGCCTTGGAAGAAACCAATTCGATGCACAACACCCTGCAAACCGTTGAAGGCCGGTTGATGTGGTCTGAAACACACTCGGGATGGTGCATTGATGCCAATTACGGAGCATCGCCAACGCTGGTCAACCCGGAAACGCCCATGAGTTTGATGGCGATGCTTTCAGCCGACCCGATCGGCATGGTCGCTGACCCAGATTCCACCTACACCCTTTCTGCCTTCGTGAAGTATGCAGTGGAGCCAGGGGTTGAAAACGAAGAAGCTTACTTCGTTGACGCTGCCTCTTACTCGCCAGGATGGACGACCATAGCGGTTTCTGTTCCCGGCCCACGAACGGCATGGCTCGAAACCGGCCAGAACATCATCGCCAACGTCTCGGTTTCGTGGGACGATGAAGACATGCGCATCCGCCTCATCGTTCACGATTACACGCTTGGAACGGTGCCAAGCGCACGGACACTTTTGTGGGACGATGGCGCGACACAGTGGAGTTATGCCCGCGAACAAAACGTCCTCTTGAACGGGAAAGCCACCGACATCGATGGACAGTGGCACCTCGTGCGAGATGGCTCCAACGAATCGATCATCCTCAACTTGCAAGGACAGGCCATTGGCGTTGATGAGTACCATCTTGACCAGTCCATGACCTGGGCTGGCCGCCTGCGTCAAGTCCAGAGCGATGACGGCATGAGTTTGGTCTACACCTTGGACCAAGCCGACGTGTTGGACAGCGATGGGGACGGCTTGGGCAACACCTTGGAAGACACCATCGGAACATCCTCAACCTCAGAAGACAGCGATGACGACGGCATCGGAGACCGAGAAGAGCACGTGAACGGACAATCTTGAGGCGAGAGCATGCTTGAAGGATACTTTTTGGATTTAGCGTGGCTATTGGGCGCTTTGTTCTTCGGTGTCATGCTCGGTTCGTTGACAGGACTCATTCCGGGATTTCACGTCAACAACGTTGCGTTGATCCTTTTGGCCCTTTCACCCGCCCTTCTTGATTTGGGCATTCCTTTGGCTTCGGTCGCTGCCATCATCGTGTCCACGGGAACCGTTCACACCTTTCTCAATTACATCCCTTCGGCCCTGATTGGGGCTCCCGACGGTGACACCGCGTTATCGCTTCTTCCGGGCCACCGCATGTTACTGTCTGGTAACGCTGCTCGCGGTGTCGCTTGGTCCGCTCGTGGTTCTCAACTCGGACTTTTCCTCTCGCTCCCACTCATCATCCTTGCCCGCATCGCTTTTGGGCCCGAATTAGGGTGGTATGAGGACCTCCGTTCCATCCTTCCCTTCGTGCTCCTCAGCATCTCCTTACTCTTGTTGGCAACCGAAACCACTCGGCTTGACTGGCCCATGTGGATGCAACGAATCACTCGCGGCATGTTGGGCCGTGATTCCCGTTTTGCCGGCTTCCTGGCTGCGACGGCCTTTTTCCTGCTCGCCGGCCTCTATGGGTGGGGCGTGTTCACGCTCCCTGCTCGCTCTCCCGTGGGCATGCCTGACGCCAGCCTCCTCCTCCCAAGTTTGGCTGGTTTGTTCGGCATCGCTAACCTGCTCGACATCTACGCCACGACCTCTCACCTCCCACCGCAACGGGAAAACTGGGCACTCCCACCTGCCCGACCCCTCGTCGTCCCCTGCTTTTGGTCAAGCGTAGCTGGCGCCTCGATGGGGGTACTGCCCGGGATGACTGCCTCGCAGGCAACCGTCCTCGTGATGGGTGGAAGAAACTTGGCGGCCAAAGCCCAGGGCAAGCAAGGTTTCGGCATGGATTGGGAAACCCGTCGGTTGACCGAGCTGAGCGATGATGAACTCTTGGAAATCGCCAAAGCCGAAGCCGAAGAGGGTGTTGAAGGCCCACAAACCAAACAGGACCTCGAAATCATCGCCATTCTCTCGGCGACCAACACGGCGGTCACCGTGATGGTGCTTGGTTTCCTCTACATCATCAGCCGTTCCCGTTCAGGGGCAACCCTGGCGTTGAAGATGATGTATCCAATTGAGACCTGGTCCTCGCTTGAACCAACGTCCGATTTCATTCGGTTGTTGGCAGTAACCCTCGCAGCTGGTCTTCTCGCCATGCCCATGATGCGTTATGTCGGAATGGGCATGCTTCGTTTGCACGCCGCCATTCCACTCCAACAAATGGTGATGGGCGTCATCCTTTTCGTGGTCGCTCTCGTTTGGCTTTCGACAGGATTCGTCGGCATTGGTGTGCTCATTGTTGGAACCATCATCGGCTTGCTCCCCCCTCGAATCGGCATCCGCCGCTCCCACGGAATGGGCATCATTTTGGTGCCCATCATGATCTACACCTTCGCCCAAAAATTCGACAGTTTTGGCTTTATTTGAACAAAGGACGTGCCCCCCATGAAAAAGACCCTAACCGCCTCCAGCCTGATGCTTTTGTTTTTGCTTTCGCTGACTTCGCCACTCTTGACCACCTTGCCCCACAGCGAGACGACCAACATGGCCGGACGTTCCACAGCCTGCACGGGCGATATTTGCATCAATGAAGTGATACCAAATCCAAACGGGTATGACGACGCCAATTATCCAGGTGGCGAATGGTTGGAACTGTACAACAGCGGAACCGTTGATGTGGACCTGACCGGATGGAAGGTTACCAACACCGCATCACAGAGTTTAGATTTTGATTCAAACAGCATCGTTGGATACCAAAGCGGAAACAGTTCAACCTGGACCATTAGCGCAGGTGACTACGTGGTTATCGCCCGAAACGGAAATTCCAACTTCTACATGACCAACACCGGGATGTCCATGACACTGGTGGACAACAACAACAACAACCTCCACCAAGCCACCTGGGGAAGCGTGACTTCGGGCAAGAGTTACCAACAAGACCCGAGCAGCGCTACCGCGAATTGGGTACAAACCAACAACCCAACACCGGGTCAAGTCAACACGGCGACGGTCTCAAACAACCTCATTCCCGGCGACATCATCATGACCGAAGTGATGGCGAATTCATGGCCATCCAACGACGCCGCCTCATGGCCCGAAGGAGAATGGGTAGAAATTCTCAACACCGGCAACGGCGACATTGACCTCACTGGCTACACCATTGAGGACGCTGCTGGAAACGTCCTACCACTCAACACCTCCCACCTCGTCAACGCTTCACAAAGCATGCTCATCACGCCCGGTCAACATCGAATTGTGGCCGTCAACGCCACGAGCGGATACGGCGTGTTGAACAACGGTGTTGAATCGTTGACCTTGAAGTGGCCAAACGGTAGCCGCTCCCAAGAAATTTCATGGAGCTCCACCGTCCAAGGATTCTCACTGATGGAGTCAACCCAACCAAGCGCTTCGTGGACCTATTCACCCCACCCAACCCCCGAAGGCATGAACCCTCTTCCAATGCAACTCATGCCCCGCCAGGTCGGCGATGTTGAAATGACGGAAATCCTGTCCAATGCCACCAACGACGGAGCCGCTTTCCCTGACGGAGAATGGATTGAACTTCACAACACTGGAAGCGGTTCCATCGACTTGATGGGATGGAGCATCATGGACGGGATGGGCAACATCACGTTCCTCGACCCGGGCACGTTGGTGTTCAATTCCACCCAAGGGTCCACCGTGATTGACCCAGATGGTCGCCGGTTGGTTCAGTTCACGAGTTACACCGAACTTTGGGACAATTACAACCACGTCTTCCTTCGAGACATGACCGAACAAGTGGTCGACTCAGCGGATTACACCACCGACTACGGCGAGGACATGGCGTTGATTCGTGGAAGTGACCCCGCCGACTCATGGACGCCCGCTGCCTGGAAGACACCTGGCCATCCCGAGCCAGGATCCATGCCATCGGCCACCACCGTTCGCTTCTCAGAGATCCTTCCCGATGCTGTTGGTTCTGACAGCCAAATGTGGCCGAATGGAGAGTGGATTGAGCTCTACAATTACGGCACGACGGATGTGGACATGGCCGGATGGAAATTGCAAGCAGCCTCCCGTAGCCTTACCCTTCACGAGTTCAACATGCCTCTCCAAGACAACACCGTCGTCAAAGGCGGTGAAGCGGTTTTAATCGCCCTTAACGGCACCAGCAGCTTTTACCTGAAACACACATCATCGGATTCGATTGGTTTGGTTGATGCTGGTGGTTCAGCAGTGGACACCATCGCTTGGTCCGCGACGGTTGAAGGTGAATCCTTGGTCGCACCAAACAGCACCCATGCAGGTGTTGGCCCCAACGCAACCAACGCCACCGGAAACTGGATCCTTTCGGCCTGGGCCACGCCTGGAGAAGTCAACCCGGTCTGGGCCGCCTACAACGGCTCAACAGAACTGTCCATCACCGAGGTCCTCCCCTATTGCAATGACGATTCCATCGAACCCACCGAAGATTGGGTCGAAGTCCACAACACCGGTTCAAGCCCGCTCAACATCAGCCGATGGTCGGTACTGAACGCCGATGGAGAACGTCGATTCATCCGCCTGGATAGCCTTTGGACCGAAGGGAATCAAACACCAAAGGTGCTCTTGAACCCTGACGAACGTGCCGTTTTCACCATGGACGAGTACATCTTGAGCGGCCTAGGCGACGCTTTTGATTTGCTCCACCCTGATGGTGAAGCGATCGATAACGCAGCATGGACCGTCATCACGGACTGTCAGACCTTGATGGCCGACGAAGACGACGCCAATGATTGGAAGCATGCGCTATGGCCAACACCCGGCCAAGCCGAACCAATTGCATCCGACTTTGCGACCAAAGACGACATACGATTTACTCGCTTCATGCCCTCAGCATCAACTTCAATTTCAAGCGATATGGAGTTCATTGAAATCACCAACCAAGGCACTGATTTGGCCATTTTGAACGGATGGACACTGCGAACCACCACCGGCGCTGAGAACATGTACAACGCAACCATCACGAACTTGATGATTCAGCCAGGGGCCTCCATCGTCTTGGCCAATGATGCCGATGCAGTGCGTGTCTATGAAGACGGGGATGTGGTGGACCTCGACGGGGTCGTGGACCGAAATTTCTACTTCCAAAATTCCGGAGCAGCGCTCCAACTCCTTGATGCCTCTGGAGCCCAAGCAGACACGTTGGTGTACGGTAACGGTCCCGTTTCCGTAGCTGGTTGGAACGGCATAGCCTTAGCCGAGCCTCTCTCCAACCTTGACAATCTGATTTACCTCCGAGGGAACGGCTGTGGCGACACACCAGATACCGACACCGTGGTTGATTGGCACGAACAATGGAGTCGACTGGGCGGAAGTACCTTCTGCTTCGACACGAGCATCACGAGCAGTGGAGTGATCACGCCTCTGATCGCTCCCGAATACGGTTTAGTCGACCTCCTTGCTTGGATTGACAGCGCCACGACCTCCCTCCACGTCCACTTGTATTTGCTGCACGAAGCAAACCTCGTACAAGCTTTGGTTAACGCACAAAACCGAGGTGTTGATGTGAACGTGGTGTTGGACTATGGCGACTCCTGGTGGCAACAATACGACCTTGATACACAACGCGGCATGGCAACCGTACTCCTTGCCGCTGGCGTTGATGTCAAATGGTTCGGCGATACCGGAGAGAATCCCTATGCGTACATCCACAGCAAGGTCGCGGTGAAGGACGAACAAAGCGTTTGGATTGGTTCAGGCAACTGGAAGCCTTCCTCACACCCTGCACCGGGTGAAGAAGGGAACCGAGATTGGGGGGTTCTGGTCGATGATAGCGGCTTGGCCACCATGGTGCTCAACCACCTTGCGTTCGACGAAAACGAAGCCAAGGGACACGTCACCCCCGTCGTTGCAGGCGATGCACCGGATGGTTGGGTCATGCCAACCCCCGAGGCCATTGTTGGCACTACGGCGGCAGGCATCGACGGCGACTTCGAGGCAAATCTACTCGTTTGCCCTGATAATTGCATCGACGAATTGGTGCACATGCTCGATGGAGCTGAAGAAGAAATTCTCCTCTCGCTCCAATACCTTGACATGGACTGGTCGTGGGGATGGGGAGAAAATCCGATTCTTGAAGCACTGGAAGACGCCGCCCAACGCGGTGTTCGATTGCGCTTGATACTCAACGGTGCTTACCTTGACGAGGACATCCAAAGTGCTGTGGACCGGTTCAACGAAGAATGGAATTTCACCATGGGCTACGACGTCTCCTCCATCGTGATGAGCAGCAACGAGCAAGTCACGAAACTTCACAACAAAGGCGTCATCATCGATGGCGAGCATGTCTTGGTGTCCTCCATCAACTGGGGAGATTCTGCTCTTGTACGCAATCGAGAGATGGGATTACTCCTCTCAAGCGAGGCCGTCGCGAGCGTCTATGCCGATTCATGGTACGAGGATTGGAACCGCCTTGACAATTCAACCGATACTGACCAGGACCGGCTTTTGGACAAATGGGAAGTCGAACATGGATTCAACCGAACACAGCGGAGTGTGGCCGGAGATGGCGACGAATCGTTGCTCGATGCAGACCAAGATGGTTTGACCAACTTTGCAGAGCAACTCCATGGAGGCGACCCAAACAACGCGGACACCGATGGCGACTGCATCACGGACGACCTTGAGGTCGCCTGGGCACAAGCTACGGCCCTTAATGCGAGTACAGATGACATCAATCCCTATGACGCCTTGACTCAATGGGACGCTGATGGAGATGGACAAAACGACAGTGTTGTGTTGGGCTGCGATCTCGCTGGCGTCGACATTCAACCCGTTGACAACAACGATGGTAACGCTCAAATCAGCACTGACGATGATGAAGACGGCGTGCTTAACGAAGCTGACGATTGTCCGAGCACGCCCGCTGGTGCTGCCACCGACGCCAAAGGTTGCTCATCGCAACAACGCGCCGACTTGGTGGAAGACAGCACTGAGAACACGGCCGGAAATTCCGCTCAGTCGTTCTTCTTGATCCTCATGATTTCAGCGTTGGTTCTCTCGGGTGGAGCTTATGTGATTTTGAGGGGCATGCGTTCCGAGGCAGAGGATGTCAAAGACGCTATCAGCGAGGCCGCCTTTGCGGACGTTGCGACGACGCCGGTGTCCTCCGAGGGTTGGCAGCAACCCGTTCTCAACGCGACTGGTTCAGGTGTCACCCCCGCCATGTTGGCCCAAGTTCCCGGATGGACTGCAGAGATGGTTGAAGAATACCTAAAGCAAGGATGGACGTTTGACCAGTTGTTGACCTACTACCAAGAACAGGTCGCTCAACACGGGCAATGAGAGCAACATTGAAACAGGACCCTGCCGAGAACAGGGCGATAGCCATGGAGATTCGCAGCAGCAATCCTGTCCTCAACCAAAAATTCTGGAACAACTTGACTGGAACCGACCAAATGACGGTTGAAGGAAGCATGAGGAAAATCGGCTTCTTGCTTTCCTTGACCGTGCTCAGCGCATTGGTTTCGGCCGTTCTGTGCATGAATGCGGTCAACAACGGCGATGGAGGTCTCTACATTTCCGCCTTCATGGGCATCGGTTTCATTGGCGGGTTTATTCTCGCTATGGTGGTCATGTTTGTACGGCCAAAGAATCCAGCCGCTCTGATGAGCCTCTACGCTCTCCTCGAAGGAACGGCCCTTGGTGCCATGTCCCTCATGTTGGAACTCACAGCCTACAAGGGAATCGCCCTTCAGGCTGTCTTTGGAACAATGGCCATCACGGCCACCATGTACGTGATGTACGCCTCACGCATCATTCGACCAACCCCTGCCTTCAACAAGGTCATCGGAGGCCTTGTCATGAGCATCCTCTTGCTCTACTTGACCTCCTTTGTGCTGGGGTTGTTCACCCCCTATGATGTACCGTTCCTCCACACATCTGGCCCCATTGGCATCGGACTCACCGCCTTCATCCTGGTGGTGGCAGCCTTGACCCTGATCAGCGATTTTGGATTCATCGAATCCGGCAGCCGATACGGGGCACCGAAAAACATGGAATGGTACGCCGCCTTTGGCATCCTCATGTCACTGGTTTGGATTTACTTTGAGACCCTTCGTCTCCTCTCCAAACTCAACGCCTACCGGGATTGAGGAACCATGAGTCGGAGCATCCCCTCCATCGACTTTCGATTGGCCCTTTCGGAAACCAAGGATGAGCGCCAACGGTTCATCACCGAAGTTGGTGATGCGCTCAAGGACATCGGTTTCTTTGCGTTAACGAACCATGGAATCCCCCGCTCGTTGATCGACGAGACCTACGCTCAATGCGATGCTTTCTTCGATTTGGACGAGACCACCAAGCGAAGTTATCTCCAACCGGAAATCGGACACCAACGCGGATACACGGCCTTCGGGATTGAACACGCCAAAGACAACCCCGCTCCTGACCTCAAGGAATTTTGGCAAACAGGAAGAAAATATCCAGCCGATGGACCTGCACCAACTTACCCGAAAAACATCTGGCCAACCGGGCATGTGGAAGGGTTCCAAGCCATCACTGAGGCCTTGTATTCTGGAATGGAAACGTTAGCAAAGCACCTCCTTGCTGCGTGTTCGGAGTACCTCGGCAAACCTCCCGAATGGCTACCCAACATGTCGCACGAAGGCAACACCATCATGCGCATGATTCACTATCCGCCCTTGGACGAGAGCATGCCCGAAGGGGCCGTTCGTTCAGCAGCGCACGAGGACATCAATTTCATCACGCTCTTGGTGACTGCCACGGCGGATGGATTGGAAGTCATGGACCACGACGGTTCATGGATTCAAGTCAAAGGCGATCAAGATGCCATCATCGTCGATTCCGGAGACATGCTCCAAAATTTGACCAATGGATTGTTCAAATCGACGACCCATCGGGTCGTCAATCCCAAGCATGCCAATACCCGAAGGTACTCCATGCCGATGTTTGTCCATCCACGCAATGAAATTGACTTGACCCCGCATCCTGACTTTGTGGCCATGACAAGTGGCACCGCAGAATTTGCGTCCATCAANGCCGGAGACTANCTCCACCAACGCCTGAAAGAAATCGGCTTAATTTGAGGGANNACGATGGGNGTCGANGACCTCATTGAGGCAGTNAAGTCAGGCNAAANCCANCCNNANGATGANCTNNCNCTNTTTGTGGGTGATGTAGCCACNGGCAANGTTTCCACCGANGNAGCGACNCGNTGGCTCAANGCCGTNCATNAAAACGGCCTNNNCACCAGCGANACGGTCGTTCTTACNCAAGCCATGATTCATTCNGGAGCCCAGTTANCGTGGCCAGCAGGGACCNCCGGTCGTGGACAANCACAGCACNGGNGGNGTGGGGGACAAAATGTCGCTNATGCTGGCNCCNGCNCTGGCCGCNTGCGGTTGCCGCGTCCCCATGNTGGCTGGCCGNGGNTTNGGCCANACCGGCGGCACCATCGATAAACTCGAATCCATACCCGGGTTCAATTGCGCACTCACGCCCGAAGAAATGGTGGAGGCAGTGGCCAACGTTGGATGCTGCATTGCGGTTCAAAATGAAGCGATTGCTCCTGCCGATGGTGTGCTCTATGCTCTCCGGGATGTCACCGACACCATCGACAGCGTCCCNCTCATCACCGCCTCCATCATCTCAAAAAAGGCTGCNGAGGGACTTGATGCGTTGGTGCTCGANGTCAAAACAGGNCCNGCNGCCTTCATGCAAAGCATCGAAGATGCGAGAACNTTNGCCCGTTCAATGGTCAACACGGCCGAGGGNNTGGGCATTCGCACGGTNGCTCAAATCACNGCCATGGGCGAACCCATTGGTACGCACATCGGNAANGCNCTNGAAGTGATTGGCAGCATCCATGTGCTTCAAGGNAAAGGCTCTGCCGATACTCGNGAACTCGTGGTGTTCCAAGGNGCNGCGTTGCTNTCCATGACNCACGACGACGTGGACATNGCAGANGGAAGGAGGCGCATTGAGNCCGTGCTGAACAACGGAAAAGCCNTNGANCGGTTNCGNGCGATGTGCATTCAACAAGGNGTGGATGAAGAGGTCGCCTCNACCCTGATTTCAACACCTGAGCGGATTCTTGGAACGGCAGNCTCNCAAACCACNATACTNGCAGAGCANGACGGNTACGTCGCNGNCTANGACGCCATGAGAATGGCTCAACTTGCACGGCGCCANGGTGCNGGNAGGTTCGCACTTGAGGACACCATCGATGACCATGTNGGATTCATNCTNCAATCAACCACCNGGNCANCCGTGGAAAAAAACAGTCCGCTGTTCACCTTTTTCCACTCAAGAGANTTNAANCAAGAGGACCTTGATGATTTGAAAAACATCTGTAAAACAGGACCCANCCANCCCGAGNANGCTCACCGATTGTTGGAACGGATTGATTCCACCTCAACGAAGGCGTGATAAAGGGGATACTTGTCGCCCACTTTGCCGATTTAGCTTAGCTGGTGGAGCGTGGGACTGTTAATCCCAAGGTCGTGGGTTCGAGCCCCACAATCGGCGCCAAAACAACGCACTGCGTCGGTNTTCCATNNATGGNTTCGAGGTCTTCGTGCACATTCGCACCCAGGATTCAATCGTCTCGAGTGGCCATCTCAAGCCCCTGACTCGGCCGCTCATCGGATGGATAAACGCCCCAATAGGCTTCTCTGGCTTCTTGGTTGATTTGCATGCAGAGTTCGACATCACCCGGGCGGTCCGGCATGGTTTGTGTGCCATTTAGATGTTCAATCATCGGTTGAATGTTGGACATGTTCACCACACCCCACCCGACTTGCGTGCACGGTGCAACAGGGGAAATGGGCATGGTTCCTGCGGTTGGATCCCATGTTGAAAAAGAAGGATACCAAGCGGAAAGGTTGAGTGCATTTCGCACGACGGAGTTTGAGATATCTGCCTCAGCACCGGCATTTGGATGACCATCTGGCCAGACCCCTTGGACCAACATACCGCTGCGGTTTTCACTCGAGGCACCTGAACCAAAATCGGCGGTTTCCATTCGCAAGTGTTCAAGAATGAACGAGAGGATACCCGCCGTCCGGGGCGTGGCAAAGGAAGTTCCAGAGGTCTCGTGATAGCCATCCACGTCATCGTGGTTGGGTAGGACTTGAGTCCAATCTGCAGCAATATCGGGGTAAGACCCGCTCATGGTTTCCTTTTGGTCATCGCCTTCCTCTGCGTAGCCTGCGATACCAATGGACCAAGGAGGGCCTGCAGTGGCATCTTGCACGGCTGGAGATGGCGTGTTGTCCGCAGCCCCGGTGTGAATCTTGTTGTTGACAACGACCGTTTGGTAAGTACCCGTTTCAATGCCCGGTACCGGCAGTGAACCAATGGCGCCAAATGACGTTGTGACAATGTCAACGAGGGGTTGATTTCCAGCGGCCAAAACGGCTTCGGTTGAGAAGCCCTCGACAAAGAAGATGACGGCGTCGGGGTTGGCATCGAGTACGGCCCCAGTTACAGCTGTACCGTGTCCATCGGATGGGTCGTCAAGAATGTGAATGTCCGTCCCTCCATCGGGAGATGTGCCAATGATTTTTGTGCCCTTGAAGTAAACAATGTCAGCGGTCGTGATGGTGTCCCAACAGGTTTCCTTGTCAGCCTGATAGCGTTCCTCCCATGTCCCCTCAAAGGTGGGCTCGCAGGTTTTCGTCACACCGAGCCCCTCCAGCAACCAATCGGGGTACACCTCTTCCGTGCGGAAATGGTCATGGTAGACGTTGATACCAGTGTCAATCGGTGCAACCACGGAATATGGGCGCCATTCGGTGGATGGAGGTTGGCCATCAACCATCGCTGTTGTTTCCTGATCACCGTCCATCAACGTCGCTACACCAGCGATGAGAGAGACGAGAAGAAGGGCGACCAGGGCGAACGAAAGCACACGCCTGCGGCGAAGGGTGGCTACATCATCAACGATCAAGACCCCTCCGAGGGCGAGGTCAACGACATCGAGTGTAGCCATGTTTGCACTTCCTTGGGTCTTCCTCAAGAAGGTATGCCTGTCGTGGAATTATTCCCATTCGATGGTCCCAGGAGGTTTGTGCGTGATGTCATAGACCACCCGATTCACAGCGCCTTTCACCGTGTTGGTGATTCGGGTGCTGATCTTTTGGAGAATTTTGTGGGGGATTTCTGAGTAGCGAGCAGACATTCCATCCATGGACTGGACAGCACGTACCACGATGGTTTCGCCATAGGCTCGGACATCGCCGTGAACACCGACACTTCGTACCGGAAGCAAAGCTGCGAAGTACTGCCATGGAATCTCCATTTCACCTCGTTCTGCTGCGGCTTCGAATTCTTCCTCAACAATGGCGCAGGCTTCACGAACCACGGCCACGCGCTCTGGTGTCAAATCACCAAGCGTTCGAACGGCCAAACCAGGTCCGGGGAAGGGCTGGCGTTCAGCGACGTTGATGTCAAGCGTTCGAGCCAATTCTCGAACTTCGTCCTTGTACAAATCGCGCAAGGGTTCGACCACGGTCAAGGTCATGTCCTCGGGCAAACCGCCAACGTTGTGGTGGGATTTGATGGTGTCTCGGACGCCACCTCCGGATTCAATCCAATCGGGTGCAATGGTTCCTTGGACGAGGTATTTTGCGCCACACTTTTTTTGTTCATCCTCGAAGATTCGAATGAATAACTCACCGATGACCTTCCTTTTTTGCTCCGGTTCAGTGACGCCTTTGAGGGCCTCAAAATACCGGTCAGCAGCTTTGACGGTCACGAGATTGATGCCTTGCGCCTCGAGAAGTGCCTCGATTTGTTCGGTCTCGTTTTTCCGCATGAAACCCGTATCAACGTACACACAATGGAGCAGGTCGCCGACGGCTTGGTTGGCAATAACAGCGGCGACGGTTGAGTCAACACCACCGGAACAGGCGATGATGGCCACGTCGTCGATGGTCGCTTTGAGGGACTCAATGCTCTCTGCAATGAATTCCTCAGCGTCGAACATCTCAGGCACCGCCGTTGACTTCCTTGTCTTGGGCCTTCACGCGGTCAATTTGATCGAGCTTGTTTTGTTCAAGGGCAGCGGCGTACTTTGAACTCGAGAGCGCCAGCATTTGAACGGCGAGGTAGCCTGCGTTGTCGCCTCGGTCAACACCGACGGTGGCCGCAGGAACACCCGGAGGAAGTTGGGCGATGGACAGAAGGGAATCAAAGGGGACTCGCCCGCCACAGGGAACCCCGATGACAGGTTTGGTGGTCAACGCAGCAACGGCACCGGGGAGGGCAGCAGCCAAACCAGCCATGGCGATGAAGACCGAACAACCGTCGTCAAGGGCATCACCAACGATCTCCTCNACAAATTTGGGAGAGCGGTGGGCTGAAGCGACGCGCAATTGGTATGGCACGTCGAAGTGTTCCAAGATTTTCGTGCATTTTTGGGCGATTGGGAGGTCAGATGAAGACCCCAACAAAATGGTTACATCCATGACATCTCGCCATCGCGGATGGTTCTTTATGATGACTGATTCAAAGGATGAGCGGTGAGCCCTCATTCTTCTGAAAGGAAGGCCTCTGATTCCGAGGCTAGACAAGTGAAATCAATGCCCANCGATGTCTGTTCGGGAGCCAATGATTCAGGGCACAAACGGCCCACACAAAGGTAGGNTGAACCTTCATCAAGCTCACCATACAAGGTAAGAACGGTTCCATTTTCAAGACGCTTGGTCGCCAAATTTCCATTGGCCCATCGGCCTTGTTGCAACCGCCAACCTTGGAAGGCATCCAGCGGGAGGGCTTTCGTGGCCGACCATGGCAGACGGTAGGCTACAGCATCACAAGAGGCCAGATGGTCAAGACCGACATACATCGTGGTGACCGTCCCAAAGATGAGCCCGTAGGAAACCCACCACCAGCCATCTAAATCAAGCCCCCAAAGAAGACCAAGACTCGCTGCTGTGGCGACCAGGGTGGCNACAGCGAGTTGAATCCGAGGTTCAAGCAAAGCAGAACGGCGCTGCATTACCCCTGTAGCAAAAGCAAACAAGAGCATCAAGAAGGCTACGGAAGCCAGCATCAGACGGTGCTCTTGATACCGGTCAAACAGGGCCATAAGCACCATGAAGCCAACCGGCAACAAAGCCCATGAGAAAGCGAANAAGGTCATGGTATAGTTGTGTTCAACCTTGGCTTCCGCCCATGGAGCAGGTAGGTCTTCCACACACGGGGCTCACCCGGTAGCGGNATAATCCTTCCTCAAATCAAGCGTCGTCGTAGGGGTGTCGGAGNCAAAGATTTCGAGCNGCATAGACCTCGTCAACACGACGAACAGGGGTCGTGATTGGCGCCTCATGGAGGGTTTCAGGATCGGTCTTCAGGACCTGCGCAAAGTGCTCAGCAAACGTATCAAGGGTGTCTTTTGACTCCGTTTCAGTTGGCTCAATCATCATGCATTCAGGGACGACCAGTGGGAAGTAAACCGTCGGCGCCATGTAGCCCCGGTCGAGGAGACCTTTGGCCACGTCCATGGCNGAGATGCCATGGGCTTCCTTCGCAGGTTGCATCGACAACGTGAATTCGTGTTTTGCAACATCGGTTTCTGCTCCGTCGACAAAGAGGTGGTCGACACCGGCCTTTTTGGCCTCTCGATGAATGGCATGACGAAGGTAATTGGCGTTGAGAACGGCGTGCTCTGACATCGTCTTCAATCCAGACCCGTACCGGCGGTAGTAGGCCCAGCAGCGAATCACCGCTCCGGCGTTTCCGTGCCATTGCTGGACTTTCCCGATGCTGTGTTCGGGTTGTTCCCAGTGGTACCAGTGTTCGTCTACGGCCATGGATGATTCATCGGCCGTTGCTTTCCGCCTGGCCGCCAGTGGCCCGGGTAAGAACGCTGCCAGTTGGGCCTTCACACCGATTGGACCCGAGCCCGGTCCGCCACCACCGTGGGGTTGCGAGAAGGTCTTGTGAAGGTTGAAGTGAACGGCATCAAAGCCCATCAAACCCGGCGACGTGATACCCAAAATGGCGTTGAAGTTCGCACCGTCGTAGTACATTTGCCCACCAGCGTTGTGAACAATCTCGCTGGCCGCTTTGATGTCAGCTTCAAAGAGGCCGAGGGTGTTTGGATTGGTGATCATCATGGCTGCAGTGGTTTCATCNGCCACCGCTGCCAGAGCATCAAGGTCCATTCGGCCATCGGCGAGACTTGGGATTTCAACGATCTCAAAGCCAGCCATGGCGGCACTCGCAGGGTTGGTTCCNTGGGCCGAATCAGGAACGATAACTTTGGTTCGCTGGTCTTCTCCACGGTGCCTGAAGTACTCCTGAATNCAACGTATAGCAGTAAACTCTCCTTGCGCTCCAGCCACGGGCTGAAGGGTTACTTGGTCCATCCCTGCACAGATTTCGAGCATGTGTTGCATCTCGTAGAAAATTGAGAGCAGGCCTTGCAAGTGATGCTCCGGTTGATGAGGATGAATNTCGGCAATGCCTGGCAGTTGAGCGATGACTTCGTTCACGCGAGGGTTGTGTTTCATCGTGCATGAGCCCAAAGGATAGAAGCCTGTATCAATACCAAAATTNCGCTTGGAAAGCCAGGTGTAATGACGAACCATTTCTGGCTCAGAGAGCCGCGGCCAACGAGCGGATTGCTTTCGGAGAAGNCCGCTTGGAACCGTTGGTTTGTTCTCCGTNTGCAGTGGAACAGGCTGGCTGTATCCAGTGTTTTCAGCTCCGTTGTGGTTGAACAGATGGCTCATGCGCTCACCTCCCCATGTTTCGTCCAGAGCGCTAATTGGGCTGAAAGTGCCTCAATTTCATCCAGTGAAGTCTGGTCGGTGGTGGTGATGAGAATTTGATTGGTGATGNCGTNGTACCACGTGCCAAGGTCNAGTCCACCAATGATNCCGTTGCTGTCGAGGTAGGCAAGGCATTCGGACGCAGCCCCTTGGACCTCAATGGCGAACTCGTTGAAATGAACCGACGAATGGACCAATTGAACCCCGGGAGTTTGGGACAAGACCTCTTTGGCTTTTTGACACGCCATCATGTTGCGATGTGCCAAATCCCGAAGGCCATCGGGTCCGAGGAGGGCCATGTGCATGGCGCCCATGAGGGCAATGAGGGTCTCGTTGGTGCAGATGTTCGAAGTGGCTCGATGGCGACGTATGTGTTGCTCACGGGTTGAGAGCGTCAAACAGTAGGCTTCTTTCCCATCAACGTCAATGCTTCGGCCGGCGATTCGACCCGGCATGAGGCGAAGGTAGGGTTTGGTGCACGCAAAAATACCGTAGAGGGGGCCCCCGCCGGTGACTGGGCTTCCAAGGGGCTGGCCTTCACCAACGACAATGTCAGCACCGTAATGTCCAGGGGCTTCGACCACACCAAGAGATACGGGTTGAACGCCAACGATGAGGGCCGTATTTTTCCCAATGATTTCTTTGACACTGACCAGTCCTTCATCGAGGAC
>PAGK01000031.1 GCA_002704515.1 Methanobacteriota archaeon
AACACCAAGGTTGAACGTGTTGCGAGCACGAAGCGAAACTGGACCGATGGAATAGTGCCCTCGCAAGGGACAACGAAGCACATACCGAATTCGGGCGCTCTCTCCGGGTTTGAGGTTCAGTTGCATCTGATTGAGGCCGCTTCGGAGCTTCATCTCGTGTGGGATGTTGTCGTAGATGTCCAACATCTGAGTTTTTCGATTGCTGCGGTTCGTCACCAACAATTCGACATAGAGGTCATCGCCCTTGTACAGGTTGTCGGCTGAAAGTGTTCGCTGAACCTCCACATCACCGTGGCCTGAAATCCAAGAATTCACCACGATAAAGGCGATGAGGCTCAATCCGAGAATCATCATTTGTTGGTTTGAAATCATCATTCCGATGAGCACCAATGCAATCCCGCCGGTGAAGGTGAATGCTGCCTTACGAGTCCACATCTTCTCACCTCACTGACGTCCCCACGCCTTGATTCGCTTGACCAGCGCTACCGTCTGTTCCAATGTGTACTTATTGCTGGATTCCACAGCGAACTTTGCAAGAACCGGGTCGCTGATCATGGAAACCAACTCATTGGCTTGCATCGCTTGGAATTCCTCTCGATTCAATCCATTTTGGTTGCGAACCTTGGAGAGGAAAACTTGTCGGATTTTTTCCACTTTGGAGTAGTAGGCGTACCGATTGGCATCCCCGAATCCGTAGTAGATGATGCTGAAGACATGCCGCCAAGGCTCTGGGTCTCGCTTTTTGATGAGGACGGCCTCGAAGGTAATGAACAAGATGAGGAAGAGGAGGAGCATGGCCAAACCTTCTCCTGTGAAGTACACCAGCAAGAAGTAGACCGTGTTGTAGGAATCGGCAGCCAGGGCGCTTTGTGGATGCCGTGATTCGTCGAAGATGACCATGGCGTTCTCGGCTGGTTCTCCGACTTCATCGATCAATTCGCTCATGAGGGCCTCTGCGATGAAGTCAAGAGCCCACTTTCGGTTGTCATTGGCAGGCATCAGCTTATCGGTTGGACCGTACTTACCCTCGTTGAAGCCCTCATAGTCGTACATCGCATTGATGAGGGTAGATCCATCAGAAACAAACATGATTCGTCCACCATCGCTGGGCGAACAACTGGCGCGAGCACACACTTCGATGCTCAGGTTGAATTGCCCCCAACGGTCAGGGGTTTCTGGCGTAATTTCGTTGCCAACCCAAATCTCACCATCACCGTTCACGTCCACGGTGGCTTCGTTGCTGGTCAGCGCCCGAATGGCAACTTCAGACAGTGGNCCACGGACACCGGGAATGACCTCCAATCCAGTGATGTTGTTGAGCAGCACTTGNTANGTNCCGTTGTANTCCACGCGNCCGTTGATCATGTGTTGCTCGCANAGCNTCGCNTCGCCNGGACCNAAGGTTTGTTCNTCAAGTTTNGAGCANGGGTGTTCTCCTNNTCCGCCCACCTTTGCCCACCGCTCNTGGCTGGAGAGGGTNGAGGGGTCGAGTTGTGTNCCNTTCATCCCACAAGGGTTGGATTGAATGCACATCCAGATGTAGTTGAAATCAAGTTCAGTGGCGTACGTTGTGTCAAAGACCTGCTCACCAGTGTAGCGAATACCAAAAGCTTCTGCGATGGTGTTGGCGTATCCATAGTCTTCGAACACCATCGCCGTACCACCGGCTTCAACGAACTCCACAATGGCGTTGATTTCTGAAGGAGAATACCCGTTTCCTGAGGCGATGGTGATGAAACCATCGTCGTCAAACTGAGGCAANGAGAGCGTATCACGCTCAACTCCAGCGAGCACATAGGTGGTGTTGCGTGGGTCTTCAATGTCAGCGAGGAGGAGGGGGCTGCTGACCAGCGATCGCGTTTCAATGCCCATGGATTTGATGTCTTCACGGAAGGCAGACATATCGTTCCAGTCATCGTCGTAGGCTGAAAGTTGGTCCGTGGCGCTGATGTTGATGAAATTCAACAGGATGGTGCTCAGCAAAATCAGCATGACCGCCCAAAAAGAAGCCTGAAGGGCAACCCTTCGAGCATTGAAATTGGCGGGGAGACCGAGCATACGAATCACGCGGGAGGATTCCCAACCCAAACACGCCCCCTACTGACTTTAGAAGGTTGTCCACCCCAGTTGAGAAAATGCTCACGCGTGCTTCTTTTCCCATCACACGTTGAGGTGGATGTTTTCAGCGATACGAGCAACGGCTGTTCCGGGGATTTTGACGGTGGTCCCGGTGTGTTCGAACGGAAGGGCTGAGGCATCAAGGGAAGCATCGACCTCGACAAACAATTCGCTGATCAAACCGGTGTTGAGGTCAAAACTGAGATCGACCAGTGAGCCCATCACGGCACCGGTACGGTCCACAACGGCGTTTCCGAGGATTTCACGACCAAATATTGCCATGCGTTCCGGCTCCTTGTTCCAGTTGGTGGACTGGAATCCCTTCAATGCGTCGGTGTCGAAACATCACATGGTCTCGATGCCACGACTGAAATCTCGGTTTCGCTTGATGTTGGTGAGGCCCGAGGTTAAGCGGGTTTCCATCTTCTGGTAGTACTCCAACATGTCTGGAGTGACGGTTGGCCGAACACGCGAAATGGCCTCTTCAAAGTGGGATTTCGTGACCTTCTTCTTGCCCGCTCGCATGCAAATGAGAGCGGCTTCTCGGCACACTGCCTCAATGTCAGCTCCAGTGAAGCCGTCCATGCCAGTCAAGATGTCCTTGAACGAGAATTTGCTGAGCGGCATGCCCTCGCTGTGGATGCGGAAGATGGTTTCACGGGCACCTGCATCGGGTGGTGGAACGTGGAGGACGCGCTCAAAGCGCCCGCTTCGTAGGAGGGCCGGGTCAATCATTTCCGGTCGGTTGGTAGCGGCTACGACAATGACGCCGTCAAGGGATTCGACACCATCCATGCTGGCAAGAAGTTGATTCACCACGCGGTTGCCGACATCGCTGCCTTCCGACGCACTTCCACCGCTTCGCATTGAGGCGATGGACTCGAACTCATCAAGGAAAATGATGGAGGGCGAGGATTGCTTTGCCTTCTTGAAAATTTCACGGATGGCGCGTTCGGATTCACCCACCCATTTCGAAATCATTTCCGGGCCTTTGATGCTGATGAAGTTCGCTTGTGCTTCGTTCGCAATGGCCTTGGCGAGCAAGGTCTTTCCAGTACCTGGCGCCCCGAACAGCACAATTCCTCGAGGAGGTTTGATGCCAAAGTGTTCGAACAATTCGGGCTTGGTGAGTGGCCATTCGACGGATTCCTTCAGACGGTCTTTGACCTCCAACAGTCCTCCAACTTCGTCCCAGCCAACTTCGGGGACTTCAACGTAGATTTCACGGAGCGCCGAGGGTTCAATATCACGGATGGCTTCTTTGAAGTCATCCATGCAGACCTCCATCTTCTCGAGAACCTCTGGCGGAAGTGTTTCCTCCTCAAGATCAATTTCTGGGAGGTAGCGTCGAAGAGCTCGCATGGCCGCTTCTCGAACCAAGGCAGCCAGGTCGGCGCCAACAAACCCGTAGGTGTTGTCGAGAACCCAAGCGATGTCAAAGTCATCCGCAATGGGCATTTGACGGGTGTGAACGTCCATGATTTCGCTTCGCCCCACTCGGTCGGGGACACCAATTTCGATTTCTCGGTCAAAGCGACCTGGTCGACGAAGAGCCGGGTCCAGAGCATCCCTACGGTTGGTAGCTCCGATGACCACCACGTTGTCGCGGCCGTGCATACCGTCCATCAGCGTCAACATCTGGGCGACCACGCGTCGTTCAACTTCCCCAGTCACGTCCTCACGCTTCGGGCAAATTGAGTCGATCTCGTCAATGAAAACGATGGCGGGGGCATTTTCAGCCGCCTCGTCGAAGATTTCACGAAGTTGTTTCTCAGACTCACCGTAATACTTTGAGATGATTTCAGGGCCGTTAATGCTCTTGAAGTGGGCATTCGTCTCAGTAGCGACCGCTTTTGCAATCATGGTCTTTCCAGTGCCTGGAGGACCGTGCAGCAACACACCTTTGGGCGGGTCGATGCCAAGACGGCGGAACAATTCGGGGTGCTTGAGCGGAAGCTCAATCATCTCGCGGACTTTCAGGAGTTGTTGACCAATACCGCCGACATCCTCGTAGGTGATGCCTTCGGATTGACCGACGTCCTCTTCAGCAACGGCCTCGTCTTTGATGATGATCTCGGTATCGGTGGTGACCACCACGATGCCTTTCGGAACGGTTTGCACGACGGCGAAGGGCAGGGCTTCAGCAAAAAGGGTCATGCCGGGAATAAAAATCCGGTCGCCAGCAACCACCGGTCGCTTGGCCAAACCTCGCTTTGCAAAGCCTTCAATGCCTGGGCCAAACTTCACTTTCTGCTTATTCGCCATGACTGGAGAGATGGTGAGTTTTGTGCAGGTTTTAGCCTCAACCTTTCGCACCGTGACACGGTCGCCGAGACTGACACCTGCGTTCTTTCTGATGATTCCATCCATTCGAATGATGTCCATCTTTGCATCTTCGGGTCGACTTCGCCAGTAAATGGCAGCGGTGGAGCGCTCTTCTCCGCTGATCTCCACGAAATCGCCGGGCTTGAGGTCCAAGCCCATTTCCGAGGAAATTCGGGCTCGTCCGAAGCCAACATCGGAGGGTATGGCCTTTGATACGCGCAATTCAATGGTGTCGTCTTTGTCTGCCATGTGTCTCCCTCTCTTACGAATGAACAATTTACGGTATATAATGAAATTCAACCGGGCCTTAGGTCTGTCCGCAAGAGAATGTAAGGATGGGCCACTATAAACCCAAGCCCGAGGGTCTTTCAACCATGGAAGAAGATGGAAACATTCCTTCCATCACATTCAAGAGACGCGTCAAGGTCGCAAAAGGCATGGTTCACGTTCTTGAAACCGGCTTGGAATACATGGAAATCAACAACCCCACTGGCAAACCTGCCGTTCGAGGGTACAACATCATCAACGGACAATTGGCTTCAGCCAGCGACAATGGAACGTTTCGGTCAACCAATCCTGCCCACCTTGCCGATTGCTTGGGTGAATTCCCGTTGTCAACCCGAGACGATGTTCATGAAGCTCTCCACGCAGCCCATGCTGCCTTCCCTGCATGGGCAGCAACACCTGCTCCGACCCGAGGTCAAATCATTGGAAACATGGGTCGCTTGCTGATGGAACACAAGGACGCCCTCGTCGCCCTTGAAACCAGGGAGATTGGCAAGACCCTCAAGGAATCGGGTGGTGAAATTCAGGAAGCCATTGACACCTGTTTGTTCTTCCAATCAGAAGGACGACGGCTTTACGGGCAAACCGTCAATTCCGAATTGCCCGACAAGGAACTCTTCACCTACCGCCGCCCGCTGGGTGTGTGTGGCATCATCAACGCCTGCAACTTCCCTTCCGCCGTGCCGTTCTGGAAAATGATCCCCGCCATCATGTGCGGAAACACCTGCGTGTGGAAGAGCCCTCAAGATGCTCCTTTGCTCTCGTTCGCCCTTGCTCGTGTCATGCACGAAGCCGGCCTACCTGACGGCGTCATTAACCTCGTCCACGGAAAGGGAAGTGGCGCAGGCCAATACCTCGTCGACGCTGTGGATGAAGGCTTGGTCAACAAAATCTCCTTTACCGGTTCAACCGGTGTTGGAAAGATGATCGGTGAAGTCTGTGGACGAAACCTGGTCTCCTGTTCGCTTGAGTTGGGCGGCAAAAACCCGCTTGTCGTGATGCCTTCCGCCGACCTNAACAACGCCGTTGAAGGCGCCTACTGGGGCTCCTTTGGTACAGCAGGACAACGGTGCACAAGCCTCGGGAACCTCATCCTCCACGAAGACATCTACGACGAATTCATGGAGCGATTCATGGAGAAAGTCAAGTCAACCCGCATCGGTAATTCACTGGTCCACAAGGACGTCCTCTACGGGCCCATGCTCTCAGAGAAGTACGCCAAGGACTTCCTTGTTGGCCTTGAAATGGCCAAGGCCAGCGGCGCCACACAACTTTGGGGCAAGGGTACCATCACACCCGAGAGCGCCCCGGACAACTTCCTCGGTGATGCCAACGAAGGCGTCTTCATGTGGCCGCACGTGTTTGCAGACGTCACCGAAGACATGGATTGCTTCCACGAGGAGATTTTCGGACCCGCCGTCACCGTCGTGAAGGCCAAGGATTTCGACCACGCTCTGCACTTGGCCAACGCCAGCCCCTATGGNTTGTCGTCGGCCATTTACACGAACGACCGACTCGAAGCATACCGCTACAAAACCGGCATCAAAGCAGGCATGACCGGCATCAACAACTCCACGACTGGGGCTGAAGCACACCTGCCGTTTGGCGGTGTCAAGGGCTCGGGCAACGGTACTCGAGAATCAGGCATATGGGTGATTGAAGCCTACTCGTATTGGCATGCTGTCAACGATGAACTGTCCGGAAAACTTCAGTTGGCCCAAATGGACGTTGATGAGATTGAAATGGTTGAGGCCGAAGTAAATTGGTCGGAATTGGCTTGATATTCTTCCATAATCGTTCTGCGGCTCAATGGTGAACCTCAAAGACCCTGCGCCACTCGCATAGCATGTTCCCGTAAGGGAACAGGGGGAAATTGCATGGGTGAAGGCATAAAACTCCCCGTCCTGAACGGACTGGGGCGCACCAACCGGATCGACAACTGGTGGAGCCAGCCCGTTGCCATGGGAACCGGCCTAACCGCCGCCCTCATCTACACGTTCTGGCGGTTGTTCTTCTACGATGCTGACATTTCCTACAAACTCCANGGNAGCACGGTGATGTCNCCCATCTTTTCNCCAAATGTCCTCGAATGGGACTTGTTTGGCCTGTCANCNTGGAANCACCCCGAATGGGTCAACGCCGCCATNCTNGTCCTNTGGATNCCCTTTGGATTCAGGGGNACNTGCTACTACATGCGCCGCGTTTACTATCGCACCTTCTTCGCNAGTCCAACGGCGTGTTGGGTNGACGAGCCNGANATCAACAAAGCNATNGGNTANCAAGGGGANCGAAGGATGTTCCTCTTCAACAACCTNCACCGNTACTTCCTCTANGCNGCCATGNTNATTATTCTCATCAAAGTNNTNNNATNNTAACCCACACCATGCACTTCCACTCCGCTGCCCACGAAGGTTATGGCCTCTCCATCGGAACCTTCGTGATGGGTTTTGAAGCCTTCCTTCTCACGATGTACGTGACCTCCTGCCACGCCCTCCGACATCTTGCTGGAGGCATGCTGGACCGCTGGACCTCAAGAATCAGCCGTGTCCGAGGCGTCCTCTTTGGGAAGATCAGCATCGCCAATCGCTCGCATGGATTTTGGTTTTGGACATCACTAACCTTTGTATTCCTCGGCGACATCTGGGTCCTACTGGTCGCAGAAGGGCGGGTCAACGACATGGTGCTTCTTGTGATCTGAGGTGAGACAATGACTGAGAACATTACCAACCACGAATACGATGTCATCATCATCGGTGCAGGCGGTGCAGGTCTACGGGCCGCCATCGAAAGTGCCCGAAGCGGTGCCAAAACGGCCATTATCACCAAGTCCTTGCTTGGCAAGGCCCACACCGTCATGGCCGAAGGCGGCTGTGCAGCAGCTCTCCAAAACGCCGATCCAAGAGACGGCTGGAAGGTCCACTTCCACGACACCATGAAAGGAAGCAAGTGGCTTGCTAACTGGCGGATGGCAGAATACCACGCCAAGGAGGCTCCCGACCGCGTTCGAGAATTGGAACAGTGGGGAGCCGTTTTTGACCGCACACGAAAGAACCTCATCAACCAACGAAACTTCGGAGGTCACACCTTCCCACGCCTCGCTCACGTCGGCGATGCAACCGGGCTCGAGATCATTCGCACCCTCCAGGAAAGGGGCATTCACGAAGGGATTGACATCTTCATGGAATACACCGTCCGCACCCTCCTCAAGGAAGGCGACCGAGTCACGGGCTGTGTGGCCTACACCCGAGTTGATGGTGACATTCACGCCTTCTCCGCCAAGTCCGTGGTTCTAGCAACCGGTGGCATCACCCGATGCTGGTCGGTCTGTTCAGGCTCCTGGGAGTACACAGGAGATGGCCATGCCCTCGCATTGTGGGCAGGTGCTGAGCTTCGAGACATGGAGTTCGTCCAATTCCACCCAACCGGCATGGTTTGGCCTCCCTCCGTGCGAGGCATCCTCGTAACCGAGGGTGTTCGAGGCGAAGGTGGTCGGTTGACCAACAGCGAAGGGAGCCGGTTCATGTTTGATTACGTTCCCGAAATGTTTGCTGGCGACCATGCAGACACCATCGAGGAATCTGATCAGTGGGTCGAAGAAGTGGTCAGCGGTAAGCTCGCCACCGTTCGTCGCCCACCCGAACTCTTGACCCGGGACGTTGTGGCCAAGGCCATCAACTCCGAAGTGAAAGCCGGTCGAGGCTCCCCGCACGGCGGTGCCTTCCTCGACATCTCCCACCGTGGTGAAGAAGCAATTCTCAAGAAACTCCCCTCCATGCACCATCAATTCAAGGAACTTGCTGGCGTTGACATCAGCAAAGAACCGATGGAAGTCGGACCAACCGCTCACTACGTGATGGGAGGAGTCCGAGTTAACGCTGAGTCCCAAGAGACCACCGTTCCAGGCCTGTTTGCTTGCGGAGAAGTCGCCTCAGGCCTTCACGGAGCGAACCGATTGGGCGGAAACTCGCTTTCTGACCTCATCGTGTTTGGTAAGCGGGCTGGTGAATATGCCGCCAAACGTGCCAAGGACCTCGCCCAACCCGCCATCGACGAAGAACAAGTCGGACGAGCGATTGACGACATGCTCGCTCCCTTGTTGCGAGAAGGCGGAGAAAACCCCGGTCAAATCTACGATGAGATGCGCGACATGATGCAAGCCAAGGTCGGCATCATCCGAACAAAGAACGAACTTGACGAAGCCCTTGGCGACATCAAATCGTTCAAAGAGCGAGCATTGGCCTGTTCATCGGGAACCTCCCGGAAGTACAATTCAGGCTGGCACCAAGCTCTCGACCTCATCAACATGGCCGATGTTTCACACGCCGCCACCTTGGCTGCCATCACCCGAGAAGAAAGCCGAGGAGGCCACACCCGTGACGACTTCCCTACCCCTGAAGATGACTACTGGGGCCAAACCTTGAACATCATCTGGATGGAAAATGGCGAGATGAAAATTCGTCAAGAGCCGGTTGAAGAGATGCGTGATGACCTCAAAGAGGCCCTTACTGAAGTGAAGACGATGATTGCCGAACGTGCAGCAGAAGCAGGAGGCGAAAATTGATGTCGCTCAAAGGAACCACACAATCGTTCAGCATTCTACGAGGTGAAGGCGACGAGGCCGAATTGGAGGCCTACGATCTTGAACTCGACGAGGGCATGGTGGTCTTGGATTGCCTTCACCGAATCCAACACGAACAGGAGCCGGACATGGCCGTCCGTTGGAATTGCAAGGCAGGAAAGTGTGGATCATGTTCCGCTGAAATCAACGGTCGCCCACGCTTGATGTGCATGACTCGAATGAGTGATGTCGTAGCTGAGACGCCTGCAGGCCAGCCCATTGAAATCCGCCCAATGAAGGCGTTCCCGCACGTCAAGGACCTGGTCACGGATGTCAGTTGGAACTACGAAGTAGCCCAACGAATCGCCCCCATCAACGGCCCCGAGACCATGGATTGGGAGTTCAACCAAATGGAAGCCGATCGAGTGCAACATTTCCGTGAGTGCATCGAGTGCTTCCTTTGTGTCAACACATGCCACGTCCTTCGAGACCACGCCCTGTTCGATGACTTCGCAGGACCTCGCAACCTTGTGCGTTTGGCCCAATACGAAATGCACCCTCTTGACACGGAGGACCGAGTTCCTGAAATCAAGAAAGAATTCGGTGTTGAATACTGCAACATCACGCGATGCTGCACCGAGGTTTGTCCAGCAGGCATCCAAATCACCGACGATGCCATCATCCAATTGAAAGAGCGTGTGGTCGACCGATACTACGACCCCTTGCAACGCATTTGGCGGACCATCACTCGAAAGAACGTCCGCTATTGAGTCAGCCTTCAGAGCTCTCAACGAGCGAGAAGCCACTCGCGAATCCAGTTCTCACCGATGCCATCGTAATCCACATCAAGGGGTTGAAGCGGCCGAACGATGACCAACACGTCCAACTCTCCGCCCCATGAGGCCTTGGCCACCAAAACCACCTCGCCGACCTTCGTTCCCTCCGCGTCTGACCCAAAAGCGGTGGTGTTGATGTTGTAATTCCTGAAGACCACCGTTTCAATGTCCCCAGAGTCCCAACTTCCAATGATGATGTCGATGGTTGACGGTGCCGGTACGGGTTGCAGCGTGATCTCCTCCGGGTTGAGGCGCACAAAGGGCACCTCCTCGTCAATCAACTCAATGGCTTGATGCAGACGACCCGTTTCCATGTTCATCAGCGAGGCCAAAGTGAGCGCAACCGTCTCGGCGCCCATCACACCCGGTTGATGGGGGAGGCGCAACGTGAGGGATTGTAGCACCACCACATCGCTGGTCACCCAAGTGTATTGCTGACCAGCAGGATAGATGGGAGCGTGTGGATTTTCCGTAAACAGGGGACGGCCCCAATCTTCTGGCGCCACGGGTTGAGACGCGGGAACGAAACCGGTTGCCCCCAAACACAAAACAGCAACGCAAATCGCCAGTACTCGAGGTGTTCGATGTTCTGCCCAATCTTGACGTCCTGCTGGACTCAGTACGGAAAGCAAGAGCAACAAGGGAACCGCTAACAGCGCACCTCCAGGTATAATCCATATCAGCACTGCGAAAGCGAACGCCATGCGTACCCCGTTGGGGCCAATGGCGCCAGTCCAGTGGTCTTCCTCAAGGTCGCCTGTTCGCCGATGGTAAAGGTACAATGCGAGTCCGCCTCCGGCTAGGGGAGCCAAAGACTGAATCACACCCTGCCACATCGTCAATACCGACTGCCAATCAAAACAAGTCCGCCATAGAGGTTCGCCTCTCGCCAAGGTTGAAGCAAGGGTTTGGCGTGGAATTGTCCATGGCGGAAGCAATTCTTTCCTTCAAGTCGGTTCAGCACCGGCACGCCATACCTGCACCGAAACTCACCCGGCCATGGGCCAAACGAGCCGGCCCCGGCATCGTTGGCGTTTCGATTGACCTGTACGAAGGCGCTGTTCTGGGTTTGATTGGACCGAACGGAGCGGGAAAGACCACCCTTCTGAGAATGATGGCTGGTGTCCTACCACTTCAAGAGGGCCAGATTCAAACCCGATTTGAAGGAACATCGTGGCAAGAAGTCCCCGACCTTCGCCATTGGGTTGGCCATATGCCCGAACAAGTTCGCTGGCAAGGACGCTCAACCGTGGTTCAGGCCTTGACACAACTCGGAGAAATGCGAGGCACGTCGGAGAAGAAAATTGAGCAGTTGTTGGCCCTTGTCGGCCTTCGGAGTCGTCGAGATGAGCCGTTGGATAACCTCAGCCAGGGGATGAGGCAACGCCTCTCAATTGCCGCTGCTCTGCTCGGTTCTCCGAAGGTGTTGTTGTTGGACGAACCCTTCAATGGACTGGACCCCGTAGCAGCGCAAGCCTTCACCGCCTTGGTCAAAACACTCGCTTCGAAAGGCGTGAGTGTAGTGATTTCCTCGCACATGGTGGCGCAATTGGAAGGGCTCATCGATCGCATCGCTCTGCTCCACCGTGGGCAGCTGCTTGATGAGGGTCCGCTCGAGGACGTTGAACAACGGCTTGGGCTTGATGGACGGTACGTAATAACGGGAGCAGGTCCCCTCGACCCAACCTCAATCGCCCATGAAAGCGACATCGTCTCGTTTCAATCGGAACACGACCGATGGACGTTGACGGTGAACGGAAAACCGGAGGAAACGCTTGCGGCCGCCCTCGAAGCGAAGTTGACCTTGGCTTCATGGGCACCAGTCCGACCCAATCTGGTGGAATGGTTGTGTGCAGCGACGGGAATGGATGTGGACGACATTACCTTGGAAGTGGCCTCATCTGCGATGCTTCCGATGCAGTCGAAGGAGGTGAAGGAAAGTGAGTGACCGAACTCGAATCCTCAAGGTTGCTGCAAGAATTCGCCGGGAGCGTCTTGCGGGCATCCGTCTCAAAATCATGCTCCCCATCCTGCTGCTTTTCTTGCCCGGCATGGCATGGGGTTTTTCGGACCCAAACATCGTTCTCCCGGGAGGCCACCAACCCGATACACCAATGGAAGTTCTGTTTTACGCTTCACTTGGCGTCGTGTTCGGTGCCACCATGTGTGCAGTCCTGATGGCCTTTGATGGCGTGAGCAAAGATCGAGCCAGTGGAATGTTGGAAGTGAGGTTGGCCCAGCCAATGCCTCGAAGGCACCAAGCCACGGCACTGATTCTCGGACACGCCCAATGCATCTTGGTTCCAGTCTACCTCTTGCTTGGCGTTTCGGTGTTCCTTGTGCGATTACGGCTCGGAGAATGGCCTTCTGCAGGTGAACTGGCGGTGTATGTGCTCTCGACCGGACTCATCGTGGTGTGGTATACGCTGTTTGCCCTCTTGGCCTCGACTTCGGCAAAAGAACAAGGCACAGCTATCGCTTTCGGAATTGGCGTCTGGTTTTTCTTCACCTTCCTGTGGGCGCTGGTGACCACCATGGTCGCCTACGCCTCAGGTGTGGCGGTTGGTGAAGCCAACGACCCCGCTTGGGTCGCGCTGGAAGGCATGTTGGACTTGCTCTCTCCCAACGGGGTTTACCACCATCTCTTAGAAACTCAACTGCCAACGGTTGACCGAGGAGTAGCGGCCTGGCAATCATGGTTGGCTGCTTTGTTGTGGACGTTGTTACCGTGGTGGGCCCTCCATCATCGTATGGAACGCCTTGTTCCGTGATGAAACCAACCAATGCTTCATGAAGGCGAAACACGACGGTGGCCCATGACACGCCGTTTTTCCGCACCCTTGCTCTCGTTGCTCATCGCGCTGGTTATGCTCGGCGTCACTTCCTCTCCAGCACTGACTTCCTTCAACGACAACCCTGTCATTATCTCAACTGAAGGCCGACAAGACGGGTTGGATGTCGACTGCAGTGGCTACACGTTCGAAGACCTGTTTGAGTACGATTTTGCTTTGTTTGAACTTGAGATACTGGATGATTGGGCTACGGGCGACATGTTTGCCAATGCTTGGGTGAACGGTTCCAACTCACCGATTGTTCGCGACAACCTTGACGGATTGTTTGAGGGCTTACCGGGCGGAGACAATGAATGGATCAGCACCGATGAGCGTGATGCCATTCGCGGCATTGGGCCAAAGTGCATCGCTGACATGGAAACTCGGCTTGGTATGCGAGAAGGGATTCCTCACTCCGGTGGCGTGGATTGGAACGACTTTGAATTCGTTGAAGATGGAATCGCTCTCGATGAGGTGAACTTGGTACCCGAGGGCCACCCTGACTCACGCTCATGCATCAACATCGGTGCGGCAAATGATTGCCAAGAAGTACCCACTTCAACCACCGATGACATGGAAATCAGCCTCTTTGTGGCCGATGGCGAAGCGAACAACGTTCGTTGGGACCAACTTCCCAACAGCGGTGTATCAAACTTCACGCTGGCCATGAACATCAGTAACATGAGCAATGCCGCTCTGGTCGTGACCTTCCCTGTCCTGCAGGGCTTGCGCATCTACGATTTCCGAGTGACCGATAATCAGCCCGAAAGCGGAGAAACATGCGACAACATCGGGGAGCCCTCTTTCGCTTACCTTCCAGACGGTGCGCTCAGAGTGACACAACTGGTTGATTTTGACCGGACGCAATGGGACCTGGTCTGCAACATGTTCATGGATTTCACGACAAAAGAACCCGAAACCAACGATGTGCCTGCATGGACCGAATTGGCTCCCGACAACGGCACCGTCATTCCAACATCAGGAGCAGGAACATGGCGATTTGCGGTGGCCGATAGTGGAAACGCTTGGGCCAGCGATGAAAATGGATGGTCTCTTCAGTGCGAGTTTGCTGACGCTGGATGGAGTGTGTCAACCAACGTATTGGGCGATTTCTTCATCACACAACCGGAAGGTGCCACACAAACCTCTGCAACCTGCACACCGGTTGACCCACTCGGAGCCATGGATGAAAACGATTCGAGAACGTGGACCTTTGGGACACTCTACACAGCGACTGGAACCGTTGATGAAGACGGAAAGAACGCTCGCCTCACCATCACCTCCACCGGATTGGTGAACGAGTTCCTGTTCTCGGCCCGTGCTCTTCAAAACGGGCAGATGGGCGGTGCTGGAGATGCAGTGGCTGTGGCATCCGAGCCGACGATGACCGCCGTCTCCCTGCAAAGCATCCGTCCAGGCGCCTTCACCTTCACCGTCTCAGCCGAGGCATCGAACATGTTGCTCCACGAGGCTATACTTTCCCTCGGACTGACCAAACCTAACTCTCCGCCATCCGTTTCGGTAGCGGTCAACTTTGACGGCCTGAACGCAACATGGGATGAGAGCCAGCTCAAGTTTGAGATGTATGGCTTGGTTTCTGACCCAGATTTGGAAGCGGTGACCATGAGCCTGACGATTTGCGGTGCAGACTACCAAGGATTCACCATTGACGGCATCAATTGGGTGGTTGAAGTTTCGACCGCTATCTGTCTTGCCAATGGACTCACCACCTACGATGTTCTCATCACAGCGGTTGACGAATCTGGTGCCTCCACACAACTGGCGGTCGGGATACCCAGCCCAATCGTCGAAGACGCTGCACCTGTCATGCCCCCGGCTGATGAAGACGGAGCCTTACCATCCATCTCACTCATAGCGACACTTTCGATGCTTGGTGCAGCCCTTCTGGTTCAACGACGAAGGCCTGAGTAAAACCGACAACACCAAAAGCACTTGGCCGCAGGATTGAACAGGCCTTGAGATGTTCAGTGGAACCGTTGAGTCAAAAAGCCACGAAGGTGGCTTGCTGGTGCATTTTGATGGCTCATCGCCAGCGCTCAATGCCATCATGATCCGTTCAGATGACGGTTCCTACATCGGAAAGGTCGACGGCGTCATTGGAAGCACGGAACACCCGCTGGCCCACATCGCTCACATTGACCGCTCTTTGGACATGGATGCACTGATTGGTGTAACCGTTTCTGTTCGCCCAAAAAAGCCGAGGGAAGAACGCAACGACCGAAGAGGCGACGACCGCCGACAGGGTGGACGCGACGACCGAGGGTTCCGAAACGACCGGAGAGGCGACGACCGCCGACAGGGTGGACGCGACAACCGAGGGTTCCGAAACGACCGAAGAGGCGACGACCGCCGGCAAGGTGGACGCGACAACCGAGGGTTCCGAAACGACCGAGGTGGTTCCGGCCAACAAGAATACAATGACTGGACATGCCCGAAGTGCAAGAACTCAAACTTTGCACGACGAACAGTGTGTAACCGATGCGAAGAACCTCGTCCTGCTGGAACCGGAGGTGGCGAACGTCGAGACCATCGCCACCATCACGACCGAAGGGGTGGCGACCGACGACAAGGCGGACGCGACAACCGTGGATACCAAAACGATCGAGGTGGACAACGCCAACAGCGTGGCACCTTCAACGATAACGATTGGACATGCCCAAAGTGCAACAACTCGAATTTCTCGTTCAGAAACGTATGTAACCGATGCGATGAACCTCGCCCTGGCGGTGGAGGAGGCGGTCGCGGTGGACCGCGAAACAACGACCGACGTCAAGGAGGTCAGGGCAACTATCAGCGCTCCTCCTACGGTGGCGACCGGCGACAAGGCGGACGTGACAACCGAGGGTTCCGGAACGATCGGAACGGTGGCGACCGGCGACAAGGCGGACGTGACAACCGAGGATATCGAAACGACCGAAACGGCGGCGACCGCCGACAGGGTGGACGCGACAACCGAGGGTTCCGAAACGACCGGAACGGCGACGACCGACGACAAGGCGGACGAGACAACCGAGGATTCCGCAGCGGTGGTGGTCAACGGGACGGTGGTGGTCAACGGGACGGCGGTGGCCAAAGCAACAACCGCCCAACCGGCGGAAGTTGGCAACGAAATGGACGACCTCAGCGAAATTCTTCAGACAGCGACTTCCGCAGAGCCAAGGGGAAGCGTTCGGGCCATGCCCACAACCGACCACCGCGTGATTTCCGAACACCACGTAAATTCGAGCGAAAAGACGAGTGAATGGATGTGGCCCCGTGAGCGCAGAATCACACTACCTCAACGCCCTTGAAGCACTTGATGAAGGCGACAGGGACCTTGCGAAAGCCGAAGCAAAAAAGGCCACTGCGCTTGACCCAGACCACCTCGAAGCCTGGTCCATCCTCGTTGACGCTTGCCTTCCCCCCGGCGGTCAACCACCAACCATGGCTCAGGCCGCTCAGGCACTATCGGCGGTCAAGAAAATCGTGGCTGCAGACCCAAGCCGAATGGACATGTGGGTTCGTGGCGGTCGATTGATGGCCGATGACCTTGGCATGCTTCACGATGCTTTGCATTGGTGGCAAGCTTGTCGCGAGATTGCCCCGAGAGAAGTCACACCCGTAGTGGAAATGGCTTCTATTTTGGCGGACATGGGAGAATATGCCAACGCCCAGCATCGCCTTCAATCCATACTTGATGACAACATGGATGTCGGAATGACGCAATTTCGGAAGATCAACGGACTCCTTCAATTGGTTCGAGCTGCTGCTGCACAGCAAGAACGTGATATCTTCAAACCGAATGAAAAACACCACGACGGCTGGGAAGCCATTCGACAAAAAATGCGAAAACCACCGCTATCAGAAAACATAATTTTCCTCATAACGGCTGTTCCGCTTCTCCTCATTTTGATTATTTTACTCCAAGGTATGAGTGGACCGAGTTTCAACATCGGGACGTTGTGCCTGCCCACGCTCATCATTTTG
>PAGK01000032.1 GCA_002704515.1 Methanobacteriota archaeon
GCCAGAAACCCCTGACCGTTGGGGGCAATTCAACCTCAGCATCGAGGTGTGTGCTCGCGCCAGTTGCTCGCCCAGCGATGGTGGACGAATCATGTTCGTTTCCGATGGGTCTACCCTCATCAATGCCATGTACGACTACGAAGGCTTCAACGAGGGTAAATACGGTCCAACCGATAAGCTGATGCCTGCCAATGACAACCGAAAGTGGGCTCTTGACTTCATTGCAGAGGCCCTCATGAGCGAATTGGTTGACGAAGTCGGAGAACCAGCTGAGAACGCCATGGTCATCTTTGACGAATCACGGCATCCCCAAAGCGCCCTGGCTGCCGATTCCTACAACACGGTCTACTTCTTGCTGGTGTACTTCACCGGAGAAGGTCTGGCCATGCTCCTCCTCTTCCTCATCTTGTTCATTACCTTCGAGGCCGTCCTCATCAAAAAGCGAGACCCAGAGCCTTGGCGGCATGTCTTCAGCATCATCTACTACGGATTCGGGGATGCCAATCGGTACGCCTACTACTCCAAAGTGGAAAAAATCCGACAAGTTTTCCTCTCCAAGGTTCGCAACCAAAATGGATTGAATCGAGAGGAATTCCAAGCGATGCAAGCCAATGAGTTGGTTTCCATGATCAGCGACCCGGTTCTTGCAAAGTTCGCTGTGGAATCCAGCAATAAGTACACATTGGAACAGACCGTAGCGCTGGTCAAGCGAATCAAGGCGTGGGGACGTCAGTGAGGTGAGAAGATGTGGACTCGTAAGGCAGCATTTACCTTCACCGGCGGAATTGCGTTGGTGCTCATCGGAATGATGATTTCAAACCAACAAATGATGATTCTCGGATTGAGCCTCATCGCCTTTATCGTGGTGAATTCTTGGATTTCAGGCCACGGTGATGTGGAGGTTCAACGAACACTTTCAGCCGATAACCTGTACAAGGGCGATGACCTCTATGTCGAGTTGNTGGTGACGAACCGCAGCAATCGAAAGACCCAGATGCTGGACATTTACGACAACATCCCCCACGAGATGAAACTCCGAAGCGGCCTCAATCAGATGCAACTGAACCTCAAACCCGGAGAGAGTGCCCGAATTCGGTATGTGCTTCGTTGTCCCTTGCGAGGGCACTATTCCATTGGCCCCGTTTCGCTTCGGGCTCGCAACACGTTCAACCTCGGTGTTGAGGAAATGTACGTTGACCACCACAGTGATATCGTCATTTTCCCACAAATCAAAGACATCGAAGAAGCCTTCCTCCGGAGCCGAACGCCAAAGATGTACACCGGTGCTACCACCCTTCGAACTCCAGGTCAAGGATCGGAATTCTATTCCCTTAGGGAATACGTTCCCGGCGACCCTTTCAAGAACATCAATTGGAAGGCTTTCGCTCGCACGGGNGATTTGATGGTGAACGAAAAATGCAGGGACGCAGTTACCGACCTCTATCTCATCCTTGATAGTCGAGATTTAGCTCGCATTGGAACGGTCCTGAAGAATCCCCTCGAAATGGGAACCGTCTCAGCAGCAAGCCTTGCCGCCTTCTTCCTCAAGCGACGTGACTCGGTCGCCTTGGCCATCTATGACGAGAAACTCGCCTACTTGCCTCCCGATACAGGAGACAAGCAGTATTTCAAAATCCTCAGTGCGCTTGCAGGCGTTCGTCCAAAGGGCGCCATGCCCCTTCAAGCGGTCACCAACTCGCTTAGTGGACGGTTTAGCCGAGGCAGCCCGGTCTTCATCATCTCCTCATGTGAAGGGGACGGGACCGTCCCTGCTGCGGTGCGTGACCTNGTTGGACGAGGGCACGAAGTGACCGTGCTTTCACCATCAAGCGTCGACTTTGAGCGGCTGGTTAGCCGCATTCCTCGCATGTCCTATGAGGTGCTCAAGCTGGAGCGCCAAAATCGACTCACAACGCTGGCTGGTTCTGGNGCACAGGTCATTGATTGGATGCCCGACATGGATTTGTCTCAGGCATTGATGCAGGTAAGGGGGTACTGAGATGGCAGGCGAAGTTGGTCTTCAATCGGACGTCTACCTTGATGGTGTCGCAAAACCGCGTACCCTCCATCTCAAGATGCTTCGGCGGCAATGGCAGATCATCGCCTTACAAGTGGTTGCGACCGTCGCTCTTCTCGGNATGTACCTCGAAGTGGTGTCCACCTATGTGGTAGGGTCGATTGACCATACCATCTTGTTCGATTCAATTGAGCTCCTAATCTCCGACCAGTTGCCCCTCGGGGATTGGTTGACGGGTGAAGGGCGAAGCGGTCTGGGTCGTTTCTTTGTCCCGCTTGTGCTTGGTTTGGGCCTTGGTGGTACCATGGCCTTCATCGCTTTCCAATCTCCAAAAGTTCAGCAACGCATCAAACTTGGGTTCATTGTTGGGCTCATCGTCCTGCTCGTTGGTCGTTTGGTCCTGTCCTGGTTTGCAGGCATGTTGTTCTCTTTCGACCTAAGGTTGCCAACCAACGGCGAACTTGAGACATTGCAGTGGCCGTTGTTGATGATCATGTCCCTTCTGATTCTGTTCATCTATCTCCTTCCGGTGATCATGGGCACCCGGGGAATATGGGGTCTCTCCCGTCGTTCCATTGCTTGGGCCATCGGGTTCACCCTCCTTTTCCTCGGCATTCACGCCATTCTGACCTTCCCCCTCATCAAAGCTCAACTGGGTTCCTATGGAGGGACGCTCGCCACCTTGGAAAGCCAAACGTCGGACCCGACCATTGGATTGTTCGGGCTAAACTTGGTCACTCAAGAGCAGTTTAATCTGATNCTCATCGCCGTCCTCATCATGGTGTTCCAAGAGGCCAGCTACGGTGTGATTCGCAACCTCGAGTACGCCTTCCGCCTTCCTGAATCCTGCAAGCGAGACCCGGAGTACGTACGTCAAATGGACAACGTCCTCAACACGCACCTCCGCCATACATTCCTGTTTTTGGGGCTGACGGGCATTGCAACCATGGTGGCCCTTGGCTTCCACAAGGTGTTGCTCACCATCGTTTCAGACACGACCGGAAGTCAATGGGCTGGACAAGTATCGGAATCCATTGAGTTGACCCTCACCTATGGATTGGTCATCTCCGCCCTTTTGTTCCTCAGCATCATGGCGGTTCTGCGGTTCTTCATTCCCTGGCAGCGCGTCATTGGGTTCATTCAATCTCGAACCAACCGCTTGCCTCCTGAGCCGGAGACCAAAGATTTCGCACAACTATGAGCGTAGTTGCCGCTGAAGCATCCGTCCAAGGAGTTCAATGGTGGCTAACAACGCCAATGGAAACACAACGTAGGTTACCACGACACCGCCAATGGAATGGTCAATGCTGGCCAAAACATCCGAGCGAAACAGCGCAAACACAGCCACGCCAATCAGCAGCAAGAGGCGTTCAATCCANAGGGGGTATGCCGTTCCTTCTCGTTCTTCACGACCCATCAGTGTTGTAGGTTCGGCCGACATGGTGATCATCAAAATTCAACGTCAGAAAGGCGCGACTCGAGGTCAGCCAGTGCAGAGTCTGCTCCGGTGGTAGCGGGAGCAGGGGTATGGGCAATGCGATGGCTTCGTTCAGCGTCAAGTCGGGCGAGTTCAGCTTCNAGTTTGGCTCGCTCATCATCCAAGGATGTCATGGGCTCAGAGGTGGTGACATGCTCTCTTTCTGCGGTGCTTTCAGAGTCTTCCTCGGAAGGTGGAGGCAAGGGAGACCAGCCTTCATCGTCAACCGATTCANTCTGGCCAGCATCTGCNCTTTCAACCGCTTCTGCTTGAACCAAATGGGGTTCCAAATCACTGAGCATCGTTTCGTTGACCGGTATGCGTTGTTCCGCCGGAATCGACTCGCGCTCAAAGGGCAGCAGNCCATCACGCTGGAAATCCCACATTGAGCCTCTCGGGCGACCGTCGGTCAATCCCGAAGCATCGAGTTGGGTGATCAGTTCTTCAAGAACACGAGCGGTTTCCTCCAACCCAATGGCTTCACCAGCGTCGCGCTGGTCGGCTTCGAGATAGATATCGTCNAGAGCAACTTGAATGAGTTTGCGTGTCCCCATNGCGAGGCTCGGTAGAGCCTCTGGTCGTTGGCAGTTGGCCATAAGAGCGTGCACTTCATGAGAAGGCGCACCAAGACGTTCAACCTGCTCGAGGACGTTTCGAATACGACGCAGCATGGTGATGGAACGGTCATAATCCTCGAGGAGGTGCTCCAAGTCAACGACAACGTGGTTGACGGTTTCCCCCAGTTGATGCTCAAGACGTTGTTGGACCGACCAGCGAGCGAGACCTCGAACGGCTCCAGCGGTTTGAGGNACTTGGCGTTCCAAGAGGGTCATGACTTCGGATGAAAGAAGATGCCGTGGTGTTGCAGCGACATGGTCNACGGTCCCTTGAATGACTTGGAGGGCGCGCTCAACNGCACGGTCCAGCATCGTGACAGAATAACCAAGGCTACGTGCATGNTCAAGTCGCTCAAGCACAGGCCCAAGCCCTTGGAAGGTGTTGTTGTCGTCAAGCAAGGCCTGAGCAAGGGGTTCTTCNGCCAGACGGGCCCGAAGTCGATCCGCTTCTTGGATGTCGGCCAGGGCCTCTTCATGGGCTTCTGCCAGTGAGGTGGCTTTGTCCACNAAGGTTGACAATTCAGCCTCTGCATGCCCTCGTCGAGCACCCAGGTCGCCCAATTCCCGCAGGACTTGGCGCCGTTCATCCATCAATTCGCGTAGCTCTGCCTGGATGTTGGAACGACGGGCCTCGTCTTCAGATCGCCGCAAACGGTCTTCTTCGGTCCGTTGACGNGCATGCTTTTCCTCGGTTCTTACCGAGTCCAACTCAAGGTTGCTTACGTGGACTTGTTCCTGAACACCGATCAAATCGGCTTGGGCACGGGCGTGCCGTTCTCGGCTGGTGTTCACCTGTTCGCTAAGGACGCGAAGGCGGCGTTCTTCGTCATCGCTTTGCTTTCGAATCGTATCAAGCCGCTCACTCCCCTCAGCGAGGTTCGCTTGCAATTCCGCTTCTTTGAGGGCGAGTTCCTCAATCATGGCTTGCAGCTCTGAACTGCTTTCCGCTTCTCCGATGGCTTTGGCCAGTTCTGCAGCCCTTTGGCTAACTTGGTGTTCCAACTCGTTCACGCGGCGCACCAGCCTTTCGGCTCGGGATTCCGCTTCCTCCCATTGGGCACGGGCTTGTGCAAGGTCGACTTGCATGGTGTTGAGTTGTGCATTGGCNCCTTCGAGNGCAGTGGTGTTTTCTTGACGGGATTCTGAGGCCTCTCTTGCCACGATTTGAGCTGCCTCCTTCTTCTTTTCCAAGGCCTTCACACGAGTTTCCAGAACGGATTTTTCCTTGTTTAATTCGTCAAGGGTTTGCTCGGCTTTCTCCAATTTTCTTCGCAAACCGGCATCGACCGCACTGACGGCTTCATCCCGCATGATTGGAAGCGGTTCNGCAATGTCGGCTCCATCGGATTTGAATTTCATTTTCGCACGGGCTTGTTGGAGTGTTTCCAAACCGGCTTCGAAGCCGAGCATATCCTCCAGCATCGCCTTCAGAGAAGCTTGACGCGCTTCTGAACGTGTGCGGATGGTGGACAAGGATTCGATGAAACCTGCAATTGAGAAGGAATCAACCGTCCCCGATTTGGCCGAGACGATGGTTCCAGCGGGAAAACGGATGAGTTTTACCTTACGTTTCGCTTCGGTCAAAGCCATCATGGCCTCTTCTTCGCTGTCAAACGCAGGAGCCCATAGGGCGACAGGTACTCCCTTGGACATCACCAAGGAAACCGCTTTGCTCGACGATCCCGATTGAATGTGCCCAGTCACCTCTTCTTCCATGCTGGCTTTGAGCATTGAAACAACGGCGTCCGGCCCACCTCGCCCGTCTCGNAGCGTGAACCCTTCCGGCATTTTGGCTCCGTGTGCGCCCGCGGCTACGATTTCACCTTCAAGGCTGATGGAGGCGGCGGACAACAAACGTGCATGGTTGGCGTCTCTTTCTGTCCAGACCGCCAAGGAAATTTCACCGCTCCGTGCGAGCAACAAAGCGCCACTCTCTGTGTGGAGGGTCCAATGGCTCTGTCCATTCATTCCCCATCCATTGTGCAGTTCTTGTCCCCCCATGCCGCTCATGAGTTCGTGAAGTTCACTGGCCAGCCGTTCTTCTTCTCCCAAACCGGGGAGGTCGCCGACATGGTCGATGAGCATGCCACTGTCAATGGCCATAGCACCTCGAACGGTGGNGTGTTCGGCGAGGGTNCGTATCACGGTTGAGAGGTCTCTAGCTAACAGTCGCTCTACAGCGTTGGTGCTGGATTTGAGCCCTTGCCGGTCGGCTTGATGGACGAAGGCTTCTGGAACCAATTCAGCAAGCGCGCCAAGTCCACCGATGGTGTAGGACCAAGCGAGGTGGCGAACTTTTTGTTCGGCCTCAAAGCCCTCTAGCGCTGTTTTAGCTTCAATACCTCCAAGCAGAACGTTCTTTTTGTCCGATTCAGCGAGGTATCCGACGATTCGTCCAGCGCGAATCAATCGATGGCCAACCGGCGTTTTTCGCCGACCAGCGTAGGTCGAAACGATGCCGTGGGCGAACGGCTGAAGAACGCCTTCTTCCAAAGCAATGGTTTCATTCACGGGTTTTCCTGATGGTAATTCAAACATGTTCGTTCACCTACAATTCTTGTGTTGTGGCCAGTTGGGGGCGCAAGTGGTCCATCACATGGCGCCAGCGNGCAATGTTGCCACCGGTTCCAGAGAGCATCACGATGCGGTATGGAGTCAGAATGTCCACAAAAGCAAGTCCTTTCCCTTCCACCCATACCTCTTGCAGATCGCCCTGGTTGCACCCCTGAGCCACATCGAGGGCGGCGACGGTTAGTTCAACGGCTTGTTGCGTGTGGGGGAGTTGGCCTTCTGCGGCTACGCTTGACATGAGTTTCCCTCGGTCGTCAATCATGGTGGCTTGATGCACACCACTGACCTTGAGAAATTCACTCAACAAGCGTTGTAGCATGGCTGCTCAATCTTACTGACACCGCTGTAGCCTTCAAGAAGTTTTGCGCTTGGACAGTGGATTTTGTCGGTTTGGGCACCCTTTGTCATTTTCCAACTGCAAATGATGATATTTGAGGTGTAGACTCNAGGAGTTNAATCGCACCCAGTGCTTTGAATTTCATGAATTGCCGCCTTCAATTGAGGCCTGGTTCNTCAATTCATGTCTAAAAATTTACAATTANNAAATCAAATTTNCAATTGAAATAATTCNTTTCTCTAAACGGCCTCAGGCCAACCATTTCGCCGCTGATTTGAAACCTAAGACTCGGCGAGGGTCCTTCATGGGGGCTGAGGCAACGGGGGAGTTGTTCACCGTCCCAACCTGTGATTCGTGCGACAAACCAGCTGTGGTTGAACAAGCGTATTCAGGCCGAATCCTCTGCGGAAAACATCTCGCCAAATCAGTACGGAAAAAAATCAGTAAGGAACTCCGGGCACAACTTCTGTTGGAAAAGGGGAAACACACAACGATCCTTGTGGCTGTTTCAGGCGGAAAAGATTCAGCGGTTCTGCTNGACGCCATTGTGGATTTGGTAGGCAAACGTCGCGACGTCACCATCGTTGCAGGAACCGTTGACGAGGGCATTGAAGGCTATCGCCCGCCGTCCATTGAATGCGCAGCCTCGTTGTGCGAACGCCTCGGTGTAGAACACCTTGTGGTGAGTTACCCTGAATTGTCGTTCATCGAAATGGATGAGGTGGTCGAACGTCTTCCCATGGTGATAGCGAAGGACAACGATGCACCTCGCATGGCCTGCTCCTACTGCGGTGTGTTCAGGCGTCAAGGCATCAATCACCTNGCCGACAAGATTGGGGCNGATGTNATTGCCCTTGGTCACAACCTCGACGACATGGCTCAAACGGTGTTGATGAACATGGCCAACGCCGACATCGAACGCACCCTTCGTTTAGCGCCTCACACCGCCACGCCGGTGGACGGTCTCGCACCGAGAATCGTTCCGCTGCGATGGGTTCCCGAGCAGGAAATTCACCTCTATGCGCTTCACAAGGAATTACCAATGCATCATGAGGAATGCCCCAATGCGCGGGGGGCCCTCCGTTGGCGGCACCGAGAAATGGTGGCNCACATGGAAGCTGACGTGCCAGGAACTCGGCACGGTCTCGTTCGGATGGCGGACCAAATCAAGGGCTTACGCAACCAAATCGTAGCGTTGGGCGGCGAGGGTCAGCGCCCTGCCCCACCCACGCCTTGCCCTCGTTGCGGAAGTCCAAGCTCCGGGGCTCAATGCAAGGCTTGCGACATGCGGGATCTGCTCGGCGTCGGTGAAGATTAGAGGACGTTGTTCGCCAGTTCGTCCAAATCTTGGGGTCGACCACAATAGTGGCAACGCAATTCGAGAGGTGAACGGGAAAACACCTTCAATCGGTGGGCTAAGGGTTCACGAAGGTTCGAGGTGATGCAGTTTGAGAACGTGCATCGGACGACGTTGACGATTTCGTCTCCAAGTTCAATGGTTAATTTTTCAGCCACGCTGTAGGCACGAATGATTGCAACATGTGCATCGGGGGCCACGAGAGCAAGACGGTTGAGTTCATTTTGATTCAATTCACGGTCCTCAACTTTGATGATGTCCTTGGTTCCCATTTTCTTTGATGGGACGTTCATCACCAGGGAGACTGGAACCGATGTCCCTTTGTTGATGCCAAGCATTTCCAGCACACGCATGGATTGACCGGCTGGAATGTGGTCGATGACGGTGCCGTTTCGAATGGCCGTGACACGGCGCATGTTGTGTTCTTGGGACATCAGGCCTCACCTCCGATTGAGGCAGGAACCTCAACGTTGAGAAGACGGCATAAGAGCGACATGCGAGCCACAACGCCATTGAACGCCTGTTCGAAGTAGCGGGCGTGGCGGGTGGCGTCAACGGACGGATGAATTTCATCCACACGTGGAAGGGGGTGCATGATGATCATGCTTTCCTTGCAACCATCCAAGTTTGAGGCATGGAGCTTGTAGGCTCCGGCCACCTTGGTGTATTCGTCCTCGTCGGCAAACCGTTCCTTTTGGATCCGAGTCATGTAGACCACATCCGCCGTATCAATGGTGCTCAACAGGTCCTCAGTCTCGGTTATGTTGGCGCCGTGGGCGTCCAAATCCACGACGATGTCTCGGGGCATTTTGAGCAACTCTGGGCTGGCAAAGACCAGTTCACACCCAAACCGGGTAAGGGCATGGCTCAACGAGTGCACGGTGCGGCCGTAGCGAAGGTCGCCAGCAAGAATGACTTTCAATCCGTCCAAACGGCCGTGAGCCTGGCGAATGGTGAAGAGGTCGAGCATGGTTTGTGTTGGATGATGGCCTGCCCCATCTCCTCCATTGAGAATTGGGACACGGGCAGCATCTTGTGCATATTGTGCGGCTCCCTGGCGNGGGTGCCGCATGGCGATGATGTCGGTGTATCCGTCGACCATTTGGATGGTGTCAAACAGGGTTTCGCCTTTCACGACCGAGGAGGTTTTCACATCACCGAGGTTCACAACATCGCCGCCAAGGCGCTTCATGGCGGTTTCAAACGACATGCGTGTTCGTGTGCTTGGTTCAAAGAACAGGTTGCCCAAAATTTTCCCTTGCAATAAGGGGAGGTAGTGGTCTCCTTTGGCCACTGGAAGCAAGCGTTCTGCATCGTCCAAGATGCTCAGTATTTCTTCGTTGGATAAATCATCCATGGTAATGAGTCCCGGCATGTTGTCCCCTCGGTTATGAATACAGCCCGATAACACCCTTGAACATTCCCGCTGGTTCATCTCGACCTGTTGTGTCTGGGTGGACATACCATCGGAGTGATTATGGAGGAACGATGTTGAGGAGAAACCATGGTGACGTGGGCGGATGCGGATGCAGCCGTGGAGGCTGAACGCTCACGCCGCATCAAACGCGTCGAAAACATGACCCTCATCACGGCGCTCACGCTCCTGCTCTGTGCGATTTGGCTTGCCTGGCCTTCACTTCGTAGTTTGATGAACGGAGATGGAGTCGTACTCACAAGTTTTGGAGCACCTTTGGTGTTGTTGATATGGGGCATTTTTATCCAAGATTTGACCCTTGACGATGCGACAGCACGGGCTCGAGTTTCCTCCGCAAGCACCGTGGCGTGGCCGCCTTTGATCTGTTTAGGGGCGCTTGGCCTTGACCAAACCCTCTCCGCCACAGCCGCAGGTAGTCTGCTCATCATCGTTGCAGGCATCACTTGCCGCCAGTGGTCTCACCGAACGATGCGTGGAAATTTTGGCGTGCTACGCTACCGTGCTATTTTGACAGGAATTGGTTCCTTGTCAGCCATCGCTCTCACCTTGAGCAACGGCGGTTCGTTCACGACGCTCCCGGTCGCTCTTGCTGGTTTCGTGTGCGCCTTGGCCATCGTGGATACGGTGTATTCATGGACGGTAGGGGACGACCAGAAAGTCGAACGAAAGGCCTTCCGCAAACGCTTGGATCAACTTGAGAATCGCCTCCTTGAATTGAAGGCAGAAGGGGCCGCTGTGTCTCAGGCGGCGAGTTTGTTGACCACGGCCAAAGAAGAAGGCCATCTCGACCCAGCGTACGGCATGCGATTGCTCGATGAGAGCGAAGAAGACATGGAGCGGGCTTTGTCTTTCGCCGACGACGTTGAGATCATTCGTCAAGACGCTCTGAAATCGGTTGACGAAGCGGAAACCATTGCCCCTACCGTGAAACGACCACGAAAAGCGTATGAAATGGGTGAACGAGAGGTGAAACTGGGTTCTCTTCGCGAGGGTGAGCAACTCTATCGCCAAGCAAAAAAACGGGCTTCAGACATCATTGTTTGGTGGGCAAAGGCAGAGTCGGTTATTCTCGAAGCAACCCGGGCTCTGGATGGAAAACACGGTTCGGGCGTCACTCATCTGCGCGAATTATTGGCGGACGCTAAAGCCAAATTGGCAAAAGAACAGCCCAAAGAAGCCTACGAATTCGCCGTTGTTATTCCTTCTCAATTGGAGGCTGACGACGACGCCCTTGACCGTGCAAAATCTTCGATCGAAGAAGCCAAGCGCACCGTTGCTCAGAGCGACGGGCTTGACACATCGGAGATGGACGAGCGACTTGCCCAGGCGATGAACGCCCTCTCTTCAGGCAATGCCAGCCAAGCGATAGGCTTGGCCGATGGAGTGGTGCGAACGGTTGAGCGGGAGCGAGCGGCCATGGACGACGTTCTTCGAGCGCTCAAGCAGAAAAAGAAGCTACGAGCCAGGTACACGGACCGGGATGACCGAGAGGCATGGGATTCGAAGTTAGCAGACATCGTTCAAGCCGCCGATGACAAGTCGTGGTCACACGCCGGCATGTTGCTGGAGGAGATGACTTCCGCTCTTGACCGGGAAGGCCATGCTACGGAGGAAGCCCGTGAACTGTACGATTTCGTCTCGCAGCAATGGGGTGTATTGCGGAATCAATGCGAGGCCGCCAGCATCAAGGCCGTTGATGAAGACCGTCGAGCCTGCGAAGAAGCGATTGCTGGAGCAGAACAGTCTCTGGGAGTTGCCCGAATTGAAGAAGCGCTTGAGTTCCTTGGTTCCGCCGACGCTGCGATGGAACGCTTGCGGAGACGCATTTGATCACGGGTCGAGCAATCCGTTCTTTTTGGCCGATTTCAAATCAATACCAGCTGGAAGACCAAGGTCAACTGGCATGCCGCCGATGGTGATGGTGAGTCCGGTGAGGTGAGTAAAGAGGCCAATCGGTGGCTCGTCCCCAAGCGCCTTGTAGGCTTTCTTGGAGGTATGATGGTCCACGCCTTTTTCACTCATCATGAGCGACCATGCATTGGCTTTCAGGGCGTGCTGTTTGAGTTCCGTTGAGTCAAACACCGGAGGAATGGCCACNTTGTGCTGCTTCCACGAACGTTTCCAATCGGTTTCATCCTCNAGAACCCAACGGACTTTTGTGGGTTCTGAAGGTGGGCGTTTTGCTTTTCCAAGTGCNGCGAGTTGGTGCAAAACAGCCCGAACGTGTGGATGNCGAGGTGCCAAAGAAGCCAGTTCTTTCACGGTGTTGATGGCTGTAAGGTTTCGTCCTCCGTCAAAATTGAGCAGAGCTCTCACTAAACGGCCCTGAATCCACACCTCATCACCAAGGTTGGCCAGCGTGCGTTCCAAATGGTTGAGGGCTTGCTCGCTCTGCCCGTTCATGCGCATGCGGGCGATTTCAGAGAGGTACATCGATCGCTGAGCAGGTTGGCGAACGGGGGTGGCTCGCAGCGATGTTTCTCCACGCTTGAACTCGTTCAGCATACGGATGTTGTCTTTTCGTAGCGGGTCGACGCTGAGCATCGACGTGCCTTCCCGGTCCAGATGCACTTGCCCGCTGAGTAAACTCGCTACCCAGCGCAGGCGTACAGCTTCAATGTCGTCGTTGTTCAACAACGCCAATCGCGGTATGGCCTCGCGGTAGTCCCGTTGAGCGAGGCTTGCTGCACACAACACGAGCCGAGCGGTTTGAGCATCACGCCCACCTTGGAGCGCCAGTAAATCGACCGCCAGTTCTTCGGCTTCGTCCCAACGCCCCAATCCAACATGAAGAAGCATTTTGGCCTTCGTGGTACGAATCATGTCCAACCCCACAAGGGTTGCTTCTCTGCCCTGCGTGGAGGACTCAAACCGTTCAATGGCGGTGTTCCAATCGTCCTTTCCTAAGAGTTCACCCGTGGGTCGTTGTTTCAAGTAAATCATGTCGCTCATGCCGCGCAGTCGAGTCCTGTCTTCGTCCATTGAGGCGTCAAAGTTGATTTCATCCAATCGCGCNGAGCGNTTTCTCGAAAAAGNCCANACGAACANAAAGGCGACTTGCCCACCGGATGCCAACATCCACGTCAATTGTTCAAGCATGTCTTTCTCAAGCACCATGCAGACATCGGCTTCCCACTTGCCACACTGAGCCCCTTGGGGGAGAAAACTGGAATCCCAAAAGGTGATCATCGCCAGGGCAAGAAGGAGCATGGATTGGCCAGCAAAGCCAGTGAAGCAGAAGTTCAGAACGTTGGCTTGCTGNATTGGCTCTGCACGAAGCAAACGACTGTCTGCAAGGCGAATACCACCCCATCCAGAGACGTCTTGAATGTCCAGAAAGAGGATTCGAGCCACTTCGTAAACAAACAGGAATCCGATGGCGGCGACGTTGAGGAGAAGGAAGAGGAGAAGGGTCGTNACAATTGGAACACGAATGCCGGCCTGTGGGATGTAGGAGAAGAGTTCAATGAGGCCAAAGCCGAGTAAACCTCCCTCTTCCATGTAGGTTGATTGNGGGCGNTATTCTGGCAGGTTCAGCACGCGGTCAGAATGAAGAAACATGTCGGGGTTGTAGAGCAGCAGCACGAGTGAAATGACGGTGTTCACAGCGACAAACGGCATCGCGATGAGGTTCACATGGACCACTTGCGCAATGAATTGTTGCCGCGCATTGGGTAGGTGATTGTGAAAAGGAGATGCACCACCTTTGGCGATTTTCTCAGAAGATTGCTTCAAAGCGTGCCAGGAAGAGCCGAGGATGCGTCCGTAGGCCAAAACTGCGGGGCTGAAGGCGACCAGCGCAATCATGCTGTATTGCGTCGTTTGCGAGGCCCCTCGGGCATAGAGGACAAACCCCACACCCAAAGCCAGCAACAACCATGCAATNGAGAGGGCAACGTACGATACGTTTCGAAGTGTGGAATTGCTTTGNAGNGANGCNCGGCTTACACCAATTGGCCGGATGACTTGAGCTCCGAGNGATGTTCCGGTTGAGACAATGGCAGGTGCAATGATGAGCAACAAGGCAAATCCAACCGATGCTGCGTGGTACCCGTCTGAGCCTCCAGCTCGAAAGTTGAGAAATTCAAACAACAACACGAGGCTTCCGGTTAGGGCCATCAGATAGGAGACCACCCCGAAGCGCGTGCCTTTCCTCGAAAGGAGCATTCTCACGTCGTCAACCGAAGAAGTGACCTGGTGCACTTCGTAATTTCGTTCGCCGGTCGGGAAGGCAACTTGCAAACCCTTGAGTTGGCGTGGAACAATGTTATGCCAAAAAAACCAAGCCGTCAAGAAAGCAAGCAAAAGNGGCAAAGCCATGTCCCATGAATTCCCTTCGATAATGGACGGCGAAGTCATGTAGTCTCACTCAGATGGGGGAGGAACCAGCGATGGTTGACTGACTTTTTCGCTGATTTCAGTGGCGATGCTCGAGACAAAGTCATCCAGTTGGATGCCGGCGATTTGGTCCCCGTTTCGTGCTCGTAGGCTGACCGTTCCGTTCTTCTGTTCCTCGTCCCCGAGGATGATCAAATAAGCGGGTTGGAGTTTTCTNTGGTTTCGAATTTTCTTCATGATGTTGTTGTCGGAGTCATCAACTTCAACCCGAACATCGGCAGCCCTCAAGGCGTCGGCCACTTTGCCGGCGTAGGCCTTGTGCTCCTCTCGTATGGAAATGACGTGGCATTGGGTTGGCGTAAGCCAGGTGGGGAAGCGTCCGCCAAAGTGCTCGATGAGGACGCCGACAAAGCGTTCCATTGAACCGAACGGGGCGCGATGAATCATCACAGGCCGATGCATCTCCCCATCGCTTCCTTTGTACGTCAANTCAAATCGNTCAGGAAGGTTGTAATCGACTTGGACCGTTCCAAGTTGCCATTCACGCCCGATGACATCTTTGACGACAAAGTCAATTTTGGGTCCGTAAAATGCCGCTTCTCCTTCTTCTTCAGACCATGCGACNCCCAGCGATTCTGCAGCAGCGCGGCAGGCTTCCTCAGCTTTGTCCCAACGTTTTGGATCTCCCACATACTTCGAGGAATCCGGGTCCCTGAGTCCCACGCGAACACGGTAGTCCTCCATGCCGAGTTTGTCAAAGATGATCTGAACAAGTTCGATGCATCCAAGCACCTCATCGGCCAGTTGATCTTCGGTTACGAACAAGTGCGCATCGTCTTGTGTGAAACCACGAACTCGGGTCAGGCCGGAAATCTCACCGGATTGTTCCCAACGGTAGACGGTACCGAATTCAGCGAGTCTTAGCGGCAAGTTTCGATAAGAACGGGCTTGGCTTGCGTAAATTTTGACGTGATGGGGGCAGTTCATTGGCTTGAGCATGTATCCATCNATNTCACCTGATTTCATCATGTTGGAAAGGTCACCACAAGTGCANCCCTCGTCGGCTAACTTGTTCATCAAATCACGTTCAACCAACGGCGGGTATTGCGAATCTTGGTAGTAAGGGAAGTGGCCCGATGTTCTGTACAGGTCCAACTTGCCAATGTGGGGCGTGAACACTTGGGAGTAGCCCTGACGCCGGAGGTGGTGAGAAATGAAGTCCTGTAATTCTTGGCGAACGATGGCTCCACGGGGTGTCCAAAGAATGAGGCCTTGGCCCACTTCTTCGTCGATGTGAAAGAGTTGCAAATCTTTGCCGAGTTTNCGATGGTCTCGCTTTTTGGCCTCTTCCAAACGGTTGAGGGTGGTTTTGAGTGCTTCTTTGGAGGGTTCAACGAGACCGTAAATTCGAACCAATTGTTCCCGGTCTTGGTCACCTCGCCAGTAAGCGGTTGAGACCGAAGTGAGCCGAAAATGCATCAACTTCGAGGTGCTTGCCACGTGCGGTCCAAGGCAGAGGTCGTACCAATTNCCTTGNGTGTAGATGGTGGAACCATGTCCNGCTTCCAAGCGTTCGTCAATGATTTCAAGTTTGTAAGGATTGGATTCAAAGTGCTCACGTAGGCTTGTCTGGTCAAGTTCAACACGTTCCACCGCCANGTTTTGACGCGCCAGTTGTTGCATTTTCTTCTCAATGGCTTTGAGATCGCCTTGAGCAAGGGGTTCCATCGCAAANTCATAGTAAAAGCCGCGGTCAATGGCTGGACCGATGGTGGGCAAGGCGTCTGGATACAATTCCACCACCGCTTGAGCCAAGAGGTGAGCGGCTGAATGGCGCAGAATGTGCATTCCTTCATCGGTTTCAGAGTGAATACCAACCACCGAGCAGGATGTGTTCAACTTCGAGGTTAAGTCCCGTTGCGAACCATCCACCTTCGCTGCAACACACCCGTGTTTTTTCCCTAAAGCATCGATGATGACTTCGCCACAGGTAATTCCAGNTGCGTACTCGTTGACCGTNCCATCGGGCAGCGTGATGTCAATCATGGCCATGTTTCCAGCGCTCCGTCAACCCCTACGGGGTTGCGCCTTTGCTATGAATCCCGCGCTTCCTTGGAGCCCACAACCCGTTGTTCTACCAATCAACGTCGAAGTCGTCCCCTGGTTGGGCACTGGGTGTTTTGAGGATGGTTGGTTTGGTGGTTTTCTCGGATTCTGATGTTGGTTCATCAGCCTTGGTCGTAGGGGCCTTGACCGTAAAGGAGGTTCTGTCCTCCACAGCGTCGATTCGCTGATTGTATGCAATGGGCGATGGGGGTTGTTCAGACTCCGTGTCCTGCTGGTTTGAGACGGTTGGTGTTTCCAATTTTTCTTCACCAACGTTCAATTCTGCAAAATCTCGAGCGAGGATGTCGTCGAGGTTGGGTTCGGAGGAGGGGGGTCCTTTCATAATGGACCATTCAAACTCCTCCTCATGAAGGCTCGGGTCATTTATGTCCTTCATACGGCCATCTTTGGAGAAGCAGGGATATTTGAGGGAGTGGCTCGAGCGGTGGTCATGCGCCTCGGCATCGTCGTCAATCCCGATGCCGGATTGGGAGGCAAATTGGGATTCAAAGGAAGCGATGGGCGAGCCGAAGAAGCGCGTGCTGCCGGCGCAGAAGACCGAGCAGGCCCCCGCATGAAGCAATGCCTTTCCCATCTTGTGGATTTGGCGACCTCCTCACTGAACCGTTCTGGCGTTGAATTGGAACTCGTGGTATGGGACGGCCGAATGGGGGGGACGTGGCTACCTGAATGGCCATCAGATGGCCCAAAGCGTGTCGTTTCTCTTGGTTCAACCCCGTCGCCAACCACTCCAGAAGACACGGCTCGCTTGGTCGGTCAACTGCTCGATGCTGGCGTTGAAGCGATTCTCTATGCGGGCGGCGATGGAACCACTCGGGACATCGTCAACGCGCTAGAGTCAGCCGGTGCAGAGGCGCAAAAAACAGCCCTTATTGGCGTACCAGGTGGCGTGAAAATGCATTCNGGGTGTTTCGCCACCACGCCAAAGGCGGCGGCAGAAGTCGCCCTCTCGTTTGCTCTTGGCGACTTACGGACGGCCATCACCGAGGTGATGGACTTGGACGAGACGGTTTACGCTCAGGGTGAATGGAAGGTTCGAATGTATGGCGAAGCGTGGACGCCCTCTTCGCCCCGCTTCATGCAAGGTGCCAAGGAACAAGTTGAGCGCGTCAGCGAGGAAGACACCATTGAGGGGCTCGCACATCACGTCAGTACACTGGTGGACGATGAGCCGGATTTGATGATCGTTTGGGGCAGTGGAGGAACCCTTCGCAGGATGGGCGAACACCTCGACCTCGAATTGACCTTGCTGGGCATTGATGTCCAACACGGCGACACGGTGCATCATGACCTCAATGAGCAGCAGCTCATCGACCTCATCGGCGCTCACACGAACGAGGGCGGTCCACGGCCCATTCTTCTGCTTCTTTCACCCATGGGTGGCCAAGGATTCCTCATCGGCCGAGGGAATTTGCAACTCTCCCCCGACGTGCTTCGCCTCATCGGCCATGCGAACATTCTCGGTGTGGCGACGCCCTCCAAACTCATTGGACTTGAGGCGGTCCGCATCGACACGGGCGATGAAAGCCTTGACGCAGAATTTCAATCAAAACGCTTCATCAAAATCCTTCAGGGTTTCCGAACCACGCGGCTCATCCGTGTCGCTGAACTCTAACGTTTTGTTGTCAAAGGCTCAACCGATAATGTGAAATCTCGGGCACATGATTCCTTCATGTTGCTTCAAATAGCGTCATGAGCGTGCACCATCATGCAAGGGAAACGAGTGGTAGTGTTGACCGGAGCTGGCATTTCGGCAGAATCTGGGATCCGAACGTTTCGGGACAACGATGGCTTGTGGGAAAATAATCGCATTGAGGATGTGGCCACACCTCGGGCATGGCGAGCCGATCCGGGGCGCGTATGGCGCTTCTACCAGGCACGCCGCCGCCAATTGAGCGAAGTGGAACCAAATCCTGCCCANAGGGCCTTGGCCAAACTCTCCGAGGGNTTGGACCACATGGTTCTCATCACGCAGAACGTTGATGATTTGCACGAACGAGGTGGNAGCGAGGANGTCATCCACATGCATGGGCGTCTCGAAACGCTTCGNTGCGAGNCCTCAGGACAAAACGAACGNCGGATGGAGGATTCGGACCTTGGTGAGAGTTTTCTGGAATGTAACTGCTGTGCTGAACCTCAACGGGTTCGACCCGATATCGTTTGGTTTGGTGAAATGCCCATGCACATGAACGAGATTTACGCTGCAGTTGAGGCCTGTGAGGTGTTCATTGTGGTCGGGAGTTCCGGCCATGTATATCCCGCCGCTGATTTGGTTCACATTGCACAAGCCAACGGTGCACGTACCATCTTGGTCAACGCAGAGCCACCGCTCAACGTTGACTTTTTTGATGAGATTCACCTTGGTAGGGCGGGCGAATTGCTTCCGACCTTGGTCCAAGACTGGCTTGGTTCACCTGCCTAAAGCGCCGTTCAACCTTCTCCTGTTTCGAAGATATGTTGGCATTTGGGGCATTGAACTTGACCGCTGTAGTCGGCAGGAAAATTCAGTTTCGCTCCACATGAAGGGCAAGGGGCCATGATTTTGGTTGATTTGCGAGGGAGTCCGTCCTGCAAATTCTGTCCTCGGTCGAGCACAAATTTTGCAATGGCTGACGCAGCGAAGAGCCAAAATCCAAGGCGCATCACGAAAAACGACACCTTGTAGATGTTCACCAGCCAATCCAGGTCAACATCTCCGCTCGAACCAAACGACATACCCGCGAGGACAAGCAAGGGTAGGGCTACGAAAAGCCCGACAATGAACGTGATGCTGTAGGCACCCGCCATGGAGAAACCACCAATGGTCATGCCCCATGCGGCGTACGATTCAAGTGGAACTTGCTCGTTTGTCGCAGGTGCATCAGGAGAAAGCACCGCGCGACCTTCTGCGTCAACGGGTAAGGTGTGGAGTTGAACAGCCGACCTTTCGCCGTGTCTCATCGTGTGGAAAAGCACGGCAATGACCAGCGGGGGCGTGGCACAAAAATACGTTATCAGCGGTGTCATCACTTCTACACAGCCTTGGAGCACCTCACCCGTTTGCATGTCTTCGCAGGCCACCATGTTTGGTATGGCAAGGTACCACAACCCAGTGAGCAACACAAATGCACCGCTCACGGAGCCCGAGAACTTGTTCATGGCGCGCACTTGCACAGCGTGCTTTGAAGTTTGACCCGTTGGCGATATTGTCGGATGAGGTTAATTCAACTGGTCTCGGTTTCTCACTTAAGTTGCCCCTTGGCCGCTTTCAACAGACCGAGGAAGGGGGGGCTGGGTTTGCCAGGGCGTGATTTGAATTCGGGATGGAACTGGACTCCAACGTAATACGGATGGCCATTAAGTTCGAAGATTTCGCACCGCTGACCTGAGTCGTCTTTGCCAACGAAGACCAAACCAGCCTCCTCAATACGCTCAATCAAATCAGGATTCACTTCGTAGCGATGGCGGTGGCGCTCGTCAACCGCTTCACCGGGGCCGTACAGTTTGCGAATGGTGGAACCTTCGTGCTGCCAGAGCGTTGGGCGGCTGCCCAAGCGCATGGTGCCGCCAAGATGGGTTTTGGATATTTCCGGCATGAACACCACGGCAGCATGTTCGGGATTGTCTTCGAATTCAGTGGAGTTCGCTCCGGTCATGCCAAGCACATTTCGGCAGAATTCAATGGTGGCAATTTGCAAGCCCAAACAGATGCCCAGGTAAGGTACATTTTCGGTACGGGCATGGTTGGCGGCGAGAATTTTTCCTTCAATCCCGCGGTCTCCAAATCCACCCGGGACAAGGATGCCGTCTGCGTTGCGAAGAAATTCCCAGGCCGAAGCATGTTCGGTAGCATCCCAGCCCTTCTCGAGGTGACTGGCCTCAATCCAATCGATGACCAATTTCCGATCAACCGCCATGGCAGCATGTTGCAAGCTTTTGATGACCGAGAGGTAAGCGTCGGAAAGGTCAGTGTACTTTCCAACCATCGCGATGTGGACCTCTTCAGTGAGGGTATCAAGGTGATGAGCCATGGCCGTCCAGTCATCGAGGATGTTGGTGACCGTACAATCCAGGTCGAGGATATCACACAACCCTTGTTCATGGAGCATGAGTGGTACGTGGTAGATGTTTGGAACGTCGTGGGTTGACATCACGGCCTCCGGTTTGACATGGCAAAAAGCGGCGAGTTTGTTGCGCGTTTCGTCGTTGAGAGGCGAGGATGAACGGCAAACGAGGATGTCGGGTGAGATCCCAAGACCTCGCAGTTCTTTCACCGTGTGTTGGGTTGGCTTTGTCTTCTGCTCTCCCACTGGTCCCAAAACAGGCACCAGAGAGACATGAACGAAGGTCACGTTCTCCCGGCCCACTCTGAATTGGAATTGGCGAAGAGCTTCAACATAGGGTGAGGATTCGATGTCGCCGACGGTCCCTCCGAGTTCAATGATGCAGGCATCGGGAGTCTTGTCACTCCCATCAGCGGGGCGAGCGGCGACGTCTTCGATCCAATCTTGGACAGCATCGGTGATGTGAGGGATGACTTGAACCGTCTTACCGAGGTAGTCCCCGCGACGTTCTGCTTCGATGACCTTGGCGTAGATTTTACCGGTGGTCAGGTTGTTGTCCTTCGAGAGGTTGATGTCGAGGAACCGTTCGTAGTTCCCAAGGTCAAGGTCGACTTCTCCGCCGTCATCAAGGACGAAAACCTCGCCGTGTTCAAACGGTGACATTGTACCAGCATCGCTGTTGAGGTAAGGGTCAATTTTGATGGAGGTGACCCGCAACCCAGCGGCTTTGAGCAATACGCCGATACTGCTCGCAGTGACTCCTTTTCCTAGCCCGGAAAGGACTCCTCCGCTGACCACGACGTACTTCATCACAACATCAACGGGGTAAATGACCATCGCGCATATCATATCAACATTGGCTACGGGAACCAAGTAAGCCTCTACTCTAGTTTCAAGTATCGTCGGAATTAGTCGGAGTTATGTCGGGGGCACCAGGAGACAACATCTTGGTCACTGGTGCACTGGGGCAAATCGGAACCGAACTTGTTGAGGCTTTGCGAGAAAAACACGGAGCCTCCGCCGTGATTGCCTCCGACATCCGCTCCGTTGATGGAATGCATTCTGACCCTGATGGGAAATTTCTCATCCTCGATGTGTTGGATACCGAAGCCATCATTGAGACCTGCAAGAGCAACGGGGTCGGGACGATTTACCATTTGGCCGCTTTGCTGTCGGCCACAGGGGAAAAGAACCCCGAGCTTTGCAGACGGGTCAACGTCGGTGGTACGGTTTCAATTTTGGAAGCCGCCAAAACGTGCTCTCTCAGGGTGTTTATCCCCTCTTCCATCGCTGTTTTTGGTCCAGATGCTCCAAAACATGCACCACAAGACACTGCACTGAATCCAACCACGGTCTACGGTGAGACCAAGGTTGAGGGGGAAGCCTTAGCCATGGCCTCGTGGAACGATTTTGGCGTGGATGTCCGCGGCCTTCGTTATCCTGGCCTCATCTCGTACAAAGCGCCAGCAGGCGGAGGTACCACGGATTATGCCGTTGAGATTTTTCACGCTGCTATCGATGCCGGGCATTACACTTGCTTTGTTCGAAAAGACACCCGCTTGCCGATGATGTACATGGACGATGCAATTCGAGCAACCCTGATGTTAATGGACGCTCCAAGCAACCTTCTCGGTTCNTCCAGGGCGGGCTACAACATTGANGGCCAATCCTTTACCGCNGAAGAACTCGCCAATGCCATCGCCGAGNAAGTNGAAGGATTCCGATGCGACTATTCTCCGGATGTTCGCCAGNAATATGCTGATTCTTGGCCGGATTCCATCGANGGGTCTCTNGCNAAGGATGAATGGGGATGGACGCCNGAGTATGATCTTCCAAAAATAGTTCAAGCNATGCTGAATGGCCTTTCCAAAGCATAAGCGAACGACCGCAACTGATGGCTTTCAGNGTGGAGCCGGGTTCAACAAANGCNCAAAACTGTATCANGCTTTGATCCATCGGTACCNNCGAGCACCTTCTTCGACGCCTTCNTCACCGATGTCNACCAAGGCGAATTCNCCNTTTGGTTCGATGACNCTGTTGTCTTGGGTTCCCTTGTGGAGGTTCTCATAGGTGANGTGGTCNATGGCCATTCGGCCAGCAAGNCGTTCGAAAAGNCGCCAAGTNGCCACNACCTCNCGCCATCGNGGGCTCACTTTGCCTTCNAACACCTTCGCCTTNGCACCCGAACCATAACCACACATTCCAAGCAGGGCGTTGTCNAGGTTGCTGTTGTCTTCCAANTCNGATTCAAACGTNGACATGAGTGCAAGGAAAATTGANCCNGTGTATTGNTTNCCNATCAAACTGCTCGCCCGNTGTCCTTTNTCGATGCGACTGGCGTGGAATTCAGTGTATTGGGGTGTCTTTGAGATCTGACGTCGATAGCTGTCCTTCTCCCGTTCCCAAGCTGCCAGCGTCTCCTTGTTTTCCACTTCTGGGCGTTCCGGCATAGGGCCGATGGAGGCCACCACATCTTCCCACATTGCCGTGTGTTCTCGGTCGTGTCGGAACACGTCGGGGAACATTCGCTTTGCCTGATAGGCATAAGGCAAGTGCATGATGATGCGAGACCACTGCTCGGTGAACGGGTCGTCGGTTTCTGGCTGAATTCTCCCGGCGCGCTCTGCCTTTTGACTGAAGTCGAAGAAGGCTTGACGCACGGCGTTTTGGTAGCACAGGTTGGAAAATTGTCCGTCAAAGATGGGNTCGTCTCGGTGGACACTGACCTTCTCCTCTCCATGCGCAAAAATTCCGAGTTTTCGGACTGTGGACTTTGGAAGGTGTCGAATCATCCGTTCCACCAATCCTTTCTTGACGGTTTGACCNGCTTCTTGGGCCAGTTGAATCACGTTGGAAATCACGGAGCGAAGGGAGACCTCTCGGCGCGGTTTGAAGAAATCATGGACAGGCGTGGTTGAGACTCCAATGCAGTCTGGTATTTCCAGAAGGCGGGGATTTCGGCGGATGAGCAGAGCTCCTCCACCAGCGCCTTGGGTGTATTCTCCAGACGACTCAAGAGCATACTTGGCGTTGTCAGAAAAAATCACAATGCCAAGGCGTTCATCGGTTTCATTGGAGCGTGCGACCCAGTCCAGGGTGGTGTGAAGCGCATCCACGGCTCCAATGCANGCAAACGTCATNTCGACAACNTCGCAGGTTTGGAAGCAGTCATGGCCNAANCGCTCGGCNTAGCGTTGTGTCAACATGTCCACGATGTAGGTCGCNGTNGGCTTGGCTCCGTCAAGGGCNGATTCNGTGCCCAAGTACATGCGACCGATGGTTCTCGGGTCGAGCCCGTTTCGGTCAATGAGTTGCATNACAGCCATGGCTCCCATGGTGGCGGTGTCTTCGTGGACGTCGGGGATGGCCATGGCTTCCAATCCAAGGCCTTTGCTTAACTTNCCGTAATCGGCACCCCGAAGGTCNGCGAAGTCCTTCATGTCCATGTAGAGACGCGGGAAATGGATGGCGATATCGTCAATCCCNACGGGGATGGTAGCCGTTTCGGACACACCCCTCGCTCGAGCGTCCCGTATATATATGGCCGGTTTCANGCACGGGAGTNCANTCAGTCTTCTTNAGGGAGTTCNGGNATCGTAGGGTCNTGNTTNGCCCAAAGNACATCNTCGATGCGGAGAACAGAAAGGGCTGCTTCAGTCGCTCCNGCGAGGACTTGGCGAGTGATTCGAAGGGGTTCAACCACGCCATCGNTCACCATGTTTGTNGGNGATTTGTTCTCAATGTTCAANCCGATGTGNTGGGGGNANGGGTCGTTGCTCGTGGTCTGTTGGGCCACGGTTTGNAGCAACGANTCCAAGGGGTCNAGNCCNGCGTTTTGCGCGAGGGTNCNGGGGATGATTTCAAGGGCATCAGCAAAGGCTTCAATGGCCAANTGTTCTCGACCAGCGAAGCNTTCAGCAAANCGGCGNAGGTGNCGTGCAAGGGCGATTTGNGTNGCTCCNCCGCCGGCGAGNAGGTACGGTTCTTCGAGAAGTTGGCAGGCCACGCCCAGCGCATCGGCAAAACANCGCTCNACTTCACCAACCGTTTCGTTGGTTGAGCCTTTGGCGATGAAGGTNGCNCCNCCNTCTTCGGTCTCAACAATCCAATGCATGACGCCATTCCACCGTTCGTTATTGCTGGTGATGAACACGCCAAGATCGNTTTCNATCAATCCCTTTACATCGTTNTTGAGGGTNGAATTGGTTCCTCTTGCGAGCANNTCTAAATCTGAGCGAGCCACACGCCGNTAGGCTTGGATNCCTGCATCCGTGAGGGCTGCNTGGACATCGTCATCNATNCCTTCCTTGCAAGCCAGAAGCGTGACTCCAAGGTCAACGAGGTGATTGATTTGGTCAAGNAGCACCGTCTTTTCTTGCTGACGGAAACTNTCCAAAACNCCTGTGTTNGCAACGTTGAGCTTCATGTTGCTCATCATNTCTCGGCGTTCAANCCCTCCNTCAACCAGGGCNATTTTACCCGATGTGANTTGCTTNGGCATNCGGTCTGTGACNCGTTTNTTGGCCAANACCAAACCNGTGACNAGGGATGAATCGGTCATGCTTCCACCCGTTTGNGTTAGAATCTTCACNCGGGTAGGGTCGGCGACTTGNCCATCGGGNCGCTCTTCAACGACCGCTTTTGCTGCTTGAATCGCNAGGGCTGCGAGGTGGTCTTGCATGGCTCGGTGNATTTTTCCNGANAANGAGGTGGTTGCGGCTGCCATCATNTGNTCTTCNGTCGCTTCGATGACCAAGGTCTCAAAGTGNTGGCGACACGCTTCCTCNGCGTGTCGGTAGCCTCGGGCAATGGCGGATGGATGGACGCCTTGCAATACCAATTCCCATGCGTTTTGAAGGAGTTCTGCGGAGAGGAGTACAGCACTGGTGGTGCCGTCTCGGGCAATCCGGTCTTGGGTGGTTGAGGCGTTGATCAACATTTTCGCCACGGGGTGTTCAACCTTGGCGGATTCCAAAACGGTCACACCATCGTTGGTGACCATGGTGCGTCCCTCATCGTCGATGAGCAACTTGTCCTGACCAAGCGGTCCAAGCGTGGTCCGCACCGCACCAGCCAACGCCATGGCGGCCGTTATGTTGTTGCGCAGGGCTTCACGGCCCGTTGTACGCGTCGTCTCCTTCAGAATGGGGACTTCGCTCATGGCCAGTCCACCNAATGCTTCCCAATAAGCCAAGCGCTCAACAACGCTCGNCNCTTTGCTCAGTCTTCATCTTCAACAACTTCGAAGTCNGCGTCAACCACGCCGTCATCAACGCTGATGTCGCCGTCTTCGCCACTTTCNTGCTGNGCCATCTCGGCNGCAGCNGCNTCGTAGAGTTTCGTTGAGACNGCGTGCATNGATTCCTCAATCTCCTTGACCTTGGCTTGNATGGCAGCGTCGTCCATCGCATCGATNTCNATTGGNTTGCCNTCGTCGTCNTGAACCATCTTTTCGAGCTCGTCAAGNTGGGCTTTNACAGGNTCAACATCACTTTCNTCCANCTTNTCNGCNGATTCCTCAAGGGTGCGACGTGTTTGGTACACGACTTGATCGGCCATGTTNCGAAGTTCAACCTTGGCTTTNCGACGNTGGTCTTCNTCTGCGAATTTNTCGGCTTCAGCGATNTTGTCTTGNATNTCATCNTCGCTGAGTGAGGTGGCCGATTCAATCTTGATGGATTGCTCTTTGCCGGTGCCCATGTCTTTGGCGCTCACGTTCACAATNCCGTTGGCATCGATGTCGAAGGTGACTTCGATTTGNGGAATGCCCCGTGGNGCGGGAGGGATGCCAACCAGTTGGAACTGNCCGAGCGTCACGTTGTCCTTGGCNAATTCNCGCTCCCCTTGCAANACNTGGATTTCCACAGCGGGTTGGTTATCGGATGCCGTCGAGTAGATTTCNGAGCGTCGAGCAGGNATGGTGGTGTTGCGTTCAATCATNGTNGTCATGACGCCACCNAGGGTNTCAATGCCGAGCGTCAACGGAGTNACGTCGAGCAAGAGGATGTCGGAAACGCCCTCATCNCCTGAAATAATNCCGGCTTGAAGGGCTGCNCCCATGGCNACNGCNTCGTCNGGATTGATGCCCTTGTACGGTGGTTTNCCNGCTTCCTTNTCAACGGCTTCTTGCACAGCGGGNACNCGNGTNGANCCACCNACGAGNATCACTTTGTCAACNTCGCCTTTCTTGAGNCNAGCATCTTTCATCGCNTGNCGAGTGGGNACCATCGTCTTCTCGATGAGTTTGGCGATGAGGTCCTCGAATTTGGCCCTTGAAAGGGAGAGGTCCATGTGAACAGGTTGGCCNTCGGCCATGGAGATNAACGGNAGGTTGATCTGTGTTTGTTGGGTTCCNGACAGTTCAATCTTGGCCTTCTCAGCNGCCTCNTTGAGGCGCGACATGGCTTGCTTNTCCTTNGAAAGGTCGATGCCCGTTTCTTTCTTGAATTCAGCCACCATCCAAGCAATGACTTTCTCGTCGAAATCATCGCCACCGAGTTTGTTGTTTCCTGCTGTGGCTTTCACCTCAATCTGTGGTTGGCCGTCCACCTCGTAAATTTCCAGCACTGAGACGTCAAACGTTCCACCGCCCAGGTCGTAAACGAGAATGGTCTGGTCTTGTGTTTTGTCAACACCATAAGCCAACGCAGCTGCGGTTGGTTCGTTGATGATGCGCAAGACGTCAAGGCCTGCAATGCGGCCAGCGTCCTTGGTTGCTTTTCGCTGGGCGTCGGTAAAATAAGCCGGGCAAGTGATGACCGCTTGCTTCACTTCGTGACCGAGATAAGCCTCAGCGTCAGCCTTCAACTTCTGCAGGATGAATGCGGAGACTTCCTGTGGAGTGTAGGTGGTTTCGTCCACATCGGTGGTCCACTTGGTCCCCATGTGTCGCTTCACCGAAATCATGGTGCGGTCAGCGTTGGTGACGGCTTGCCGCTTGGCGGTGACACCGATCAAGCGTTCTCCGCCATCCTTGGCGAAGGCNACCACTGAGGGAGTGGTTCGGGCGCCTTCAGCATTCGGTATGACCACAGGTTCACCGTTTTCGATGGTGGCCACACAGCTGTTCGTTGTTCCAAGATCAATTCCAATCACTTTGCTCATTTTTTCACTTCCTTCAAAAGATGGGGATGCCACCGTCGTCTTCGTCATCGTCATCGTCTCCGAGGTCGATGCTCACCTCCCCCGGGGCAGGGAGGGTATCATCACCCGATTCCAGCGCTTTTCCTTGTGGCGTCAGTTTCAGGGTGATGTCGAGAATGCCGTTGTTGAGCGTCCAGTCCACCACATCATCGCACGGATGGGGGAGTTCCACCAAGGCCAGTGGCTTTGGCTGGGTTGCACGCATGATTTCGATTTGNGAACCATTTTTGATGAGTTCAATTTCAAGTTGCTCGGATTCGATGTCGCCTTTCAAGGCGAAGTCGAGCGTGACCGACATGTTCCAGCCGCTAAGATAGACGTCCTCGGCGGGGAGTTTCATGGTCTCATCATCGTTTCCTTCAAGGGCTGAAGGGTCGATCTCAACGGGCGCGGCATCCACTCGAATGTCCATTCCAAGATTCTTGAGGAGGTCTTCCATGGACGTGCCGGCGTTGAACATCTTTGAGAGGTCTGACATGTCGAAATTGAAATTGACTTCACCCTTGGCGATTTTTTCGGGATTGATGCCGAGTGCATCAAATTGGTCCTTGAACTGGTTCATGAAGCCTTTGAGTTGTTCACGATTGATGGGCATGCCCATGTTTCGCAGCATCTCTTCCAACTTGTCCAGCAAGTCATCTTCCCATTCATCCACCATTGCGAATCACTACTAAACCATCGGTTATGTAGTTGCCAAGGTGCAACCCCATATAAATCTAGTGAAACCAGTGGACGANGCCATGATGCTCAGNTGTTCAATTGNAGAGGTTTGCACCATCTCGCGTTCGGAGTACCCGATTTGAGGTCGGGAGAACGTTGGGTTTGACGTGTGTTCACTCGCCGGTNATCAANCGGACCATGGTTCGAACGTGAACNCCCGTAGCGCCGTGGTTCACCATTTTGTTGGTCTTGGCGCCCCAGTAGGTTCCAGCGATGTCCATGTGTGCCCAGGTGATTTGTTCAGCGTCATCGCCTTCGCCTCGGCTGGGTACGAATTGCTTGAGGAAGGCCGCAGCGGTGTTGGCACCACCGTACCGTCCAGCGCCAAGGTTTCGAGTGTCGGCAATCTTGGAGCTGGTCATCTCCTTCTCAAAGGCCGGAAGGAGAGGCATGGGCCAGGCAAGCTCGCCAACGTCGTTTCCAGCTTCGTGGATGCGGGTTCGGAAGTCATCGTCGTTGGACCACAATCCTGTTGCTTCATGTCCAAGCGCAACGACACAAGCGCCGGTGAGGGTTGCAAAGTCCACGATGTATTCGGGTTCGTAGTCCGTACCGGCCTTCCAAAGTCCATCGGAAAGCACCAATCGGCCTTCTGCGTCGGTGTTGAGCACCTCGATGGTCTTGCCCGAAAGGGTCGTGATGACATCGCCTGGTCGCTGAGCGTTGGCAGCGGGCATGTTTTCTGCCATGCAGGTGATGGCGACGACTTTACCGGGGTAGCCACTGGATGCCAAGGCTTCCATGGTTCCAAACACCGTAGCAGAGCCGCCCATGTCGTACTTCATTTCGTCCATGTTCGCACCGGGTTTGAGTGAGATGCCTCCGGTGTCAAAGGTGATTCCTTTGCCAACCAGCATGGGATGTTGCCCTTTTTGGTCGCCGTTGAGGGTGAAGATGACCATGCAGGGTTTGCGAGAAGATCCCATGCCAACGGCGACCAGTCCACCCATGCCGTGGCGCTTTGCTGCTTCGTAATCGATGATTTCCACTTTCACATTGTCGTACTCCTTTGCCCAGAGTTCGGCCTTTTCAGCGAACGCCATGGGGTACATGTCGTTGGGTGGGCAGTTCCCAAGGTCTCGAGAGAGATGAACGCCGCTCACGATGGAGGCGGCTCGGTCAATGGCTGCGGAGAGAGCCATTGTGTCTCCCTCGTTGCAGTTGATGCGAGCTGAGAGGTTGATGTCTTCATCGTCGTCGTCTTTCTTCTTGTAAAGGTCGTAGGAGTAATCGCGCAACATCATTCCCTCGGCAAACGAGGTCATGGATGCTAAATCAGCGTCGTGAAAGACGATGGTTAACTCGCCGCCGTGAACTTTCTTGCACGA
>PAGK01000033.1:0-18571 GCA_002704515.1 Methanobacteriota archaeon
CGCTGCTGACCCGTTGATGGACCCGTTGGCTGCACCTCCTGCACCGCCAGAGATGCCGCCGATGCCTCCAATGCCAGAAGCACCCGCTGCTGACCCGTTGATGGACCCGCTCGCTGCCCCTCCTGCACCGCCTGAGATGCCACCCATGCCTGAAGCACCTGCGGCAGACCCCTTGGCCAGTTTGTCCCTCGACTCAACCGTTGACGCTCCCGTCCCTGATCTGGCTCCAGCCGACCTCACGGGCGAGCAAGCCGGTGCCACCATTCGTAGCCGTGCTGAGGTTGAGGCTGTTCCCGGCGACAAGCTGGAAGGGACGCTTCATGAGGTTGAAACCACGACACTCAACGCCGATGGAAACATCATCAAGCAGAATGTCAAAGGTACCCTTACCGTGAACAACCCGTCAACTGACGACCGAATTTACGACATCGACGTTCTTCTTGACAACATCGATGCCACCGACATTGGTGGAGAGCATGTCTCTGTTGACGAACTTGAACCATCCAAAAACCACACCATGTCTTACAAGGTGAACGGAAAGCAGATGATGACGCTCCGAGAACGCTTAGACACCAATCCATCTCGCTCCCAGGAGCGCTCGATGTCGGTCGCCATTGGAGAAGATCCTGGCGCCATTGCTTTGGAACTTGAGGTTGAGAACCTTGCAACGGTTGAACTCCACGATGTGGTCGTAACTCGACCGCTTGCTGATTCCATGAACTTCGAAATGGCCGGTGGCGCTGAACTTGACGGAGGCGTCATCACGTGGACCGTGGGTCGCCTCGCAGCGGGTGAGAAGCAAACGTTGAGCCTTGAAGGAAACATTTCTGTTTCATCGACCAAGGCCATCAAGGCAGGAAAAGCTTCGGCTACCTACCGTGCCGATGCAACCCTTTCCAACATGTCCTTCCGTGAACTTGATGCGTTCTGCCGTGGATTCACGTACATGCGTGTTCGAGAAGACGAACGCCCAGACAACTGGATTTGCCAGGCTATTTTCGAAAATCGGTCTTCCTTCGCTGTTGACTTGACCAAGTTGCAAGTGAGCATGAAGGGAAGCGAAGACTTGCTCTTTGATGTGCACGACGTCGACCAAGACGTAACGCCCAACGGCAAGTGGGAATCCGAAGAGCGCACCGTGATGGCGCAATCTGAGCCTGACTTCACCTACCAACTGGTGTACACGGTTCTTCCTAAGGCGGTCCAATCCGCAGAAGGTAGCATGACGCTTGAAGAGAAGAAACTCGAAGTGCTTGAAGCAGAGGTGCAGAAGTCCTACTCCACAGGAAGTCTACGCTCGTACCGAGCGCAAAAGGTTCAGGCCACTATGACCTTGGTCAACAAGGGTTCTTCGACCATCAACTTGATGCGTGTTACCGACGACATTCCAGGTCTCTTCGAGGCGCCTTCTCCAGAACAATTGACGGTGAAGATTGACGGAAAAGCCATCGATGATGACCAGTTCAAGGTTGAATTCTCTGAAGGCATCACCATCGAGAAGGAACACCGCTCACCTGACGGCCAAGGTCACACCATGATGTTGACCGTTGGTACTCGTGGACCGATTGGCCTCAAGCCAGGAAAGAAGATGGAAATCTCCTACCCACTCAACGCTCCAGATCCCTCGCCGGGCAACGACCGCGTGGATGCACCTGCCCGAATCGAATTCAGCGCAGAGCGCTTTGGTCCAATTTGCACACGTGAACCGGTCGAGACCCCTACTCTGAAGGTTGTTCACAACCGCCGCAACTTCAGCGCTGGTAAGCAAGCCATCCCACTCGGTGGCAAAGGCCGCTATGAAGTGCTGATCCTGTTCGAGAACAATGGAGATACAGCGCTCAGCGACCTTTACATCAACGATGTATTGCCTGCTCAGTTTGAAATCAAGGATTGGGAACTCAAGAGTGCAGATGGCAAGCGGGATGACGTTACCATGACATCGGAAGATGGCGAAGGTGGTCTCCACATCGTTTGGCACGTGCCAAAGGTCGAGAAAGGCGAACGCCTCGAAGTGTCCTTTGACATCAAGGGCTCCGGTGAAGTGGATGCTGAAGCATTGAATCGATTCCACGGCGTTCACTTTGGCGATGAAATTGAATCCGATGATTTGCCAGCGCTTGAATCCGAAGTTGAACCCGAAGCAGAAACCGAAGAAGCAGAGGCCACTGAAGGCGGAGAAGAAGCCGAAGCAACCGATGGTGGAGATGAAGCGGAATCAAGTGAAGCCGAAGCTGAAGCTGCTCCCAAGATGAAATTCCGTGAAGACATGCTCCTTCGAGTGATGGAGGCGGCAGGTATTGACGCTTCTCATCGAGACGAGTTCGTTGCCTTCGCTGCTGATTACGATCACGATGACAACGGCTACCTCAAGAAGGCTGAATTGGAAGATGCAGCAAAGGCTTGGCAGGAGGCACACGCCGAGGGCGAGGCTACCGAAGAGGAATCCGAAGCATCAACCGATGAAGCAGAATCTGCAGGTGCCGATGAGAAATCTTGCATGATTTGTGATATGATGGTTCCAGCCGACGCCGCTACATGTGCAGCGTGTGGTTTCACCTTTGTTGACCTTTGAGAGACATCGTTTCTCGTAAGGCATTGATGACGAGGCGTGGTGCGCACGCCTTGATTCAAACATTGATTGCCATCAAGCAGGCAAGACCCATTGAGGCCATTCTTCGTGTTCTGGAGAACGGCTGACAATCACGATCACTGACCTCTTGAGTCCCATGAGAACTTCATTGAGAGGACGAACCGTGGAAGGTGGAACGACACCGTCCCGTAGGTCAACGGCGAGCCAAGCTTTCGGGTATTGTTCGGCCCACGCATTCAACTCGGCTTCGATGCCGCTGGGTGGGACGCCTTGACGAACGCTGGCGATGAAACCCCAGCCTTCTGGGCATTTGCGTTCTGCGTCGGTCCAGAAGAACACCTTCGGCGTGACTGGAAGTCGTTCCATTTGCTCATTCGCTTCCATTTCCGTGGCACAGACCGGTTGGCCAGGCATTGGCATTGGGAGTGGATAACGCCACGTCGGAGATACATCCAAGGGTTCTCTCTGGCGCATGAGACGCCTAGGAGGGCAGACGGTTTGAACTTCACGCTTCCTGCATCAGAACGCTAACATCCCTCAAAACCGATGCTAACCTTCATGCCCTGCCGTCGTTGGGTAGGAACATGGCCAACGGTTCGTCGCCTCCACCACCTCCACCCCCCGGTGGTTCCATGTTCGTCATGCTGATGTTCATGATCCTGATGACGGTGCTGATCATGACCCCTTCCATTCGTACCTCGCTTGGAACCACCGCCGACCCACTGCTCTCCCCTCTGCTTCCTGAGGAGTCCTTTTTCGTGATCACCGTCATGATTTTGGGTATTTTTTCAATGACGTTGAACACCGTCATTCGCAACTTCTTTGTCGACCCTATGGACCAAGCCCACATCGGCCACCGACAAGGTCAAGTTCGCCAAATCATGAATGAAGCCCGCCTCTCCCGGGACCCGATACTTCAGGAAAAAGCGATGACGCTCCAGCAACAAATGATGCCGGAACAATTGGAAGTACAAATGGGCGCCATGAAACCCATGATGTTCACCATGATTTTCATCATTGGTATCTTTGCCTGGCTGACGACGAAAGTCGAGACCTTCCGTGTGGACTATGTTTCGCTCCCATGGGCACCAGAGTGGCATCTTTTGGAGGGTAAATTCCTCTTTTTCCCCGCCTGGATTTGTTGCTACATCTGCATGAGTGCCGCCTATGGCCGTGTCCTTGACCGGCACATCAAACTCGTACGCTACAAATCCCACCCTCTCGTTGTCTCCGGTGAGGTGTTGAAAGAACCGCTTCTTCACCTCGTCGCCACAAAACCTGTGGCGACCTCCTCCCAAGCCAAGAAGCGTCAACAACGCTCAAAACGTAGTCAGCAACAACGGAAGCGCGCCTCCTCGTCCTCTGGAAAACCAGCTCCTGAGAAGGAATCCGCAGGTCTCCTCGCTGGCATCGCCTTAGAATGTCCCGAGTGCGACAGCGACGTCATCACCCACGATGGACCGAAATTGAAACGATGCAACATCTGTTTTCACGAATGGGTCGTGTAGACATGGTCCGTCTGACCGTCTCAGGACACCCTGGAAGCGGAACGAGCACCCTTGTTCGAGGATTGATGGACCGGTTTGGTTGGACCTGCTTGAATGGTGGAGATGTCTTTCGAGAGGAAGCCAAACGTCGTGGCATGTCGCTAGGTGATTTTGGCGAACTTTGCAAAAATGAGCTTGATGTTGACCGCTCGTTGGATGAACTTCTCCGACAACGGATGCAGGGCGACGATTCGGCCGACATCGTTGAATCAAGATTGGCGGGTTGGTGGGCCTACAAACTCGAACTCCCCATCCTTCGTCTTTGGCTCGATGTGAGCGACGAAGAACGTGCACGGCGAGTATCCAACCGGGAAGGCTTGAGCCTTGAGGAAGCGCTTCATGCCAACCGTCAGCGCTCGGCGGTTGATGGTGAACGTTTCAAGATGCTTTACGACCTTCTCCCTGAAGACCCCGAGCCTTACACTCATGTTTTGGACGCAACGGTCCTCAATGCATCTCAAATACTGGACGCTGTCGTCGCCATATTGGAGGAAGCACAATGAGCGTCCATGTTCTTGATTCGAAGCCGACAACGGACGACGCCTTTGGTACCGTCCCTGATGAACGAACCCTTGAGCAACGGCTGGCTTCCGGCTTTATCCTCGTGGACAAGCCTGCGGGCCCCACCTCCCATCAATTGGCAGCATGGGCTCGTGATTTGCTTGGACTCGACCGGCTTGGACACGGGGGTACACTTGACCCCTTTGCCACGGGTGTTCTCCCTTTGATGGCTGGACGTTGCATGAAGATTACCAATAAGATTCTCAAACACAAAAAGACCTACATCGCCGTGTTTCGTTTTCGCACCATGCCTGATGAAGCGGATTTGAAGAAGACGATCGCTTCCATGACCGGACGCATTTACAACGTACCCCCAGAAGTTTCTGCGGTGAAGGTTCAGGTGAGGACCCGTACCATCCATGCCTTTGAACTGCTTGATGTTGAGGGGAACGATGCTGTTGCTCGTATTTCCTGTGATGCAGGTACCTACATACGAACCATGGCTCGTGATATGGGATTGTTGCTCAACACGCCGGTCACCCTGAAGGAACTGCGAAGGGAAACGTCAGGAATGTTTGACCTCAAAGATTGCGTCACCATGGACCAGTTGGCCGACGCCGTCTGGCTTTGGAAAGAATGTGGACAAGAAGAAGCCCTCAAGGCGATCGTTCACCCCATTGAGAAATTGCTGGTTGATGTACCTCGTTGTCAGGTCAAAGACAGCGCCGTCGCTGCATTGGCCTATGGCGCTCCGTTGTTGCTTCCTGGACTCATCTCAATTCCAAAGGGATTGAAGAAAGGCACGGAATTGATGGTCGCATCCCTCAAGGAGGAAGCCGTTGGCTTTGTGAAATTGAAAGCTGATTCAAACGATATCATCGCCATGGAAACTGGAGAAATAGCACGGCCAAGCATGGTCCTGATGGACACCGATGTTTACCCTCGGCGTTGGCCAACTTCGTCTTGAGCATCAAGCTTCGATGTATTCTTCGTAAATGTATTCTTCCGTTTCAATGCGGATTTTCAGTTGAGACATGGTTCCCACTCCTGCTCTGTCAACCGAAGTTGAACGGTCCCCACGACCTCAAAGCAAGCGGCCCTTCCACGATTTGGTTATGAAGTTTGAGGGTGGTTCTCGCGTTATCCGACATTGGGGATGCGTCCGTAAATGTTCGACGTGCTCTCTCCCTCATTCGATTTTCTTGATCTTCGCTGGCATCATAAACACCAGAAGACCGAGCGCACCCAGGGCGAGGGCAACAAAACCAATCCAGGCTGTTTGGCTTGAGAGCAAACCAGCGCTCTCATCCTCGTCGCTCACTTCAAGTTCGTTGATAGCCATCAACCGCTCCATCTCGTTGTTGGTTTCGTCGCCTTCCTGTATTTCGAGGCCTCGGTCAACCACGGCACTAAATCGCAACACTCGTGCATCGAGCGGGACCTGCCAATCGCACATGACGGACTGGAGCTCTCCAGGTTGGATAATGGGGATGGTTTGGACGCCGATGAGTTGTTGATCGGTCTGACAACGAACGGAAACCATCGTGGCTTCTGACTGGCCTTGATTTCGCACAAGGACGCGCATTGAGATGACGTCGCCTTGCTGCATCTCATCGCTGTCAAAGTTGATTGATTCAACGAGGAGGTCTGGAAGCGCCATCACTTCGAGGTCAACTTCTCGGTCCGTGCAGCTTGTTTGGTCGCACACGCTGACAAGGACGGTATGGAACCCAACCACTGGAGGGGTGACCGTAAGGACGCTGCTCGTCAAATCAACGCTGGCCCATGAACGGTTGGTGGACGCCGTCAGTCCCGATGTGGTGTCAACATCACTCCAGGTCATGTTGATGGCCGTTTCCAGTTCAAGTTCCACGGGGATGATGGAAGGGAATTCAGCGATGACAGGTGGGTCATCAACCGGTTCAACAAGCAACGTGAAAGTCTGACTCCAGGTGTTTCCTGCTGGATCCATCACGGTGATGCCGATGACGGACTGTCCACTCGCTTCTGCCAGCAAGCGTAGGCGAACATCTCCTTCGGTAAGGTCGACCGCCACCAACGTTTCATCGCTGTTGGTGAACATGACTTGCAAGTCGTCGTTGCTGGCACGGTCATCGCTGCAGCGACTGAGGAATGGAAGGATGCTTCCTCCGTTGTCCTCGGTCAGCACTTGGTCGCCAATGGGTTGGCAGACGGGGTCTTCATCCCACTGAATGGAGTATCCTCCAGAAACAGCGAGGTCTGTGAATTCCAGAGCAGTGTGGCTTTCGCTTCCATCTGAGTCCCATGTGAACCACGCCCGTACGGAAACGGTAAACGACGTAGCACCAGGTTGCATGTAGGCGCCTATGGGCCATTCATGAGTAAATGTCCCAAGGGCCATGGGCTGATTGGATACCAACGCATCGTTCACGAACACCAACCACCGTGAATACTCGGCATCGATGCCGTCGTTGGTTCCAAACACCCGTCCGGAGATGGAAAGCGATGGGTCGTTAACGTCCACCCAAACGGCGGCTAAGCAGCCATCGGTGACTGAGATTTTGACCGTGTAATGCTGCCCTTGTGGAAGCAGTGTGTTGGCTTGAAGAACGACAAATTCACCGAACGATTCCCCATCTGGGGACACAGCCACTTCCACGGTTGTGTTGCCAGCACCATCATCGGCGAGTGCGTGATGGACACGGCCAAGAAGTTGTTCGGGAGGATGGGTGAACGGTGCACTTGTCCAGTCTCCAGAGGTGCCTTCAATCGTCGGTTTAAGACCGCAGTCGCCCAGAGCGAGGTTGTTGGTTGTGCCTGCCTCCAATTCCAGACCAATGACTGGAAGGTCATGTCCAGAAAACTCGGAATTCGCAAATCCAACTTCACCGCCGTACCATGGGGTTTGAACGGTGATGTCGAGGCCAACCGCATCAACAACCAGCCTCGAGTCGTCAATCCCTCCAGCGGATACGTAATCCAGGGTGAACACCATTTCACTGATGTCATTCCATGTCCATTCCATCAGGTCGGTGATGTTCAGTTTGAAGGCTGAATTGTTGATGTAGTCCACGTTTCCTTGGGTGTGTGCAAAGGTTTTGAGCAAATCAAATCCGTCGCCGTGTTGGACTGAAACCCGTACGGTATCCTCGGACAATGAATCCGGGATTTGGAATACGCCCAACATGTGAACTTCGTACATTTGGTACCCTGAAAGCCCGGTGATGTCAAAGTCGGTCAGTTGGATTTCAGGCCCGGTTGACCATGTACTCGCTCCATCGGGGGCGCCGGTTGAATAGTTCGAATCGGTGGGTGATGTAGACGACCAAACCGTCATGGTGTCCAAATGAATTGGGCGGGTGTGAACCATGGTCAGACGCTGATCGGCCACCATGGTTTCGGTGTGTGTAGCGGGGTCCTGCGTAAACGAGGTTTCGGCACCGGCCGTCCACGCCGCCATATCGGTGAACTCGCCTTGAGGAAAGAGGTCAACGACGCTCGTGCTGTGGACACTCCGGCCTTGTGCACTGGAAAGGCAAGGTGAAATGGATAGCATGAGGAGAATCCAAACAAGGGAAAGTGCCTTTGACGAAGGTCGCATGTGAGTTTGCATAGCATGGCACTTCTTGAAACAAAGGGTTACCTGCTGCAAACAGATTCGACTTCTTTTCAGTCAGCGGCGCATGTTTGAAATACCCCGCCCATGAGGCGCAGGTACCTCTCATGGCTGTGGTGGTGTAGGGGTTAGCACGGCAGATTGTGGTTCTGCCAGCCCGGGTTCAATTCCCGGCCACGGCCCCACTCACAAATCTTGGTCACTGATGTGGTGACCCATACGCTCGCCTTTGGTCGCAAGATAGTCTCGGTTGTGCGTACCAACACCGACGATGAGTGGGGTTCGAGCAGCGACGTTGATTCCGTGCTTGGTCAACTGATTCACCTTTTCGGGGTTGTTGGTCAGCAACTCAACGTTGGCGACTCCCAACGATTCGAGCATCTCTGCAGCGATGGCATAATCACGCCCATCAGCTGGAAGGCCAAGCATGAGGTTGGCATCCAGCGTGTCGGCACCCGCATCTTGCAGGTGATAGGCCTGGATTTTAGCATGAAGTCCAATTCCACGTCCTTCTTGTCGCAAGTACAGCAAAGCGCCCCAGCCACGCTCGACAATGGCATCGAGCGCAGCATGAAGTTGCGGACCGCAGTCGCACCGTGTGCTCGAAAAGACATCGCCGGTCAAGCATTCTGAATGGAGGCGAATCAGCACTGGATCAGGGCCCGACATGTCGCCGAGGGTCAAGGCCACGTGGTCAAAACCGGTCGTTTCTTCATGAAAGATTTCGATTTTAAAATCTCCTCGGTCGGTTGGCAGGAAGGCCACACTGGGGACTTCACTTCGTGTCATTTTCATGCTTTCACCTCGATGAGAAACCGTATTTCGCCTTCATGCTCTTGGACATTCATGAGTTGATGAGGTCCTCGCCCGATGAGCAATGGCATGTCGTGAAGGGTTTCTGGGTCGTCGGCTAAGACCTCGAGAACATTTCCTGTGTTCAGATGTTCAAGGGCCTCGCGAGTCTTCGCAACTGGAACTGGACAAAAGAAGCCGAGAACATCGAGGCGGTGGGTGATGTTGGTGTGGCCATGCTCACCCGCCATGGTCAGCCCAGCCACTGAACCGTTTTGAACACATGCTCCAAGGCTGACAATGCAGCAAACCTTGGGATTGGCTTGCGAGAACTTTTCAACAACAAGCATGGTCTGCAACCATGGCGGCGACCAAAACGGCTCGTCCCGACGGGGACATGTCCTGGAAAGAGGTCGGTGAACTCGGTCTTCGGTACGGGCGCATTCCGTTGGCTCTGATCGTGGTCGAACTCTTCTATTGGTTCTTGACCATGCCCTCCGACACCCTTGCACCCATCCAAGTCACTGAAGCATGGATTTGGAACGAATTGACCAACCTGATCTATGGCGAAGGGACGGCGGTCATCAGTCATCACAACGGATGGTTGACTCGGATTGACCTGCTTCACGTTGATTTTCCCGGACCTTACGACAGTGTTGGCCTCTATGTTTCCGACGAATGCGCCGGCGTTCATGAAATGATTTTTCTTTCTACGCTGGTCATGATGACCGACGGTGTTCCCCAGCGAGAGAAGCTGAAAGCCGTTGGCGTGATGTGTGGAATTGTGTACGTTTTGAACATTCTCCGTTTGGTTGTCTTCTATCCAATCGCCGTCAATTCTTGCCTTGAGACGCCCAACGTTCAAGCCTGCTTGACACCCATGTGGCAATTCCACGAAACGGTTTACACGTGGGGCTTCCTTGTGGTTCTCGTCAGCATGTGGTTGGTGTGGTTTCTGCGCTTCGGTGGCCCAGCCCGAACCCTTGAAGCGACCAAAGTCGACCCTTCTCCTTGGCGATTTTCAAAGCGAAGAATGTGGGAGACCAAGCACAAAGCATTGCTTGGAGCTGCGCTGCTGCTTTTCGTTTTGGCCATGACCAACATCTCAACCAATCAAGAAGCTATAGATGCAAGAGACACCCTCGCTTTTTGCGAATTCTCAAGTCAACTTTCTTCCGAATGTGGTGAGGCGCAACAACGTTGGGACGATGCCATTGGCTATGCTTGGTCGCTCTCGGCTCTGGGCCTGGTGGTTGGTGTTGGGACCACGGTAACCGTTGAACGGCCGCTCGAAGATGGCACGTGGCCGTCAAAACCTCAGCCAAGCGAATCCGAAGATGACCACATGAAGGCTGATTCAAAGCCCAAAGGCCACCACCAAAAAAAGTCGGGTTCGTGGAAGCGCCGGAGCGAAGAAGAGTGATCACTCGACGATGACAGCCGTGAGGTTCTCACCGTTGTAGGGTCGCTTTTCCATGGCTTTCATGGCGGTTCCAATTTTGCTGCTGTGCAGACTGACATAGGTCGAATCGTCGTCAAAGCGAATGGTTCCAATGGCGAGTTCGTCGCATCGCAATTGCTCAACAAGCCAATTGGCGACGGAGTGCGTTGAGCCTGCTTGGTCGGGGTGAAGCGAGAGTTTTACGGTGACGTATCCGAAAACATCGGCGGTTTCACCAAAGTCTTCCTGGCGGCGAACAGGGTCTCGGTCAATGCCTTCTGGCAATTCTGGAGCCTCGCTTGGTTGAATGTCAAGTCCATAGGTGGCCATGATTCTGGAAAGCTGTGGTTCGTCGTCTCTTGAGACCAGACTCCACGCTTCTCCTGTCCGTCCAATTCGACCGGTTCGTCCAATGCGATGAATGAAGGAATCCATGTCGTTTGGGATGTCGTAGTTGACGACCAATGTGATGCCGTCAACGTCGATTCCTCGGGCTGCGACGTCCGTGGCGATGATGGTCTTGACTTCTCCTTCCTTGAATGAATTAAGGATGCGTTCACGCTGATTTTGACTGAGGTCCCCATGAAGGCCTGCCACGTCAAAGCGGTGTTTCTTCAAGCGTTCAACCGCCAAATCCACCATTCGCTTGGTGTTGCAGAAGATAATGGTTTGATCGGCATCCTCCATTCGGGCCAAAAGGCGGCCAAGGACCCACAATTTGTTGGAACGTCCAATTCGAACCGAGAAGAGGTCGATTGGTGGAACGTCAAGCTCCTCAGCATTGGTGAGAACGAAATCGGGATCGTTCATGAATTCATGAGCTGCATCAATGATTTCTTGCGGGAAGGTGGCGGAGAAAAGAAGCGTCTGTTCTCGACCCGTCATGCGTTCAACGACCCACATGATGTCGGGGAAGAATCCCATGTCCAACATTCGGTCAGCTTCGTCGAGACACATCATTTTGGGAGCGGCGAGGTCGATGTGGCCGCGCTCACTCATGTCCATCACACGACCGGGTGTTCCGACGATCACGTCGACGCCCTTGTCGAGCGTTTTGGCTTGCTTTTCAAGGTCGGTTCCACCATAGACGGTCAAAATCGTGAGTCCTGCATCTCCTTGGAGCAGTTGAAATTCCTCAGCGACTTGATTGGCAAGTTCACGTGTGGGAGTGAGAACCAGCGCTTGGAGCGTTCCCGTTGCTTGGCACCGCTCGAGAATGGGCAAGCCGAAGGCCGCCGTTTTTCCGGACCCTGTTCGAGCCTGGCCAATGACATCGGTTCCTTGGCGTGCAAGAGGAACGGTGTCTCGTTGAACTTGGGTGGCAAATTCCCAGCCCATGGCCGAAAGGCCGTTTTGAATCGATTCAGGGAGGTCCCAAGTGTCAAAGCGTGTTGTTGTGAACATCGGTCTCACCGTTCGTCTCAGGGGTGTTCATTGGCCGCCGAGACGAGGCGACCTCCACAGGGTGCTCAGAAGTTGTCGCGGTCAGCGATTTCTTTCTGGAGTTCGCCCATCCAATACCGTCGAGCATTCTCACGGTTCAATGGTCGGCGCATTTGTCGAACATGCTCAAGGATGTATTGACGGAATTTCAAGGACTTCGTTCGGTTGACACCTTTTGGGGTGATACCGTCCCATAGTCGATCAAATTGGAGTGCTTTGTCGTCGAATGGTCGCTCGTCGTCCATCTTCTCCACCTCTTCAGCGAGTTGCCGACCGCCCACCTGTTCTTAACGCTGTTGCACTGTTCAGCCGGCCTCACAGGTAGGGCATATCATCGTCGGGCATGAAATCATCATCGTCATCATCGTGGTAACCCATCACCTCGTCTTGGGTCGGCCGGCGGGTCAGCGAAGGCTTGGGTGCGGGTACAGTGGGCTTCTCCGTGGGGGCTGATTCGGTGGGTTCGGTCGGCAGCTTCTCCGTAGGACCCATGCCAACTCGCTTGCCTTGCGCCAAAAGCACCTCTTTGTCGATGTCTGGCACGGCCAGGGCAGGAGAAAGAGCGGCGTTTTTCTCCGCTTCTGAGCCTTCAAGCATCGCATCAAAGCGATACTGTATGAGTTTCTGGACGAGCTTTTGGTCGGTCTCTGTCTTGAGCAGGTCATCGACCAGTGCACGCAGTTCATCTTCATCCATCAGCTTGGGCAACAAGTCAACACAGGCTCGCCGAACTCGAACATCCGAAGAACGGGCACCAGCGAGAATCAAATCCCGTGCTCGTCCGTGGCCTCGGTTGAGTTTTTCGATGGCCTTGATGGCGGAAAGGCGAACATCGGGGTCCGCATCAGCGATGGCACGTTCAGCAAACATGGTTCCCATACGGACGTCTTGCTTGGCCAAACGAGGCAGGGATTTCGCAACGATTCGGCGCACCTGGGCATCTTCGTCGTTAAGGGCCCAGGAGACCAAATCCCAAACAACGGACGTTTTTCGAGAGACAATCGCTCTGATCATTTTGGCAGCACGTCGACGTAGTTGGGCATCAGGTTCCAAGAGAAGGGAGTCAACATGGTCTGCAACGACATCAGGCCATGTTTTGGTGAGCGCCTCCAAACCTTTCCATGCCGCTTGACTGCGTTCTTTGTTGGCCGAACGCAATTCATTTTCCAGTGAGGAACGGACACCCGATGGGAACGTTGGTGCCGCTCTGCACAAGGCGGCGCTTGCTGCTTTTTGTACATCGACATCTTCGTCGTCAAGTAAAACAGACAACCAGTCAAACAATTCATTTGAACGTCGAACAGCAAATTCGGGAAGGACATCCAAAGCGGCGATTCGAATCTCCGGGTCGTCGTCTTCAAACGCCAACAGGAGTAACGTGTGCGCCGGTCGAATCATGTGCTTGGGCACGTGGCCCAATCCTCGTATCCCATGTTTTCGAGTCATCGTCAGCGTGTCGTTCTTCCAACGAACATTTCGCTCCGGAAGGGAGCCTTCGGCGAGTGACATGATGTCATCTGGAAGGAGAGCCGACCAAGGTCCTATGAGGGGTTCGTAGGAGACATCTTGCGTGACGGATTGGGCTACCTGAATCGGCTTGCCCGTCCTTGGGTCACGTGCGATGTACTTCTTGGCCATAGCGTTCCCTTTTGGGCGCAAACTTCCCTCCATCATGAACTTATGCAGGTCAAGACTACAAAAAGAATCCACGAAAAGTGAGGCTGAAACCCGGTGAGGAGTTTCCAAGTCAGGCCGTCAGCAACACCGTCCTTGAGGCCATCATCCCTTTCTCAAGGCATGCAAACGATTTAGGGCGCCGACACCTCGTCCACCACCATGAGCGACGATGCATGGACGGCGAATGAGGCCTTGAGCAACTTACGAAATGCCCTTGGTGAAAAAGGAATGTCAATCGATGACATGTTTGGTCAATTTGATGCAGACAGCGATGGGACGATCAACGGCCCCGAACTCCACCACGGCATTCGAGACATCCTCGGTGATGTGTTGTCCCCCGGCCAAATCTCAGAGATTATCAAGGCGCTTGACGCCAACGAAGACCATCGCATCGATGTTGCTGAACTTCGCCAAGCGCTTCAGGAAGAAGAGTGAGGACAGAGGCGATTACCGTGTCTTTTCGAGTGTGCCCCTCTTGCTATTCCATTCGAGTTTACCCCTACATGGGGTTCATGGTTGGGCAGCAATATGAATGCCAAGACTGTGGGGACCGTATTGTTCTACCAATTGAATTTGAAAAAGAGGAAGATTACCGGGCGTTCCGAAAAGAAATGCTGGGCGACGACGGCACGGAAGAAGAGTGAGTGCCCACCGGTTCTCGGCTGGGCGCCAAAGGTCAAAAGCCACCGTGAAGACGGCGTTACATGGCCACCATGGACATCGCCAACCCCAGCGAAGAGCACTTGATGCTACGAGAAATGGTTCGTGAATGGACGCAAGAGTACGTTGAACCCCAAGCGCTTGAGTACGATCGTGAGGAGAAATTCAACCACGAATTGCTCCGAAGCATGGGGGAATTGGGACTTCTCGGAATCAGTGCACCCGAAGAATACGGTGGTGCGGGTCTCGATGCCGTTGCATGCACCATTGTCCACGAAGAATTGTCGGCCTCAGACCCGGGTTTTGCCCTTGCCTATCTCGCCCACTCCATGCTCTTCGTGAACAACCTCGCTTACAATGGAACCGAGGAACAGAAAACACGAATTTTGCCCAAAGTCTGCTCGGGTGAGTGGATTGGAGCCATGGCCATGTCCGAACCTGATGCAGGGACGGACGTTCTCGGACTTTCGACTTCAGCCGTTCAGCGAGACGACGGTGTTTGGGTCCTCAACGGACGAAAAATGTGGATCACCAACGGGTGCATTGACGAAGAAGGTACACCGGCGGACGTTGTCTGGGTGTATGCAAAAACGGGTCAAGACGAACGGGGCCGTGTCCAGATGTCCACCTTCCTTGTGGAAGCAGGCATGCAAGGGTACAGCGTCGGTCAGAAAATCTACGACAAGACCGGTATGCGCGCTTCCAACACAGCGGAATTGGTGTTCGACGATTGCCTCGTTCCAGCAGAGAACCTGGTCGGCGGTGTCGGCGAATCCCTCATTCACATGATGGGCAACCTCGAACTTGAACGCCTCACCCTTGCCGGGATGGCTTTGGGTATCGGCCGTCGAGCCCTTGACGAAATGAACCGATACGCCACGGACCGCACAGCCTTTGGTTCACCCATTCGAGACTTCGGTCAAATNCAGCGCTACATCGGTGAAAGCTGGGCNAAGTACCGAGCCATGCGNGCNTACATCTACGACACNGCCAACAACNTNACCATTGGAACNGCNGGTCAACGCCTNGATTCNGANGGCGTGAAACTGTTNGCCACCACGGCAGCCAAAGAAATNGCTGATGCTGCCATGCAAGTGATGGGCGGCTACGGTTACGTTGGAGAATACCACGTTGAGCGCCTTTGGCGAGACGCCAAACTCTTGGAAATTGGCGGCGGGACGCTCGAGTCGCATCAAAAGAACATCACGCGAGATTTGTTCAAAGACGTTGAAGCCGTCAATCGATGATTTCAATCTCTTCGCCGGGCGACAGGACGCTTCGTGTGGTTTTCCAAGCGCTGGCCACCAAACTTGACGAAACCAATACGGCTACGGCAATGGCTGTGCCCCACGTCCACACACTTGACATCGTTGAGATGGTGTCATCAGAAAGCAAGAGTGCCATCACGGTAGTGATACCAACAGCGAGTCCAGTTTGGACAAGCATGGGCTTGGAAACCCGAAGGAAAGGTGCGGTTTTACCAATTTGATGTAAGACAAACATNACCCAAGAACCCGCTCCTATGCCCCAGAGAGGAATTTCGGCAGGATAACTTGAGAACAGCATGATTTCGTTCGAGGCAAGGTACCGGTCGAGCCCGGTCAACAAGACCACCCACACCAGTGATGCCCCGAGCAGGCTCAACGCCGAGGTCATTCCTCTTGACGTGGCTTCTGGTGATTGAGAGGAATCCGCTTCTTTGCCCGCAAGTTCAAGTCCTCGGTTGGCTTTTTCTTCGATGGCTAAGGCTCGATAGGTTTGTTCAAGTTGATCAACACGGCTTGAAAGAGCGTGCATGTGGTCAACGAGTTCAACCAAAATATCGTGTTCNTCNGCCATCAAGGCCATGCGCTCTTCCTCAAATTCTGGCAAAGTGATCATGGCAGGCGCCAACGGGATGTGACCGTCATCTTTCAGTTCGGCTCGGGTCTCTTCAATTTTCTTCGTGAGNTGTTCGTCTTTCTTTTCACGGCGTGCTTCTTTGGCATCNGAGACGGCTTTGCTTGTTTTNGCGGCCGCNTCTTTGCTGGCATCAGCGACTTTNCCCACCGCATCTTTTGTTGCCTGTGCNGCCTGTCTCGAGAGAGCAGCGATTCGACTTCCGGTTGAACCCAATCGGTCAGCGATGGTCTGCGGTGGGTCCCGGGGTGAAAGCGGGTCTTCGGCCATGATTCCACCACGAAGGTGCTTCATGTCAAACCTTCGCTATGTCAATATTCAACGGGAACAGGGTCCAGAATACGCCAGAGGTACCACGCTGCGGCCGTTCTGTAGGGGCGCCAACGTTCGGCGATCTCCCCGACCGCCTCCTTGGTTTCGGCTTCGGGAACCAAGCGTTGCGTTCCACGTATCAGGCCGATGTCGCCCAAGCTGAACACGTCGGGCCGAAGAAAATGAAACATCAGCAACATTTCCGCCGTCCACGGCCCAATGCCTCTGAAGGTGATGAGGTGCTTCTTGATGGCTTCATCCGTCATCTCATCCCACGGCTGATTGAGCAGGAGCTCGGATTGTTCAGCCAGGCCGTAGATGTAGCTGGCTTTTGGCCGGGTCACCCCACAGGCTGCGATGCTTGGCTGGTCGGTAGCAAGGACCGCCAGGGGCGTCACTTCTCCCAAATGTTCGACCAATCGTCCCCAGATGGCATCGGCTGCGAGCACGGAAATCTGTTGGCCCACAATTGACCTCACGAGGGTTTGGAACAAATCTTCGCGGCTGGTGATTCCTTGTGGCCCAAATTGCTCAACCACAGACCCAAGAAGTTCATCCTTGGCGAGGTACGCATGGGCTTCATCCCACCACAGAGGAACTCGCCCCGACATGAACCGAACTTGGGAGGTGGGGTTTTGAACCCGCGCTTCAAGCCACCACCATGCGCGACGACCTCATGGCCTATCTTGGGCTCAAGGATGTGTTGCGCCAAGGATGGGTCAATGCAGGGGTCAAGGCGCCTGAATCGGTGGCGGCCCATTCGTGGGGTATGGCCATTCTCGCTCTGAAATTATGCCCCCCCGAACTCAACCTTGAACGCGTGCTCACCCTGTGCCTCGTTCACGACCTCCCCGAAGTCGTTGTAGGCGATTTGACTCCCAGCGACGACCGGTCGACCAAAGCCGAAGACGAACGTGCCGCCATGGCTCAACTGGCGCCAGAGTGGGTGCCGCTGCTCGACGAGTATGAAGCTCAATCCTCACCAGAGGCAATCTTCGTTCGTTCGCTCGATAAAATGGACATGGCCTTGCAAGCCAAGNTCTACATGGCTCAAAGCGAACTNGACCTGACTCAATTCATCGACAGTGCACGAAAAACACTCGGAGACCATGAGTTCCTTCGCTGACTTGAAAGCCGACAAGAACAAAAAGCGGAACCGCTCCGACCGGACTACACAGCCCGATAGTGTAGGGGTCCATCATGGTGGGTTTTGGTCCCGCCGACCTCGGTTCGAATCCGAGTCGGGCTACCTCTCAATTGTCTTGAGGCACAAACCAGAGCCCTGCATGAACGATTGGAGCAAGGAGGCTCATGACCAGCCCAAACCAAAAGACACCTGCATACCCGAACATGCCCACATCAAATTCACCCATACCTATTGGACCCGAAGCTTCCGGAGCGAGTATCATATGAAGTACGATGGCCAAGAACCACATGAAGCATCCGAAATAATAGGCGCCTCTGCCNGAAAAATGGACCATAACAGCCGCTTTCACTGGCATNTNGATNACNTTCCTCTCATAGAGNNTAAACGTCAAACTCAAGATAGGCATCAAAATCATCGAAATTAACGCAATCAANNTCAAAAATTGGTAGGTGTTNCCAGCAGAATCCCATCCTTCCATGGCTTCGACCATCTCGTCAATTCCGTCGCATTTTTCTCCTAGGTAGGTGACGCATTCTTCGTTTTGTTTGGTTAGATAATCGATGTATGCACTGTAGTCCTCCGTTCCACTCATNCCATAGATNTCTNGATCAGGTTGGACCGTCATCGTGTCTGCAGAATACAACCACTCATCATCCTCGATTGAAAGCGTGTACAACGGGTCCGCCGTAAAGCACATCAACACGACGATGAATGAGATGCCCACGATNACACCTTGNACAACGGCAATCGGTTTGATGCTNGATGCNTCAAAAGTAAAACCGTTNACGGNCCCNGCTGGAATCCTCCTCGTCAACGTTCCATTCNAACTCNCCATCGCAAAGAGGGCANGCAAATTCACCGGATGCATCATCCTCAAGTTCAATTTCTCCCTCNCAATGCGGGCAAAGAATCTCNACCATGNNCNCNNNNCNNANNTANCNTCGNATTATCTCTTTNCCCTGCA
>PAGK01000033.1:18576-21847 GCA_002704515.1 Methanobacteriota archaeon
TCCTGTTNACGAGGAACNNGNNTAACNNNTACCCGCNCTCATCAACACACTCAACACGAAACCGAGGCCCAACAAAATCGTCCCGCCTGAGAGAAAATACCCGATAAGGATGACTGGCAAAATGAAGAGAGCACCCAGGGAACTGAAGGAATCTCCTTGGGGCTCATTCATTTCTGCCCAAATGTCTTGACAAAAAGCAAGGCCAATAGAACCCATGGCAATCATAACAATTCCCATGATGAAGAGGGTGCTGGACGCCCCAGTGCGCAGTATCTTCAATCCAAGACTGCGGGCGCGTGCACGCTCTTCGGCTTCGATGGACGAGACTTCTTGCCTGTCGTTGGTCGGATTGATGTTCCATTCGAATGTACCATCACAAAGCGGGCATAGGAATTCACCTGATGCATCGTCATCGAGTGTAATTTCTTCCTCGCAATGAGGACACACAATCTCGACCATGTACTCCAATCTTTGACTGTGGGATTAGCATTTTCCCCTGCACCGTCGTTTGGAATACGCATCTTCTTGAACGGCATGCTCATGGCGTGCACTACAGGTGAACAACATGATTCAGAAGATTGGTGTCATTGGCGCAGGACAAATGGGCAACGGTATCGCACAAGTGGCGGCAGTTGCGGGCTACGAAGTGGTCATGATTGACATCAAAGAAGACTACATTCAGAAGGGTATGGAGACCATCAATTTCAGCCTTGGAAAACTGGTCATGAAGGAACGGATGACGGTGACTGACGCAGATTCAGCCATCGGTCGAATCACCACCGGCACCGACCGAAACCTCTGCGCTGATTGCGATTTAGTTGTTGAGGCCGTTCCCGAGATTCTGTCGTTGAAGGCCGAGATCTTTTCCGAATTGGACGGGATTTGCAAACCAGAAACCATCCTCGCCTCCAACACATCATCCATTTCCATCTCGACCATCGCTGGTTCAACGAACCGACCGGACAAGGTCATCGGCATGCACTTCATGAATCCAGTTCCCATCATGAAACTCGTTGAAATCATCAATGGAGACGGCACAAGTGAAGCCACAAATCAAGCCGTTGTTGAAGCGGCGGAAAAGATGGGCAAGACCGCCTTGTCGTGCAACGACGCACCGGGTTTTGTTTCCAATCGTATTCTCTGCCCGATGATCAACGAAGCCATCTTGACCCTGCAAGAAGGTGTGGCCGAGCCCGAAGCCATCGACGGCATCATGAAACTTGGAATGAACCANCCCATTGGTCCTCTGGCGCTTTCCGACCTCATCGGAAACGACACCGTGCTTCACATNATGAACGTCCTTCACGAAGGCTTTGGCACGGAGAAGTATGCGCCTGCCCCCCTCCTGATTCAGATGGTGGACGAAGGGAAACTTGGGCGTAAATCGGGCCAAGGTTTCTACACCTACTGAGGTGAATTTGTGAGCGAACTCAAAGGGCAAACCTACGTCGTCACCGGTGCTTCGAAAGGCATCGGTCGGGCGGTTTGTCTTGAACTGGCCAAAGCTGGAGCCACCGTTTCCCTTCTCGCTCGTCAAAGTGAAGCACTCCGTGAAACTACGCAAGAAATTCAATCCATTTCACCGAATTCGTTTGCGGTGGCATGTGACCTTGCAAATCCTGACATGGTTGCACAAGCAGCAACGGAGATTTTGTCGAGCGTTTCTCAGCTCGACGGTTTGGTTCACAACGCCGGTGATATTCATCCAATTCAGCCGCTCTTCGAAGCGGACCCATCCCAATGGTCCCGTTCCATGATGGTCAATCTTGTTGGAGTTCAGCATCTAACTCAAGCGCTTCACCCATCGATGAAAGGTGCACATCGTGTTCGGGTCACGACCATTTCCAGCGGGGCTGCGCTTCGTCCGCTCGCGTCATGGTCTGCGTATTGCACGGCCAAAGCCGGTTTGGACATGTGGACCCGTTGCCTCGCTGATGAAGGTGCGTCAGAAAACATCACAGCTGTTTCGGTTGCCCCCGGCATCGTCGATACAGCCATGCAAGAGGCGATTCGTTCGGCTCCGCTCGAAGATTTCCCCTTGCTCGATAATTTCGTTGGCTACCATGAGAATGGCCAACTCGCTCAACCAGAGGACGTCGCAGTGGCCCTGTATGGGCTCATCACCGCTCAAACGCATGAACAATCGGGCCAGCGTTTTGATGTTCGTGATTTGTAATATTCCAAGTCCATTCGGGCGAAGGGTGATAAGCCAACACCTTGACAGCGAATTCGAGTGATACCATGCCAGGCACCGACCGAGTTGAGATTCGAACGTTGAAAGTTGGACGATTTTGCGTCGTCGACGAAGAGGCCTACAAAATTCTGAGCATTTCCAAGTCCAAACCTGGAAAGCACGGCTCAGCAAAGGCTCGCCTTTCTCTTGAAAGCATTTTCACCGGAAAGAAAATCTCCCACGTTGGAACCGTCACCGATTCCATCAACGTCCCTATGATTGAGAAGGGAACGGCCACTGTCACACACCTGGATGGCAACGAAGTCCATGCCATGAACGACCGAGACTACTCCATGATGATCCTCCCCATGCCCAGTGAGGATTCAGCCATGAACATCCAAGCTGGACAGAAGATCATGTGGCAAGAGGCCCTTGGCCGCTACATCATCATCCGAGACCATTGATGGCATCGCTTGCCTCTGTGGAATTTCGCCTTGGCCAAAGCCAGTGGCGGGTATGAATTCATAAGGCGATTGATTCATGCTTGTTCATGGAAGGAGCAAATGTATCGGTTGACAAAGACCAGCGTGTACGAGGTTATTGCGCGTACGATTGGGGTAAAAGTGCCTTTGAGACGTCGGTTACGACGGCCATTTTTCCTGCATGGTTCGCCTATCTTTTCGCTGAGGCAAACGGTATTTCCGCCAAAATACTCGGAAGTGAATGGACAGCGGACGCCATGTACTCGGCTGCCGTGATGATCGGCGCCCTCCTCGTCGCCATTTGTGCACCTTCCCTCGGTGTTATTGCCGACCGTCGAATGATCAAGATTTGGTGGTTGAAGATTCTCACTTGGCTTGGTGCGGTTTCTTGTGTGTTGTTGGCCTTTTCACCCTACCTTGGCGTATCGATGGGTTGGATATGGGCCCTGATCATGTTCATGGCGGCGAACGTCGGTCTTAATGGAGCAGGTGTGTTTTACAATGCCCTTCTTCCTCATATGGGTGATGACTCGGAAATGGACTCCATCTCCAACAAAGCCTTCGCTGCAGGCTACCTCGGTGGTGGTTTGCTCCTCGTTGTTCACCTCGCTTTAGT
>PAGK01000034.1 GCA_002704515.1 Methanobacteriota archaeon
TGCGAAAGACCTTCAGGACGGCCATGTTCACGGGGATCGGTGCCCTTCTTTTCATTACGACCACTGAAGTCATGGAGCAAGTTTTGGGTCAAGGTTTGCTCGGTGGGGTGGGCATAGGTATTCTCTTCCTCGGCCTTCGCGCGCCAGTACTTCGAGTCCTTGATGGCATGTCGGGCCGATTGATTCCTTCGTCCTATTCGGTTGAAGAAAACGCCTATTTGGGGGCCTACGATACAGCCATGGAAGACCGCATCATTACACCAGAAGAACGCCGACTGCTCAAAACGCTCGCTAAGACCTACAATTTGACCGATGAGCGGGTTGAACAACTTGAACATGAGTACAATTCCATGCTCGAGGTCCTTGAAGAGGAATGAACCTCAAGGGGTTCCGCTGAGATCAGGTTCAACTTGGCGCTCACTTGGCCAAATCAGCCATTCCGTGCGAATCCTTCGAACGGCAAGGTAGGCAAGTCCGAACCCAAGAATGCTGGCAGCGATAGGGCCTGGTCCCCATAACCACGCATCAAACCAGCCGTCGAAGATGTAGGGTATTGGATAAAACGGTTCCAATCCATACGCACCGGTGTGGGATGGAATGTCTGCGATGATGTGGGAAACATAGGCAATGGTGGCGAGTTTTGCAGCGCTGCTTCGTTTCCAAAACGGCGCAAACACGATGGCCCAAAACAGGAGGCTGTGAGAAAGAAGCCAGACATGGTAGGTCCAATGGTCAAGAATCTCTGGAAAGTTGATGAAGTCAATGCCAAGCGCAAACGGGATGGTTCGCCCTGCGAGCCAACCGAGGTAGGGATGAACAAGAATGACGTTGGTGATGTCGGGCAGCATGCCAAAGGCGAGACCTATTTTGCGTCGATGTTTGATGTCCTTTGGGGCCATCTCGCCACAGATGAGGCCGATGAATGCATGGGTTACCGTATCCATTCAATCACCGCCTTTTGCACATTGTCGTTCCTGAGGGTGATAGTCATTCCACCTTCGCAACCTCAGATAAGCCTCTGTCAAATTTCCCTATGCCTCAGGTGTACTTGGAAGGACGACGATACCGCAATGCATGCAATGTTTGCCTTGACCAGGGGTCGTTTTTCCGCAGGACTCGCATTGGATGTAGGCGTGAAGCTCAAGCACGGCCTTTTGTTTGATCATGACCCAGGCGACCCAAGCATAAGCTACGGTGAGCAGGAGGAACAGTCCGACCACAGCACCGGTACTGAGGGAGAGGAATTGGACGCCGAGGGCAAAAGCGAGGAAGACACAAGCGGTGAAGACGTAGACAGGCCATTCGAGTCGCATCAAATCACCCTCATTTCAATTTTCCAACTTACTCGCAAGAAATATTGCTTACATGCCGAAGGAAGACGGGTCCATGTCCATGTCGCCGTCTTTCATCATCTTCCGCATCTGCTTGTTCAACTTGCGGTTGCCACCCATGCCCTTCATCATCTTCCGGGAACGGTTCCACTGACCGATGAGTTCACGCACGTCCTTTTCTCGGACGCCTGAACCTCGGGCAATGCGCTTGATGCGGTCGGATTTGATCTTCGCTGGCTCGTTCTTTTCCCAAGCCGTCATGGAATCCATGATGGTGCGATAGCGGTCAAGGTTGCCCTGCATGGCTTCTTTTTGCCCTTTGGACATGGCGCCCATGCCGCCGAGCATGCTGCCCGGGAGAAAGGACATCAATTTGTCAATGGTACCCACCTTGGACATCATTTCCATTTGCTTGTACATGTCGTTGAGGGTGAATCGCCCGCTCATCAATCGTTGAGTAAGGCGCATGGCTTCCTCTTCATCCATGTCCTCGGGGGCTAAATCGATGAGTCCCTGAATGTCGCCCATTCCAAGGAGACGTGAGATGAATCGGTCGGATTCGAATTTCTCCAGATCCTGTATTCGCTCCCCTACACCGATGTGAACGATGGGTGCACCGGTTGCAGCGACAGCGGACAAGGCTCCACCACCACGGGCGGTACCGTCGAGTTTGGTGATGACAATACCGGTCACGCCCGCAAGGGAGTGGAAGGAAGCAGCCACGGGTCCGGCGGCTTGACCGACCTGTGCGTCGATGACCAACCATCGGTCGGTCGCTCGCGTCAGTCCAGCGATGCGTTCCAATTCCTCAACGAGTTCCTCATCGAGTTGGTGGCGACCAGCGGTGTCAACGATGACCAAATCAGCAGAGGCACAGGCTTGAAGCCCGTTGCGCACGATGGAAACGGCATCTTTGTTATCGGGCTCGCCGTACACTTGCACGGTGGTCTCTTCCAAGAGTTGAGACAACTGAGCGTAGGCGCCTGGTCGATGAACGTCAGCCTCGATGACAGCCACTCGAAGGCCGTGCTTTTTGCGGTACCACTCGGCCAANTTNGCCGTCGTGGTCGTTTTTCCTTGACCGTANAGNCCCACGAGAAGNAGGGTGGCNCCTCGGGGTTGGAAGGTTGTGGCNGGNCCGAGNATTCTCACCAATTCAGTGTAGAGGATGTTCATGGCGTGGGTCTGCATCGTCAGGCCTGGTCGAGGTTCCTCTTCTCTCATCCGTGTTTCAAGACGNTCNACGATTTCCTTGGTTTGGCGAATGTTGAAATCTGCTTCTTGAAGGGCACGACGAAGGCTACGCGTCATCTCACGTAGTTCTTCTTCGTCGAGTTTACGCTTGTTCTTGAGCAAACCCAACGAGCGGAAGATACCTCTCGACAAGCCTTCAAGAGCCATGTTTGGCCCTAATGGTTACCCCATTTCAATCCATGCCTTGAGAACCCAGTGAGAGATTATTCGCCACTTCGAGGGATGAGGAGAGAAAGGATGTCCCCTTCCAAGGAGGCTTTGACCATGCTTGATTTCACGTGGGTTTGTGTGGGGATGGCTTGCTCTCGGCCATTCACACCAACAAAGAGGGCNCCTTCTTCACTCCGCAGCGAAAGGTCACTCCGTTCCAAACCCGGGAAGTGCAGTTGGATGCGCTCATGCTTGTCTTCGAGTTCACCCACCATGCCTCGGTGAACTTCATGATGAAGAACAGCCCCAATGGAGTGAGGCCCGATCGTATCGGGCAACGGTTCGGGTTGACCGTAGAGCAATCGTCCCACTTCCCTGAGTGCCTCGAGGCCAACGATTTCTCCATCGGCTAATTCGAGTTGGCCAATGTTCACGCTTGCAAGTTTCTCATCGAGTTCGGCGATGCGGTCCAGTTCTTGGGTTCGTCGTTTTGCAAGGAACGGATGGTCAAATTCAGGTGTAATGCGATTGACGAGGCATCCGCCGATGGGGAGTTTGTACTCCACGAGGGAGTCGTAGGCTCGAAGGGTTTCGTTGATGCCCATGCGCTCAGGGATGGTGACAAGCGTGAACGATGAGGTGGCTGGGTCGCTTAGAACCCGGCGCACGTGGAGGACACGTCGGCGGAAACGCTCCAATTCTTCTTTCATGGCATCGCTTTCCTTTCGTCCAAAGAGCATTGACCGCAATCCACCTGATACCCGCATCAATCGAAGCAGACGTCCCGACCATGACTCAATGAGTTCAGGCAGCGACAAAAACCGGAGTGTGTGGCCTGTTGGGGCCGTGTCAAACACCACCACGTCCCACGTGGGGTTCTCCATGTGCTTGAGAAGTTCATCAAAAGCCAAGGCTTCGTCAAGCCCGGGAAGAATCATGTCGGCGGTCTTGATGTCCGACTTGACATCAGCAAGTTCATCCTTTGCCGACGGGTCAAGCATCATCCCGAGTCCACCAAAGCCGCCCATGCCTCCGCTGCCCATGTTGTTCATCGCTTCGCCCACCTTTGGTAGGAGGTTGGAAAGTTTGGCTTCAGGGTCCATTTCAAGTCCATACAAGCCCGGAACACCTTCGACCTCAACGGGAACTGGCCCAAGTTCAACATCCAAGGAATCCGACGTTGAGTGGGCTGGGTCGCTCGATACCAGAAGCACCTTGAGGCCTGCATCAGCCAACCAAACGGCGGTGGCCGACGAGGTGGTGGTCTTACCAACGCCACCTTTGCCACCAAACAAGAGGAGTCGTGCCATACCTCCGGGAGAGGGTGGAGGTGTTTGAATGCCACCCTTGGCCATTTCGACGTCAACGAATTGAAGAAGGAAGGCATGCAGGGTTGGTTATGGTTTCGGAACTCGTGCTGTTTCAGCTCTCGAGTTTTTGTGCGCTCATCGGCATGACGCTGGGTTGGCGCGGTGTCATGACCAAATTTGCGGGTTTCTACGACTTACCGACGGCGTGGAGCCAAGTGTTTTGGGGCATTGTCCTCGGAGGGGTGTACGCAGTCATGGCCGACGGCCTGTTGTTTCGCCCGTACTTCATAACCGTTGAATCAGGGGGCGCCATCGGAACCGGTCTCAACATCTTCAGCTTGCTGTTTGTGGCCCTCCTCGCTTCGATATTTTCCCATCTTTTGCTGCGCCGTTCAAGGGTCCGAAAAGGGGGTTCTCAACCATCGAGTGGTTGGGCACTCGGGCTGGCCATTGGAGGGATGACGGCCATGGTCGTGATGTTTCGAATGTTTGAATTTGAAGGCATTTTTTCCGCCATTGGTTTGCTGAACATTGCCCTGGTGTCGGTGGTTACTCCTCGGGCTGAAGCCTTGATCACCTCTCGCCATGGCTTCTTGATGTTGCACGACCGTCGTTGGGGGGCTGTTTTGCGGTCAATGTTTTGGCGTTCTGCACTTCTTGTCGGCGTTTATTCTGCCGTTTTCACACCGACCATCTGGCTCTTCATCCTTCCATTTGTCATTTTGGCCAATCCATCAGCTGAAGCATGGATTTGGGAATCGGTTCCGAAAGAAGGACGACGGCGGCTACGTCGTCTTTGGGCAGAACAAGCTCGCGTCGCCCAAAGTCTTCCTTCCGCTCCTCAACCCTCAACCAGCGTTGATTCCGAAGAGTAAAAGAATACTTACTCGGAGGTTAGCGGTCTATCTTTGACCTTAACATTCCGATAATTTCCGATAATTTCATACGGGCCATCATGGACAATTGTTATACGACGCCAGCCGAGCCAAAGAACATGGGTGCATGCCCCTATTGCCGCAGCGCTACGCTGCCCAGCGACACGATTTGCTATTCGTGTGGTCGCGTGTTGCCCAAAGGCGATCGTGGAAGTTATCGCCTCGAACAACAATTTAGCAAGAAAAAGGGAAACAAGGAAAGCACCTATTTGATGGCCAACAAACCCTCTCGCCGCGGTGTTGTTCAAACCCACACGGGCCGTCAACGCAACATCATGAAACGTCAGAAAAATCGTTTCCGTAGCTTTGCCATGTTGGGTTTGGTGGCCTTCGTGATGCTCTCTCCGCAAGCACAAGAGGCTGTGTTTGGAGAATTCGGTGGTGTTGAAGAGTTCCTTCAGTCTCAACTCGCTCCGTACCATGTTTATCCAAACGAGGCCAGCTACACCTTGTCAAAAATCGCGGATGTAAACGCCATCGGTCAGGCCAGTGCGACCGAAAACATCCTGATTCCGCCCACGGTTTATTCGTCTCTTTCCGGTGCGACCCAATTCATGTACAGCGACTCGAGTGAACCGGTAACGCCCACCGCTCTTCAGCAAACGCTTCAAATCACGCTTTCCATTGACGGACAAGACATCAATGTCCCCGTTGATGGCATGCCGGACCGATCTTACTCAAACGCCATTACGACGTCAAATGGACACGAAGTTTGGTGGCCGGCTATCGGAAGTGGCGATGAACAATGCCCTCTGGCCAAGTGCGTTAAAGTCCGCTCAAATTTCCAAAACGGTGGTTCACTCAGATACGAGTTCAACATACAGGTTCAATCGATCTCTTACAGTTGGTGGGATGACGGTCGTGTTGATGCTCGAATCGCTGGAAAGGATGTTGGGATCAACGCTGAGAATTCTGGAACATTTGCAGACCTGGCCTACCGCGGAAATGGGGTGCGTCAGGCAGAATTTGGCGGAGATTATTGGTACGACCGTGGTGGAAGTGATGGGTACGCCATCAACGCTCAAGATGCGATTGTTATGGCCACGGCAGATGCGATTTCAAGCAGCCTGCCTGAGGGTAGTTCAGACAACGCCTATGCCTTTTCCCGAGCCACGTTCGATTACCTTCACGCCTTCATCACCTACGACAGAGAGGCCCCAACGACCGCCCGTTCGGGTCCTGCTTGCCTTGCGGCTGGAACGGGAGATTGCGATGAACAAACGAACGCTTTCTTCAGCCTGTTGAGGACTCGAGGCATCCCCGGATGGTACGCCTTTGGTGTCCTTGGGGACCCGTTCTATTCCAACGATGGTTGGGAAGCTCACGCTTGGGGCTACATTCAACTTCCTTTGAAGGACAGTTGGTGCGAAGAGCGGAACATCGTTCTCCAAACTTGCTTCGTGGAGGCTCAAGTGGATGTGGTGAACAACAAATGGCTTCTCTCAACACCTACTGCATACCTCGATTGGATTGAGGAAGCTGACGCCTCTGGTAGCTCAGTATACAACTATTATCACCCTGTAAGCCGTATAACCTATGCCGACAGTGGCATTGATCGACTTCGTGGTTTTGAAACCGAAGGGTCCGTTGAACTCAACGGTGGAACCTACAAGATCAAGAAATACGCCGAGGCGTTCTGAGAGGTGAGTAAATATGCGTGTCATTATCGGTGGTGCTGGACGAGTTGGAATTGCACTGGCGAAAGCGCTGGCCAATGAAAAATACGACCTTGTCGTCGTCGACAACGATTCCCGCGCCGTGGCCAATGCGCAATCCTTGGATTGTTTGGTCGTCAATGGAAACATAACCTCAAGAGAAACGCTCATGGAGGCTGGTATCAATTATGCCAGCGTTTTCGTCGCTGCCACGCCTTCAGATGAGGCCAACCTCATCGCCTGTTCAATTGCTGAACACGCTCACGAAGCGAACGATGGCGAAGACGGTTTGACCAGCATCTGCCGCTTGAGGACCACGTCTTACGTGAATGAATACAAGCAAGGTCATCTCCTCGAATGGGCCAACGTTGACCATGTCGTCAACCCTTTACATGGTGCTATTCAACGGCTCAATGCAGGTTTGAGGTCAACGGATTTGGAAGAGGTGATTCCATTTGAGGATGAAGCCTACGTCATTGAATTTGACATTGGAGACTCGGCCCACAACATTGTTGGGCGTCCACTTCGAGAAGTGAAGGACGATTTTGTTCATGGTCTACCCAACATAGTTGGTGTCAAACGCGATGGACAGAAGAGTTTCATTCCGACGGACGATAGCGTCCTTGAGGTGGGTGACAGAGTAGCCGTTTCAGTCATTGGGTTGGACAGCTTTAATCCGGCACTCATCACGTTCGGCCACGAAATTTCCTACTTTCCGGAATCCCCAAGGGTCGTCATCGTCGGTGCATCGAACATCGGTACAAAAATGGCTGAAGACTGGTTGGAGCATGGCGCAACGGTCACCGTGCTCGAACGAGAACTGCATNTAGCNAACAAACTNGCTGGCTCAAAGACGGGTGGCAATTCCAACATTGACGTGATTCACGGAGACCATCTTGACCGTTCAATTTTGGAAGAGATCTCCATTGACCAATACGATGTTGCGTTGAGTGCCCTTGATGANGATCANGCCAACATTGCTGCAGTTCTTTTGATGGCCGACCTTGGTGTCCCGCACACCGGCTTGATGTTGTACGACGCCGACCTGGTGAAGGTGACNCAACGCATGGGGATCTCATTTGCTGTCGATCGACATCGTGTGGCCGTCAATAACATTCTGTCCCACGTCCACAAGAGCTTGTCTGGTCATTACACGCTTTTGGCTGAAGTCCCCAATGTCGTGGGTATAACCCTCAAGGTGACCGAACGTGCGAAGTTTGCAGGGAAGGTCCTAAGCGAGGCCAATTTCCCTGACTGGATGCGACCCGCTTTCATCAAACGAAGAAATCTCTCCGGAAANTGGGAATCCATCCTNCCTGAACCTGACCAACTTCTCTTGGAGAATGATCGAGTGATTTTGTTTTGCCACAAAGAGAAGGTTACTGATGCTCAAAAGAAATTCAAGGTGTAATCATGCGCTATGATGTGCTCAACCTCATTCTTGGGTGGACCTTATTGGCCCTGCTTGTTCCCTTGGGNTTCTGCGCACTTATCACCGCNTNGCTTGACGGTTGGGAANTNGCNTTGCAAGCCTTCTTCCCGGCCATGCTNATCAGCGGNGGTTTGGGTGCGGCGATGCTTGGTTTGTTTACGNGAACGGACTCTGCCCAACGTCTACGAGATTTGGAAGCCTTTGTAGGGGTAGGACTGGTCTGGCCGCTCACCGTTCTCATCGGTGCTTTGCCGTATTGGTTTGGAGGTGTGTTCGTCGGACCGTTTGTCGATAACGCTCTGCTCATTGATNTTCTCCGTGGGTTTGTCAACTCGTGGTTTGAATCCATGTCGGGTTTCACCACTTCGGGCGCCACCGTTCTCTCCCATTCAATGAGCCCGAACTGCATTCCTGGTACCACCGTGGACTGCATCAACGCGCAACCTCGTGGTCTCTTGCTTTGGCGCTCCTTGAGTCAATGGCTCGGAGGNATGGGAGTTGTCATGCTCGGCATGCTTGTTCTGTCTCGCATCATCGGAGGCGGTATGGCGTTGGCCCGTGCAGAACTCACCGGCCCTTCTCTGTCCCGTCTTCGTCCAAAACTTCGCCAAACCGCCATGGCGTTGTGGGGACTTTACCTCGTCCTCACACTCCTCGAGATGATCGCCTTGAAATTCATCGGTGGCATGTCGACATTTGACGCCATCAATCACGCTTTCACGACCATGCCAAGCGGTGGTTTCTCCACCCACGATTCCAGCATCGCTTACTATGATTCTTCAACCATTGAAATCATCATCATCGTCTTCATGTTCCTCGCCGGAGTAAATTTCACGTTGATGTGGTTGATGGGTGCCGGCGATTTCAAAGCAGCCATCAAGGATGAGGAATTCCGCACCTATTTGGTCTATATATCGGCGGCTGTCGTACTGATAACCGTCTCTCTTGTCCTCGTTGGAGTGGCTCTTGGTCAGGCCGTGCTGGACACCCTGTTCCATGTCCTCTCAATCGGTACATCCACTGGATACGCATCTGCAGATTATGCTTCGTGGCCCGGAGTTGCTCGGATCATCCTCTTTTTGTTGATGATTGTCGGTGCTTGCGCTGGTTCAACCAGTGGCGGTCTCAAACTGATGCGAATCCGTATTGGACTCAAGGTCGCCTTTCGAGAATTGGCCCGTATCGCCCAACCTCGCAAAATCCACATGATTCGAATGAACGATGAAGTGGTTGAACAGAAACAGGTCAGCTTGGTTGTTGGCATGTTGTTCATNTGGGTGATTTTGTTTGGCTTCTCCTGCATTGTTCTGGCGATGATGATGCCCGATGCCTCGTTTGAAACCATCTTTTCTGTGGCTGCTTCTGGCCTTGGAAACACGGGTCCAGCCCTTGGTGCCTACGGCCCTACTGAAACATGGGCGAGCATGAATTCGGGTTCCCTCATTTTTACATCGATTTTGATGTGGTTTGGCCGTCTGGAATTGCTCACGGCCATCATTGTGCTTCACCCCCACAGCTGGCGTCGTCAAGAGAAAGCAGATGGTGAACGCCAAGGCATGGCCATGGTAAAGCGAATCCTTGACCGAAATGAGTCAGAAGATTAGAACAAGGTCATTTGGCCGGGAGACGCCCCTGGGTCTTCATCATCGTTGGGAACGTCTTCAGTCTCCTGTGGCTCCTTTCTTGGATTGGACAAGACTTCCAATTGTTGAGTTGCTTCCTCGCGTTGATTGACCTCTTCTCGNTGTTTNGCTTGNGCGGCCTCATGCACTTCTTGTGCACCCTCGTAATCTTTGATGAGCGCTTTCGAAGAACGCCGTGATTTGGCCAATCCTGCCAGCGAGAGGTGCTCCTCTGCCGACAAGCCAAGTCCGAGGGAGACATCAAACAGCGTAGAATCTCCAAGTGGACCATCATCTTGCATAAGCACAAACAAAGGGTGCAGGAATTCCTCTCGCGTAATGGCTTTGTTGGTGCCGGCCAAGTCTGCCAGTTTCTCAATAATGCTGGCTCGACCTGATGGTGCTGAACGCCTCAGATAATGAGGGTACGACGGAAAGATTCGGCCTTGGAGGGGAACGTCATTCGCCGTTGATGCAGCGAGCGCTGTCAAATGTTGCGTCCAATACGTGGAACGATGTGCCGTGTTCAGAAAACGGCCCATCATCGCTCGATCGGCCTGCAGCAAGGTGGTTGATCCCCGTCGAATGCTTGGTGCATGGGTAAACAGCGAACTATTGTTCCAGTGCACCCAATTAAGAAACTCCGATGCGTCTTTGTCGATGGTTCGGATAAGGGTTGATGCATTCTCGCTNTTTCTTTCTCTATAGAGGCTGTCGAGTCCAGGAAAAATCTCAACAGAGACGTCGCGNTGACTGGCCTTTGCATGGGCATGGACCATGGCAGCATTNAGCGNNTCACCATTCAAGTCAGTGGTAAGGACTTGTAAATCCCGCACGAGTGCTCGAAGGTCGCCATGGTTGGTTTTCGCAAGGGCATCAATGGCTCCGTCTTCNAAGGGTATGCCCTCTTCTCGAAGCACTCGNCGTGCAATACGTCGGAGNGCTTCGTCATTCGCTCGTACAAAATTAATTTTCAAAAGATGCCGAGTAAAGCGGTCCCTTGTGCTTCGCCATGATGAGTTTCGGCCCCAAAGCCCCATCTCTTCGTTGCATGCAAGAATCACCGGTTGCTTGGTTTGGTCGAGCAAGCGAAGCAGTTCGGCCTTCCCTCCTGAATCTCCCGAAAGGGTTGACCCTGGTCGTTCATCATCACCCGACATGGCCCGTTCGATGCGTTCTTGGCTCACTTGGCGTAATCCACCAGAGAGGTGGTCCACTTCGTCCAAAAGAATGAGCGTTCTTGACGGTGGTGCCGATGGGTCATGAAACAACGATCGATGCGTTGCCCCACTGGTCGCTGCTTTCCGGATAGCAGCAGCGTTTCTGGCATCGCTTGCATTGAGTTCAATCACGTTCCAGCCCATGTCTTCTGCGATGGCCCTGGCGACCGTCGTTTTTCCAACGCCTGGAGGGCCAATGAGGAGAATGGCTTTCTTCTTTGGCGCACCGTTTTGCCATTCATCAAGCCAGGCTCGAATTTTTCGACGTTGGACTTCATTCCCTTCAAGCAACTGTTCGGACCGAGGGCGATGACGCTCCGTCCAATCGCTCGCTTGACCCATGGTCGAACTTCCAGTGGAGGGTTCTTCAACCTTCACCATCAGGGCGGTTCCGGCATGGTTTTCCTCAGAGGGAATCCATTGGGACTCGTTGCTGTTCACCGGTGTCTCGGTCCCGAACCGTAACGGTGTTGTCTTCCAGCGATTGGTGGTCGACGGTGATGCATGCGGGTACGCCAATTTCATCGGCACGAGCATACCTGCGTCCAATCGAACCACTGGCATCGTACATNGAAACAAGACCGGGGGTCTGGCAAAGTTGTTGATGCAATTTCCACGCAAGCTCACCCATGCCGTCCTTCTCAAACAAGGGGAACACAGCATAGTCAACCGGTGCGATGCTCGGCTCGAGACGCATCAGTGTGTAGGCCTCATCGTTCTTTTCAATTTCATGATAGGCATGGTCAATCACGTGCCAAATGATTCGGTCGATGCCAAAGGCAGGCTCAATGACGTGAGGAATGTACCATTCGCCGGTTTCCTTGATGGTTTGTTGGTTCGGTTTGACGTGTTCTTCGCTGACTTCAACCACCTCACCAGTCGGTAGGGTAAGTTGGCAGGGGAAATCGGTTTCCTTGGGCAAGGATTCAACCGCTGTTTTCACTTGACCGGCCAGGGCTTTGAACGCCGGACCGGCGGTTGCGCCGTTGATGGTCCATGCATCGATCACCGTGGTTCGAGGTTCGTCAAATTCACGACGTGCACGCAGGGTTTTGCCGGTCGCTTTCTCATGGCTTTCAAGATCGTAGCAGCCTCGATGGGCGATGCCTACGCATTCGATCCAGCCATAGCTCCCTTCAATTTCAGCGTCCCAACAATCCACGGCGTAGTGCGCCATTTCATTCTGTTCGTGCTGGCGAAAGCGAATCCGGGATGGGTCGATGCCGACACCCACAAGAAAATCATACGTGAGGCCGATAAACCGACCCACCGTTGAATGGCGAATAAGTCCTTCCTTACATGCGCTACTGAGCGTCATCATCGAGGAATCTTTACCCTCTGCGAGAAGTTGCATGGGTCGGTCGTTCCACGGTGTGAGGTCATCGTTGAGTTCGGCTTCTGGGTCAATGAAGTACTCAAGTTCAGCCATGTTGAATTCGCGCAATCGAATCATTCCTTGCCGTGGAGCGATTTCATTCCTGTAGCCTTTTCCGACTTGCATGGCCCCAAAGGGTAATCGTTCCCGGAAATGTCGATGAAGGGCGTTGAACGATGTGAACATGCCCTGGGCCGTTTCGGGTCGGAGAAATCCAGCACGTCCGGAGTCGCCTGCGCCGATGGTGGTGTTGAACATCAAATTTTGAGCTGAAATATCGCTCCATTTTGGGTCATTGCAAGCAGGGCATGATGGGTTCACCACGGTAAGAAGCGACTGGAGTTCATCCCGCTTCAGTGAATCAGGATTGGGGTGGTGTTCTTCCAGAAGCGTATCTGCTCGACTTGCCTCTCCACACGTTGTGCATTCGGTCATGAAATCGGAAAATTCGCCAACGTGGCCACTCGCCTCGAGCACTGCGTAGGGGGTCACGGTTGGGCAGGACACCTCCACGACATTGCCCAGACGGAGCCAATGGTCCAACCAACGCTGGTTCACCCGGGAGCGCATTCGGCCACCAACCGGCCCGAAATCGTACAGGCCTTTGGCGCCTCCGTGGATTTCGAAGGCGGGTAAGAGAAAACCTCGTCGGCGAAGCATGCCGTTTAGCCGGTCCAAACGTCCATCGTCCGTCATTGTGAGTTCACCTTATCCGGATGGTGATGGGCCCTGCCTATGAACTTCTCCACCTTGGTTCCAAAAATCATTGAATCTGTCATACACAGCGTTAAATCACGGCCGTGATTGGTTGCTTCCAATGAGTCTTGAGAAATCGGACTGGGAGGTCATCGTCATCGGTGGAGGACCGGCAGGTTCCACCACGGCCCGATACATTGCCGAAGGGGGGAAAGAAGTCCTTGTCATTGACCGGAGGGATCCGATTGGAAGCCCCCTTCAATGCGGTGAATTGGTTCCAACCAACGACGAGATGAGGCGTCTTTGCCCAAATGTACCTGACGTTGATGATCTCCTTCAAACTCCGGCCCACGCCATTTCCCGTGAGACCACAGAGATGTTCATCGTGCCACCTTCGGGGAAACCTCTGAAGTATCCCTTTGATGGATACATGCTTGACCGTGTGGCTCACGATGAAGCCCTCGTTGAACTGGCTAAGGAAAAGGGAGCGACGTACCTGACCGATTCCAGAGTGACCTCCGTTGAGGGCAACACCGTCCACCTCAAAGACGGGCGAACTCTAACGGCCAAAATTATCGTTGGAGCAGGCGGGCACAATGACCCCTTGAGGAAAGCCTATTGGAACGAAAGTAGCCTTAAAATCCCCATCAAATTTGTCCTTATGGATGGTGATTATGGTGACGCCGTCGAGCTTCACTTTGGTTCAATGGCGCCTGGTGGCTATGCGTGGATGTTTCCGAAAGGCAATGGAGCGAACATTGGCTTGGGCGTACAAAACAAATTTTGCAAAGAGAAAAATTTGAACCAACTTACGGATGAATTCATCGCCCGCTATGGTGGCGAAGTGACCTTCACTGGAGCAGGTTCACTTCCTATGTCTGGGACCATCCGGACCTTTGTGAAAGGAAATTACGTGTTGGTGGGAGACGCTGCCGGTATGGTGCTCCCATCGAACGGTGCTGGCATCACCATTGCGATGGTCGGAGGGCGCATTGCTGGACAAGTCATTGTGGAACACCTCAATGATGGCACTCCACTCAGCCAATACGAACGGAGATGGAAGCAACAAATGGGCCGTGTCATGAAGAACTCAAAACGTGCGTTCAAACTCGGAAGTTTCCTCTTAAGAATGCCTGATTGGTTCATCAATTTGGTGTTTAATCGGTTTACGAAACCCTTTGTTTGGCGGTCCATCACGTGCCGAAACCTCTTCTTCATTTTTTGAGCCGTCGAGTTTTGTCCTTTCCATGAACATGGCATCAGAGGCCCGTTCTCTCGTGCATATCGAGAACACAGGTCATCCCAACAGTTTATATTCAGTCTTCCCTACTCCGCCTCCACGGGTGAGTAAAAAATATGCCTGAAATTGTCTACTTAGATTCCCCTATGGAATCCGAACCCCTCTACGAGCGGCTGTGCCCGCCCGTTCGTCAGTGGTTTAGAGACAAGTTTCCAGATTTCACTCGACCGCAAAAATTAGCCATTCCAGCCATCATGGACAAGCAACACTTGCTTTTGTGTTCTCCAACCGGTTCTGGTAAGACCTTGACGGCTTTCTTGACCGTCATCGACCAGCTCGTTCGTCTTGCCTTGGATAAAAAATTAGAGAAAAAAGTCCATGCCATTTACATTTCACCGATCAAAGCCTTGGCCAACGATATCCAACGAAACCTCATCGGGCCGTTGAATGAAATTACAGAGAATTACCTTCCCGACCGAGCCCAAGAGATACGTGTTGGGCTCCGTACCGGTGATACGTCCCAATCCGACCGTCAAAAGATGTTGAGAAAACCACCTCATATCCTCATCACGACCCCAGAAAGTTTGGCCATCGCCATCACGTCTCCTCGCTTCCAACCCATCGTGAGTGAAGTGGAATACATGATCATTGACGAATTGCACTCGATGGTTTCAACCAAACGCGGCGTTCATCTCTCACTGACCCTCTCAATGCTCGATTCATTGCTCAAAAATCCGGTTCAAAGAATCGGCATCTCTGCAACCATGGAACCGCTAGAAACCGTGGCTGAGTACCTCGTGAGCAGCGATGACCGCGAGGCGAGGGGCCAACCGACCGCTGTTTCCATCGCCAAGATATCTGGCTCTCGAGAACTGGATTTGGACATTCTCATCACGCATCCGAAATTCAGCGACCTGTCCATGGCAAAGTTGCTGGAATACAACATTGAAGCCATTGCGGACCTCATCAGTGCTCACACCACCACGTTGGTCTTCGCCAACACGAGAAAGATGACGGAAACCATCGTCCAAAAATTACGACCATTCCTCGGGGATTTGGTGGCCGGACATCACGGCAGCATGGACAAAAACATCCGCTTAGACGTTGAAAAGAAACTGAAGTACGGTCATTTGCGGGCCGTTGTTACGTCCTCTTCCCTTGAGATGGGAATCGACATCGGGTCAGTGGACTTGGTCCTCCAAATCGGTAGTCCTGGTGATATCGCTACCGCACTGCAGCGAATTGGGCGGGCTGGGCACCACGTGGGGGGCATCCCCCGGGCGAGGTTTTTGCCAACGAGTGTTGACGATCTCATCGAGTTGGCCGCGCTTCAAGCAGCGATTCAAACAGGGGACATGGACCGTCTTGATTTCCCGCAAAATTGCCTTGACGTCGTGGCACAGTTCATCATTGGGCTGGTCATTATCAACGAACTTGACATCGATGAGGCGTTCGAGGTCATCGTCAATTCTTGGTCGTACCGGAATTTCAAGTACGATGATTTCATTGAAGTTCTTGATATGCTTGAGGAAGAACGGCGCATATGGATTGACTGGGAAGAGAATATTTTCGGTAAGCGTGGATATTCTAGAATGATTTACTACACCAACATCGGAACCATCGCACCTGACAATTCTTACCTTGTCTTCAACGCAGAAGGGTCCATCCTCGGTAAGTTGTCAGGTTCCTTTGTCTCCAACCTTCGCACAGGGGACGTCATTCTCCTCGGTGGTTCCACCTACCGCGTCACCAACATCCAAGGTACTCGGGTAAACGTCACGAGCGTGACAGGGCACCGACCAACCATCCCATCATGGTCAGGGGAAGCAAGAAGCCGCAGCAGGGAATTATCGCAAGCCCTCCTCGACCTCATCGGCCATTGCATTGTCGCCCTTCGACGAGAACAAGATCCTCGGATGTTGCTCAGGGAAGTTTACGGCCTCTCAGCGGAAGTTGCCAATGCCATTGCACGTCACCTCGAAGAGCATTCTTTGGACTCGTTCCAGGTGCCGGATTCGCGTCGGATTTTGGTGGAACAAGTCATTTCAGGCTCTTTCCCAACCTACATGATAACCACTTGCCGCGGGCGAGGATTCAACACCGCTCTTGGATACTTTATGGCTGGATTGGCAGAAGCCAATAACATCGCCGTCATTGAAATGTCCTTTGACGAAAACGGGCTCCTTCTCAAAACTTCCCAAGAGGTGGATCCCGGAGAGATGTACACGGCCTTCCGGGAAAACAACCACCTTGACGTGATTGAACGCTACATCATCAACACCCAAATTTTCGCCAAGCGTTTCAGGGAAGTTTCTGGTCGTTCGCTCATTATCCCCAAGCGGATGGGTGCAGAAGAAATCAGTCCTCAACAATTTCAACAACGTGCAGAAGCTTTGCTCCAGAAGCACCGTACGATGGACAGCAGTTTACTGATGAGAGAAGCCAAAAGCGAGATTATGTTTGGCGACATTGACCTTGTCGGACTCGAACACTTCCTGACTGCCTGCGTCTCGGGCGACGCTCGTATTGTTCATACCAAGGTGGTTGTACCGTCAAGGCTTGGTATGTCGCTCTTCATGTCGGCCTTTGAAGATTTGATGTCGATGAAAACTCGGGCCTTCTTGGTCAAGGACATCGATCCATCCATTCTTCAGCGCTTGCTCGGTACTCGCTCACTCGCCACAGAACTCTCCAGCGAGCAACTCACGACCTATTACGCAGACAAGGCTCCCGCTCCCACGAACGCTAAGGAATTGTTTCGTCTCATGAGTCACGGCGGTGGGCTTGACCGCGAGTTTAACAATCCACTTTACAGAGAAAAACTCGCCAGCCTTTCTCTTGAAACCATCCGTGGTTGGGTAGAAGAATTGTGTCAATCGGGACAAATCACGAAACTTGATGGAACGGGACAGGAGGAACTTGATGGAAAATGGTTCAGTACTTTCATGGCCGAGATTCATGGTACTCTCGGCTGTTTGTCCGTAAATGGAGGAAGTGAAGTTGACGACCTAAGGGAATTGCACACTCGAGGTTTGTCCTACAAAATTGCGACTGAATTCGATGGGCGTAATCCTACGAAATGGGAACAGAAGGAACTGGGAGACCCTCATGAAGCGTTGCGTGTCAAAGTGATAGAAATGCTCGGTAGTGAAGGGCCACAAATTGGAGATATTCTCGCTCAGCGACTCCCATTCCCGAAAAAGATGGTCGAG
>PAGK01000035.1 GCA_002704515.1 Methanobacteriota archaeon
TAGACTTCCAATTCAATGTAGACCGAAGTCAAAGAACCAGAGGGTAATGGCAGCAACGTCACGCACTGGTAGACGCCGCCACTGCTGCTCAGGCACGAATGACTCACGTCAACCGCGGCTCCATTGACCGAAACGTTGGCCTCCGTGTTAACCGTTCCATCAACGTCCGTCACCGACCAGTACATGTTCGCCGTAGAACCGCTCATCCCTTGAACCGAATCAATGGCCAAAAAGGGAAGGTCGCCAACAGCAGCAATGGTGAGTGAGAGGTTCTCACTGTGGGTGTTTGAGCCATCCGAAACGTTGAGCCACACCCCTTCGTAGATTCCAAACACATCGCTGGCAGGTACAAGTTCAAATGAATTGTTGAACAAAGAAACAGAAAGGACGTCCAAATTACCCTCGAGTGTCCATGTCAAGGGATCGCCGTCCACATCGTAAGCCAGAGGAGAGAGCGCAAGGGTGAATGGCGTATCCTCAATCATGGAGAGGTTCCCCCAGGCCGAAGTGTTGACGATGACTGGGTCGTTGATTGGATTCACCACAACCGCCATTTCCACCATCACGGACGGATTTTCTCCGTCGCTCACAAGAATCTGCAGCACCGTTGCGCCATGAGCATTCAGGAGTGGAGTCAACGTGATGCGTTCGCCTTCAATGGAGTAGAGAACAGGTCCTTGTTCTCCATTTTTCTCACCAGCAATGTTCAGGTCAAGTGGTACACCCTCGGGGTCCGAAACCACATCACTGAGGTCAAAGACAACGCTTGCTCCATCTTCGTCCATCTCTTGAATGGGAACGGTTCCCGACTTGACTGGAGGGTCATTCACCGGCGTCATGACGACGGAAAGTTGGGTAGTAGCCTCATCCACGGTGACACCATCGCTTCGAAGGGTCACCTCCAACACGCATTCACCCAGCCATTCTTCATCCAAGGCATGGCTCACCGTCATATCGAGCCCGTCTTGACCAATTTCAACCGAAAAATGGAACGCGTCATCCCCGACGAGCGTCGCCTCAATGATACGTACAGGCTGACCGTCAGGATCGATGGCCATGCTGCTGGCATTCAAGGACCGTGAACTGTGCTGAGGCACGTACACCACCGGTTGAGGAGAAAGAACCTCAATCGGTGTGTTTTCTCGGAAGACGGAAGCCGTGTACATCGACGGGGCACCTTCAACTTGGAGCCGCAGCCATGCCTTTTGAAGGCCTGGCGCTACGGGCGCCATCGGATAGTGACAGGAAACCGTTCCATTGGACGCGATGTAACCTTGTGTTTCCCATGGCCCGTTGATCCATCCGCAGGTGAGGTTCACGTCCCATCCCGCCGGCAATTCGGTGAAAGGAGTGCCATCCCGGAGGGTCCAGTTGAGGCTGATAACAAAAGTGTGCGTAGCGTTCAGCGTCTCTGATGCGTTGTGGCTGATGGTCTCGGACGTCCAAGGAAGGAAGGTTGCAGGGCCAAGTTGCTCGTCAACGTAAGCGTTGGAATCGCTGACCGTTTGAGGCGCTTCAGCACGATTGAAAGCCTCTCTGAACCGAGCATGGTCGCCATGCAAGACGGTATCGAGGTAGGCGATAACGTGTTCTGAAGCCAAATCGATTTGAGCGGTTTGGCTCATGGTCGCATCTCCATCGCTCTCAAAGAAGGTTTGCGAATCTTGGAATTGGTAATGGTTCGCGCCCAACAAGTGCATCCACTGCCAAGCGATACCTCCGTGCCCTTCCACGCGTTCCATCGTTTCCTGGGAAGGAGCCACTTCATCTACCGTGCCAGTGATGAAAAGGCCGGCATTGGGCTCTGGGAACTCAGGTGTTGCCACGTCATTCCAGTCAAAATCCTCGTCCAGATCTTCAAGGTTAAGGTCCAATCCGAAGAGGCCACGAGGCGGTTGTTCCGTGGAGGAAAGGCTTGTCTGATTCCAATAAGGGAACGCCAGGTAGGCAGCGGCCGCCCCCTTGCCATGACCCGAAACGCCCCAATGATTTACATCGATGTTTTCAACGGTGCCCAACACGTGGACGTTGGTTTGGTTTTGCTGAACCATGGCCTCGTGGATGTCAGTCAATCGTTCCAATGTGGATTCAACCTCCGTTTCATCCGAGAGCGGTTGGGTCACGACCACGATGAAACCGCGCTTGGCGAGTTCTTCGGTAAACAAGGTGTAGCTGTCAATGGATTCTCCAGAATCCCCAATGAAGACGAGCCATGAAAACGGGCCATTGCCAGCCATGTCCTTGTCTTCACCATCAAACATGGCAGGATACACCATTCGGACTTGGGGTGAAAAAGGACCACCGAGATTGAACTCGGTCCAGCCAACTGGGAAATCCACGCCTAAATGAGATTCCTCAAAAGAGGCATCTTCCTCAAGCAAGCCCATGACCGAGGGTGCGCTCAAGGAAAGAACGGTAAGGCACACGAGAAAGGCGTGGAGGTGGCGCATGGTCATTCCCTTAATTGGCTCTCGTGCTCAAGAATCAAAGAGTCTTTCCTTTCATGCATAGGAAGAAAGAACACATTCGGCCTCGAGGAGACGCGTCAACAACAAGCCAAGTGAGGGCAGTTCCTTAGCGCGTTCTGGAGCCCATAATTGCCGCCAGCAAGCGAGGTGTTGGGCAACCAAGAGCCATCGTCCATCAAGGACCCCTTCAACGATTGAACTTGCCCGCTCATCAACCGTGCCCTGCATGGGCTGATANGTGGATTTGAGGAAAAGGNTNCCNTNTGANGACGCCCCCTCGTTGTCGAAATCAATGATGACATCGGGTTCATCTTCAGTCAACAAGTCAGCCCAAGGGCCTTCATCCAGATCCCTCCGACTCGGAAGGACATGAACGCCCCCTCCCCTTTTTGTCCATGCTGCTGCCGTGGACCGAGCAGCACCTCCGCCGCCAATCAATCCNAGAACGTGGTCCTCGGGCGTGATGCCATGATGGAACATCACCTCAACAACCCCGTTTCCATCCAAACCTGCGCACCACCAACCACGGCCATCCCAGCGCAAAGCATTCACGCACTTGTTGGCCATCGAGTCGTCCACCGCCACGACGGCTCCGGAATCCAGTTGGTGCTTGAGCGGTGCCGTCAAATTCAGCCAAATTTCTTCGGCGAACATCCGAGTTGGCAAATCATTGGCCGCCACATCGGACTCAAAGAGAGNGACTTGCGGGGAGNTGAGTGTTGGATGGACTTCTTCAACCAAGGAAGCAGCATCCACCGCTTTCTTGAGGAGAGCTCGGGTTCGAAATTTACCAAAAATCGAACCGGTGAAAACCCAAGGAATGGGTTCGGGGACGGCGCCAGCGTACCCCCAAGCGAGCGCATCTTGAATGGAATTGACGTCAANGAGTTCCATCGTCAAGTGTTTGTCGTCCTTCATCAACGCAAGNTGTCGAGCAACCAAGGCCGTGAGGAGCGGCGAAAGACTGTGGTCAACAGGTTGGCCGGCAATTCCGTATCGAATTGCTGCCATGACCCAACCACAGGCTCACAACACAAAAAGGCGACGAATGCTGTGTTAACCTTCAAGAGGGAGTGTGTTCTCCTCNNNANCATGGGAAGAGNAGTCGGACTCATGANCGCGGGCCTTGGNACCTACATGNCNNTCAANATGTGGGNNGANTTTGNNGANGCTANCNTGGAACNNTCTTTGGCGCCTCATGGGGCGTTATCATCGCNACNGTNGTNTTNNTNATNTANCAGTCNAACAAGAACGANAAAGCCTACGAAATGTCCTTCGGCGATGTGGTTCCNNNNTCNATNAGCAAGGGNCAAATGGAGGCAGACAATCCNCAACCCCTCTTGTTTATNGCTGGNCTTTACNTCTCCATCNTCGTCATNTTTGAGATTCTGCTTNGCGCCATACCNCCGCAGCCGTGAGGGTGAACCCTCATGGCAGGCTTGATGGAAGTTTTTCTNCTCAANGANCGAGTCTCTCGAGACCGAGACAACATCTTCTTGATNCTCTTCGAAAAGGCGTTCATTCTCATCTCGCTTCTCGTTGTTTTACTGAGCGGCATCGCCCTCGGCCTACCCGACTGGGGCGTAGGCGCTCTGGTTGGTGCTTCGTTAGGCCCCATCGTCTACGGACACTACTACGTGATATACATCCGACCGGTCAAGAAAAAGCAGAACCTTGATGTGGGCAAGAAGCAAGGCAAGAACAAGAGGAAGTAGTATGGTGCTGGGTTTTTCGACGATTTTGGAATTTTTTGGACTGGGCGAAATCAGCGGCATTGATGTCTTCTTTGCAGCGATGGCGGTCATTGGAACCATTTTGTTCATGATTTACTTCGCCCTTGTCCTCATCGGCGGTGTTGCCGATGGAATTGCTGAAGCGATTCCGTTCTTTGATGTGAGTTTCGAAATGGACGCAGAAGGTGTCTTCCACATGCTGACCATCCAAGGTCTGCTGAGTTTCATGATGATGTTCGGCATCTTTGGACTGGCTGTTTCCCAAGGCAACTACGGTTCCATGCCGGCAATCTTCGCTGGGAGCGTTGCAGGCATCTCCTCCATGTGGATCGTCGGTAAAGTTTTCCAAGCCATTGCAGGATTGGAAACGGATGGAACGGTATCTCACAAGCAATCCCACGGTGCAAAGGGAACGGTCTACCGGACGATTCGCCCTGGCCAATCCGGTCAAGTTCAAGTCGAGTTCCAAGATGCTCTGCGCACATGCGAAGCCGTNGCNGAAGANGANACCNTCACNATTNNAACCGGGAANTTCATTNTNGTNACNGGNAACATCGNNGANNTNTTGGTGGTNNNNCCNCTCAANGTNGCTGATGCNATGGTCNCNGAAGAAGAGTGACATAATNTGCCGAGTATAGTCTCTTAAAGGAGAACCATNGTGGCTCAACCATGATGGATACACTNATTCTCATCGGTATCNGCCTGTTCGTNATTACGGTTCTCGCAACCGTTTACATCGCCACCAGCCGCTACAAACTTGCACCTGCCAACAAAATTCTGGTCGTCTACGGTAATACCCAAGGCGCCGGCGCTGCAAAATGTTACCACGGCGGTGGAAAAATCGTCTGGCCTCTGGTCCAAAACTACGCCTTCCTCGACTTGAAACCGATGACCATCAACATCAACCTCGAGCACGCTCTCTCGCAGCAAAACATCCGCATCAACGTTCCATCNACNTTTACCATCGGTATCGACACCAAGCCGTCCATCATGCAGAACGCCGCTGTNCGTCTCTTGAACCTCGACCAGGCTTCCATTGAAGACATGGCCAAAGAGATCATCTTCGGTCAACTTCGTTTGACCGTTGCTTCCCTGACCATTGAGGAAATCAACGGCGACCGTGAAGCCTTCCTGAGCCTCGTGGTCAACAACGTGGACACGGAATTGCACAAGATTGGATTGTACCTCATCAACGTCAACATCACGGACATCACCGACGAAGCCGACTACATCAAGTCCATTGGTGCCAAGGCTGCTGCACAGGCCATCGCCGCTGCAGACGTTGACCGAGCCAACGCCACCCGAGACGGTGCCGTTGGTCAGGCAGAGGCCGACCGAACCCGTGAGATTCAAGTGGCCATGAACCGTGCTGAATCCGACAAGGGTCAGAAAGAAGCAGAAGCCGACCGACGTGTTTTCGTTCAGCAACAGGAATCCAAGGCCGTTGAGGGTGAAAACCTCTCCCGTGCCGATATCGCAAGTTTCAACGCTGACCTCGCCGAGCGAGAAGCAGAAGCCCTCAAGCGTTCCGAAGTCGCTAAGCGTAAGGCCCAGGTCGAAATCGAGAAGGCCCAGTACGAGTTTGAAGGCCAGCGCTTGCGAGCCGAAGAAATCGCCCGTGAGGAAGTTTCCAAGCAGCAGATTGAGATTGCTGCCGAAGCCGAAGCCGAACGCCAACGCCGTATCGCTCAAGGACGAGCCGACGCAACCCTCGCCGCCTACAACGCAGAAGCAGAAGGTCAGCAAGCCGTTCTCGAAGCCAAAGCCGAAGGATACGCCAAGCTGGTATCCAGCGCTGGCGGCGATGCCAAGGCTGCTGCCACCCTGTTGATGGTTGAGAAAATCGAGCAACTCGTCGCTCGTCAAACCGAAGCCATTGCCAACCTGAAGATTGACAAGATCACTGTTTGGGACTCCGGCAACAACGGCGCCGATGGTGGTGGAGCTACCTCCAACTTCGTGTCCTCGCTCATCCAGAGCCTCCCACCGGTCCACGATGTTGCCAAGATGGCTGGCGTGGACTTGCCAGACTACCTCGGTACCATGAAGGACGATTGAGTTCCCGTCGGCCAGTGAGGTCGTGAAACCGGCGTCGCCGGGTATGAACCGGGCGACGGTTTGAAAGACCCATTGAGCCCGAAAGGACTCATGACCACCGACCTTGAAATTGCACGAGCGGCCAAAATGGAGCCTATCGAAGCCGTGGCGTGGAAATTAGGCATCTCTGCTCATGAATTGACGCCGATGGGGAACGGTGTTGCCAAAATCAGTTGGCAGGCCCTCAAAGACCGGTTCACAAAGCCCCAAGGGAGCCTTGTGCTGGTCACCTCGGTCAATCCAACTCCATTTGGTGAGGGGAAAACGGTCACGACCATCGGCCTCACTCAGGCCCTCTGCCGCATTGGTCAATCCGCCACCTGTGTCATCCGAGAACCATCAATGGGACCAGTGTTTGGCATCAAGGGTGGAGCTGCTGGCGGAGGCCATGCTCAAGTGCTTCCAATGGAGGACATCAACCTCCACCTCACGGGTGACTTGCACGCCGTCACCTCGGCCCACAACTTGCTTTCTGCGCTGATTGACAACCACATCAAACATGGGAATGAATCCAAACTCGACCCCACTCGAATCTCNTGGCCACGTGTCATCGACATGAACGACCGNGCCCTGAGAAGCATTACCATCGGCATGGGGGGACCTGCCAATGGGCAAGTTCGTGAAGACCGGTTTGACATCACGGCCGCCAGTGANGTGATGGCCATCNTGGTNCTNGCCAACGATTACGCCGACCTTCGCAAGAGGTTNGGNGCTATCGTNGTGGGAACGTCAACGGAGGGCNACCCGGTCAAAGCNAGCGACATCGGCGGAGCAGGCGCTATGGCTCTGCTCTTNCGNCAAGCNTTCCTCCCCAACATCACACAGACCCTTGAAGGCGATCCGGCTTTCATCCACGGCGGTCCTTTTGCAAACATNGCCCACGGCAATTCAAGCATNATCGCCGACCGTATCGCTTTGGCCTCAGCCGACCTGATGGTGACCGAGGCTGGTTTTGGCTCTGATATGGGCGCCGAGAAATTCATGCACATCAAAGCCGCCACATCTGGAAAAGCGCCTGATTGCGTCGTCATGAACGTCACCGTGCGTTCCATGAAACTCCATGGAGGCGCCTTTGGAAACCGGGGTGGAATTCGCCCCGACAAAGCCACACTGGAAGCGGAAAATGTCGAAGCGACCAGTTTGGGGGCGAAAACCAACTTGGACCGCCACATCCGAAACATGGCCTCTTTTGGTGTGCCTGTGGTGGTGTCGGTCAATCGATTTACATCCGACACCGATGCTGAGGTCGCTGCGATTACCCAAGCAGCCCATGAAAGTGGAGCCAGTTCGGTCTGCATAACCGAAGTCCACGCCCATGGTGGCGAGGGAGGAAAGGAACTGGCAGAAGCNGTGGTGAAGGCCGTTCAAAACCACGTCGCTGCAGGGCGGCCATTTGTACCGCTGTTCACCCCGGAAACCGATGTGTTGGCGAAAGCCGAAGCCATTGCAACTCGCTTGTACAAGGCCGATGGCTTGGAATTAACGGCAAAAGCCCAACGCGAATTGGAACGCATCCGCTCGTGGGGATACGGTCACCTTCCTGTGTGCATGGCCAAGACCCAATACTCGTTTTCTCACGATGCGTCGCTCCTTGGGGCGCCAACCGGATTTACCGTTCCGGTCCGAGAATTCCGTTTGAATGCAGGCGCAGGATTCGTGGTTGCCGTTCTTGGAAACATGATGACCATGCCGGGTCTTCCAAAGCGACCGGCAGCCCTCGACATGGACATGGATGAAGACGGGAACCTCCTCGGCGTATTTGGGTGAGGGAATGGACGTTCTGAAAAAAGACCTCCACGAATGGCGTTTACGGATCCAAACCGTCGACGACCTCTGGGTCTTGCAACGCCTCATTCAACCTGGCATGTCCGTTGGGATGCTCGGTGAACGACGAGACCAAACCACGGCGGGTGATGAGGGAGGTCGCTCAAAGCAAGCCGAACGGAAGAAAATGTGGATTCAATTGGCGGTTGAGCACACCGAACACCAAAGCTTCACCGATGTGCTCCGCATTCACGGTATCATTGAGGAAGCACCCATTGACCAAGGGATGCATCACACCCATGTGGTCGGCTTTCGCGACGACATCAAAGTCTCATCCGTCAAAGGATTCAGCAAACTCGACCGAGACCTGCTTGAGGAAAGCCTGCGTGCTGCCAACCAATCTCAAGTCGCCTTATTGGTCGTGGAGGGAGATGAGATGATGCTCTACTTCGTCACTGCCCGAGGCCTCAAAGAGAGCGCCACATGGACCATGCGCGGCGGTGGTAAGCGGGGAGATCTGCGGCAATCGGACAACGTGGCCAAACGATTTCGAGCCAGCATCGTCGACGGGCTAACAAAGCAACTGAATGAAACGATGCCTCTTGTCTTGTGCGGTCCGGGCAAAAACCGCGACCGCATGCTCGCTGACCTCAAAGCGGCGGGCCACCAACGCCCAATGATGTCCATTGGCACCAGCATGGGCGGCCGTGGTGGAGCGAATGAAGTGCTCCGAGATGGTTTGGCAGGTGAACTGCTCTCTCAACACCGNATGGTGCAAGAAATCAGCTACCTGGAAGAGGCATGGAGACGCATCTCCACCAACGGGGCGGTGGCTTATGGACACCAAGAAATCGCTCAAGCCACCGAAGAAGGTGCCGTTGAAACCTTGCTCATCGGGGCCGATGTGCTGCGCGAGGAAATCGATTCACAGCGACCCTCNTGGACCACCATTGCCCAACAGGTGGAGGCTTTTTCTGGAACCGTGGTGCAATGNTCAGGCGACCATGATGCGGGTGAGCANTTGATGGGATTCGGAGGGGCCGTTGCGCTCCTGCGNTATACGAGGTGAANTGATGGAAAGCATCCTNTTNTCCNACCTCGGCGNCNACCCTCGAAGCGCCATGCAAGGAAAACGGTGGTTGATGTTGACCGCCGAGGAACTNCCNCNNGCNACNGCAGCNCTGGCCTTCAGNGAACTGGANGANGTCTTNGTGGCGGTTGACCACCGAGGNGAGGNGGTTGAAGAAGGNCTTTGGATGCGNGCGGTACATCTNNTGTTGGTCTCCGANCAAAACGNNGCTCANTCCCTNCAAGCCAGCAGTGGNATCACCAAGGTCATCGCCACCAACNAACCGATGNAAGAACACCTTTGGTAGGTGGGTCTGGAGGGACTCGAACCCTCGATCAACTCCGTGTAAGGGAGGTGTCATAGCCGCTAGACCACAGACCCATTCNNGCCTGTGAGCCGCCCTTTTTGAAAAGTNCGCCCCAACGGAACGCTCAANACATGAACCCGNAACCACGANTCAATGGATGCCAATATCCAGGCAGCGGCTGCGAAGCTGGTTCGCCGNCTAAAAGAGGGAAACCACTCCTTGACGCTNGCGGAGTCCTGCACNGGTGGCCTTCTTGCNAGTACGCTCACCGANATTGCAGGGGCNAGTACGTGGTTCAAGAAATCCTGGGTNACCTACGCCAATGANGCCAANGTNAAGGAACTGGGTGTTGATGAAGAAGANCTTGCTTCAAAGGGAGCCGTTTCCGCTCAGGTCGCCATCATGATGGCCAAAGGNGCNCTTGAGCGGGCTGAAGCCGATTTNGCAATNTCAGTGACAGGAATTGCCGGACCGACCAACGAAGGCAGCAAGAAGCCGGTTGGTACCGTCTATGTCGGCATCGCTTCGGAAAATTGGGCCAACGCCATTCGCACCCAAATCGGAGGAACACGAGCAGAAAACAAGAATGGTTTCGTCTACTTCGCGCTTCTCACGGCCATGCAATGCTGGGATGATGCGATGGTGCGTACCGAGGCTCAGGCACGCGAGCAAATGGATGCCATCGAGGAAGCCCTACGCTTGGAGGCAGAACGAGAGGCCGAACGTGAGCGAAGGGACCAGGAAGCCCGAGAACAGGCACCGTGGCAAGATGAAGCGTGGTCCGAAGAGGAAGAATCTGAGGAAATCGGCTTGGCCGTGGAGTGGTCGGACGACGATGAATGAGGCCCGTTTGGCCCTTCGAAATCAAGCACATACCTTTTGAAGCGTCGTCATTCTTTCGTGGTATGGGTGAGCCATGGGCAGACATCTTCGCCCATTTACGGGCTCAACGACTGCTCGCCCCTCTCTCGCTTCAAGAACGACTTCTCGGCCTCCAAGACCCAAAATCGGTGATTGAAGCGGCCTCAGCGCTGAACCTTTCTGGAGGGATGCTCACAGCATCCATGCTCGATGAGATGATCGCCCACACCGAAGGACAATCCACCTCACCTCCAAAAAGTGTCATTCAGCAACCAGCAGAGGATTTGGCGAGAACCATCGCTCCCGTGGTTGAGCCAGAGCCGGTGGACCTCCTTCTTCGCAACAACTTGCCCGATTGGAATCAAAGTGATTTTTCCATGCATGCCAGCGACGCTTCATCAGACATAACCGTGCATTATGACATCACGGGGAATTCCACGACGGAAGGGAAAATGACGGATATCTCGGCTTGTTTCAACGACCGTCTCACCAGCATACGAAAATTGATCGTGCAAAATTCCAACCTTCCACGAAAACACCAGGAGATCTCCCGTCTGCTCGCCGAATATTCACGCTACCAAGGCTATGATAACAAAGCCGTCGCCATTGGGCTGGTCAATGAACCACGCTACACGAAAAACGGCCATTTGATGTGGGGATTGGAAGACGAAACCGGTGAAATGACCTGCCTCTTGACCAAACGCAGCGGAGATGACCGGGACCGTGCTCACGAACAAATCCTCGAAGCTGGACTGATGCCGGATGATGTGATGGGCGTCTCGGGCACCTTCAGCCAAACAGGCGACATCTTCTACGTTGATGATTTACACTTCCCGTTGGAATCAAAGCATCAAAAATCCAGTTCTGAAGAAGGCATCAGTGTCGCGTTTCTGTCCGACATTCACGTGGGCTCCAAAACCTTCCTTGAAGCACAATGGCACAAGATGGTCCGCTGGTTCAACACCGACCCGTTGGCGAAGACGATCAAATACCTCATTCTCTCAGGGGATTGCGTTGACGGTGTCGGAATATATCCGGGTCAGGACAAGGAACTCGCCATCCCGGATTTGTTCGCACAATACTCTGAATTTGCTCGGTTGCTGGAATTGCTTCCTGAATGGGTGGAATGCATCATGCTACCCGGGAATCACGATGCAGTGCGACCCGCTGAACCCCAACCCACCTTTGAGAAAGGCATCCAACAGGACTACAACACCACCACGTTCGTTGGTAACCCTTGCGACTTCTCCCTCCACGGTGTCCGCCTGTTGTCCTACCATGGGAAATCCATTGACGACTTCGTTGCTGGTTTGCGTACCGTCACCTACGCAGATCCGGTTGAAGCAATGCGTGAAATGCTGCGCCGACGCCACCTTGCCCCACAATGGGGGGGTAAAACCCCACTTTCACCCGAGCCCGAAGATGGGCTCGTTATTCGTGAGGTCCCAGATATTTTCGTCACAGGCCACGTCCACGGCCATGAATGCCTGGATTTCCGAGGTACGACCTTGGTTTGTTCAAGCACATGGCAGGACCAAACATCCTACCAGCGGATGCTCGGTTTCCAACCGAAACCTTGCATGTTGACCATCATCAATTTGAAGAGCCACAAATCGATTTCCATACCGTTCGCATGAGCGAATCATTGCCAAGGATCCTCGTCCCCGGGTTCATGGCCCCGAACGCGCAAGAACGCGAGCAAGACCAGGACTACAACGATGAGAGCCACCAACTGCAACGTGGTGCTCGATACATCCGATGACGGCTCGACACCGTCGTCAGCCTCGTCAACTGGGGTGGAATCATCACCATCGCCGACATCCGCTCCTGCGTTGACGGTGAACGAAAGTGAACTGGAGTTGAGGTTGCCAGAAGCATCAGCACTGACCACTTCCAACGAGTACACGCCGTCCTGGAGGACCTGCGTGGTGAACACGTGGTTCTTCTTGGTGGCGAAAGCATCTTCGTGCACCGAATCACCGTTGATGAGAACCGATTCAGTCGCGCTCTCGGAGGTGTACCAAGCGATGGTCACTCGCCCATCCTCAAGGACATTGGCAGCAAGATTGAGCACATCTGGAGGCGTTTCATCAACCACATCACTGGTGTTGAACCAGACGATGACATCCTCCGTCCCGTTGGCCGAAATGTGCGCCCAATAACTGGTATTGAACGCAAGCCCTGTCAGTGTTACAGCGTGGTCGGTTCCCGGGTTGGTTGAAACAATTTCATCGGTAGATGTCGGTGCCTGGCCGGCCGGTGACACTTGGATGGAGGTCGTTTCTGCCACCGTGGTTGACCAGGTGATGACCGCAGAAGAGGCCGTTACCGTATCGACCGAAGCACCGAAGATTTGTTGGGGCACCTCTGGCATTTCAAAACCGGTCAGTTGAGCATAGGTGTGCCCTGCAACATCGTAACTGGAGAGCATCGTTACTTGTCCATCTCCTTCAAGGATCACATCAATGATGTTCGGGTCATACTCAATCCCGTCATCTTCGGCTGGGTTCGCTCCGCCTCCCAGAGTCCATGTTGCCGGCTCTTCCATCACGTCGCGCCACTTCCCTGTTCCGAAACCGTCTTGGCTTCCAATCACGATGATGTAGCGGTAGTTTGGAATGTCCGAGCCAATCACATCTTTGCTCACCGTGAACGTGATGGTTTTGGCATCAACATCTCCGCTGACATCAATGCCTCGAGCGGAGGCGCTTCCAGTTTCAGCTTGCACCGCTTGAACAGCGCCCGGCTCACCGGTGCCGCTGATGGCCACTTCCCACGCCCAATCTGGATGGACCTCAGCGTTCGCCCCGGTCAGCATCGACGTGCGGCCGTAGGAGGTTTCTCCTTGGTCAACGTAAATCTGAACGATTTGATGGCTGAACCCGTTGGCAAGACCCCAGATATCGGTCATTTCGCTCATGGTCAAAATAAACTGAGCGTTCCACGCACTTTGCCGTACCGTGAGGTGCGTAGCGTCCCAAAGTCCACCTCCATTTGGTGTGTTGAAATCGGTGGCAAGTGGGTAGACGTAATCGCCGTCCCCCGTCTCATCGCCTACGGCGTCATCCAATTCCAGCAGCGTAACCCATTGCTCAAGGTCGGGCAAAACCATTTCTGCTGGAGCAGGTGGAGCCATTTCTGCATCCATTCCATCCCCGTAAGAAAGGGAATCACGCCACGAGGTGACCACTTTCACTCGTGTTGAATACCGAGGTGCGAGTCCAATGTCGGCCCAAGGGATGGCAAATTCATAGATGTCATCCACCGCACATCCGCCGAGGTTCGAACTCCCCGAGAGAACCCAGCGTTCTTGGTCCCCAACCTTGCCTTGTGCACTGAAAAGGTTCCATTTGGCTCTCCCGTCTTCCCGGACGGTGTCAAAATCAAACGCCACCATGTACTTCGATGGGAAACCAAGAATCTGATTCCCGTAATAGGTTCTGAAGTTCGTTTGAGCTTCATTGAAATTCACGGCGTTTGGTTGCATGAAATAAATCGCCAGATCAGGTGAGGTGTATTCGGCCTCAGCGTCGATGTCGGCAAGACCGTCCAACGTCGTGGCATCCACACGGAAGAAGACGTTGGAGGCATCGTAACCGAAGTGGAAGGATTCAATGTCAAAATCACCACCTGAAACGGGCGCATCATAACGCGCAGCACCGTCCCATTCACCCGGAAGGGCGACGCCATCAATCATCGGCTCAATGATACCGCTGGCGGCCGGGTCAGCAACAGCAGGGTTGGTCCAGAGGTCTTGGAGATAAGGCGGGAGATCGAGGTTGATAGCACGGTAGATGTTGGAGAGGTGAACCTTGAACAGGACGTCCCAGTTTTCATCGTAGCCGCTGTCTTGGTCCAAACCATACCACCAGTACCAATCACTTCCTTCGGCGATGTACAACGACTCCCAAGCAGCAGAAAGGCCGGGGTCGTTCGGATTTGAATCCTCAAATTCAACCAGCGCTTGACGGGCTTCAACCAGACGTTGCCACGCCAGGCTTTCCTCTTCTTCACCGGCCCATGTACGTAAGGTTCCGTCGATCCAAGAACCTGTCCCAATGGTTTGAATTTCAGGCAGCGTGGTTTCCTTGGTCAAGAATTCTGAGGGGGTAGTGGTGATGATCGTGGGGTGTTCGGCAAGGCGCCCGTACCACTCGGCCATGAAGGGGCGAGCGTTGTCGTGGTGCTGGAATTCCGACATGAACATCCAATTCTCGCCGTCAAGGGCAACGGTGAGGAGGTGGTCTGAGGGGTCTTCACCCGCATCGAGAAGTTGTTGACGCACGTTGTCAAGGTAGGAGATGAAATCGGAGACCGCTGCTTCAGGCGTCATCGTTCCGTACTGGAAGGCGATGCGGTCGGAAATGACACGGTCTCTGAAAATGACAGCCGTTTCTCCGCCTTCGACACCCGTCACCGTCCAAGGTGTCGCCAGGTTGGAGGCCTCTTCGACATCGATGAGTTGACCGTTGATATCGGTGGATTGCTTGAGGATTTCCTCATCCGAAACCATCCACTGGATGCCAACATCCGTCACGGGTTCCACCATGGCTGGTGAGACCGCCTGTTCACTGGGCCACATGCCCACGGGCCGGAACCCGAGTTCGGTTTCGAACAAATCCATGCCGGTCACGAGGTGGTTTTGGACGTCCACCGGCCAGGCCTCTTTGTTGACGCGAATGCCGTCTTCCATGGTCCATCCGTCCATCATCAGCAAGGGCATGATCGGGTGGTAGTAGGGTGTCGTGGTCAATTCAACCTGCCCATTGGCGGCTAATTCGCTGTACATCGGCAACACGTTCCCCATGTGACTGTGCTGAGCGTCCAGAACATACGTCAAGTTGGTCAGAGAATAATCACCATCCTGCATGAACAGGGCGATCAAGCCCTCATCACGGTGGCTGCTGTTGTAGGCGCCCAACACATAATCCGGTGAGAACTGGTAAAGGTACCACAGCACTTGAAGGTCAAGAAAATCTTGAGGTGCAAGCAGTTCATCGTCCATGATGGTGTCGGGCTTGAGGTTGTGCAACGTCATGTCGTAGAGTTCCTTGTACCGAGCGCTTGATGGATACAACCAGCCAAGTTTGTCATCGGATTGAGAGACGTTGTAAATCCATCCGCTGTTCCAAAACGATTGGAACTGCATCGTATGAAGTTCGAGGTCGGTGGCGTTTGGATATCCACCTTGGGTCCACGAGCGCTTGGCAATGTCGGTGTGGACATCCAAGGTTTCGTTGACGTTGTAGTCCACGAGTTGTTCGATAAATGACGGAACGAGGTTGTACGTCACCTTGGTGTTGGTGTCAGCCAAAATACCGGGGGAATCAACGTATTCGGTCATCGCATGGACGCGAACCCAAGGCATCTCGTACATCCCGGTGAGTTTGTTTTTGTAATACGGTTGGTGTTGGTGAAAGACGATGGCAAGATTGAGTGCATCGTCAACCTTCTCGATACCGCCCGATTCAAGGATAGGAAGTTGATTTGGAGCCGTTATGTTTGAGGTGTTTTCGACGTGCCACGCATGCGTAAAGGTCTCTGCTCCGTTGTTGGTAGCGGGGTTTTGCGTAGGGAATGAAGCCCACACATTTCCCTCATCTTGCCACTGAGCATAGACGACGATGTCAAACGAGGAGGGGTTGCCAAGAGCCGTCCAAGGAAGGGCAATTTCAGTGGCTTTGTTGTCGGCCCATCCAGCGAAAAGGCCCACGGAGGTTGACTGGTCAACCCATGTGCTCCCGTCATGCATGATGTGGTGGTAGTAGGTATCGTCCTCCAAAACAAATCCGTGATCGGCGGCAAAGGGAAGGGTATGAGCGAAGCCCCAATCCCTCGCAAGAACGGAACCCCCCTCCGAGGTGTTGAGGTAGACAAACAAGTCCGCTCCCTCGATGGTCGATTTCCAATCCGTTCCGTCCCACCCAAGGAAAAGCATCGTCTCGTTCCACGTCAAGCGGAAGTCGACATCATTGCTGTCCGTTTGCATCAATGAATCCGCTGACCAATCGGTGTAGTCCCCATCGATGGTGATGTCTTCAGGCGTTTGTCCTTGAACAAAACCACCAAACAGAGAGGCAAAAAATATCAGCACAAGGAAAACAGCCTTGGTACGCATTGCTCTTGCGTGGCGTGATAGATTGAAAGGCTTTATCGCTTGCAGAACACCATGGAAGGGAAAGGTGTTCTTTGTCATCTCACCTCCTTGCCCCGTCCATCATTGGAGGATGGGAGGCGGTTTCTGCATTGGCTCAGCGACATGGGATTCAATGCATGGCAGATGCTTCCGTTGACCCCTCCGGATAAACACGGTTCGCCATACGCCTCTCCCACCGCCTTTGCCGTTTGGCCCGAATTGATGAGGGATGAATCGCTCGCCGAGATGCAAGATGACGCATACTGGCTCGATGATTGGGGGCTCTACGCTGCCATCAAAGAGGCCCAAGGGGGTCGGCCGTGGTTTGAATGGCCCACGCCCTTGCGAGACCGCGACCCTGAGGCCCTCGCAGCCTTCCAGTCACAAGCAGCGCCTCACATCAAACAACAACAGCAGGTGCAATCCGCTTGGAATCAACTTCAAAGAGAAGCCAGAAGGAAGAATGTTGCATTAATTGGAGACGTGCCGATGTTTGTATCCCACGATTCCGCTGACGTATGGGCTCATCGGTCCTTGTTCCAACTCAACGAGGAAGGCATGCCCGAAGTGGTGGCTGGTGTACCCCCCGATTACTTCAGTGAAGGCGGTCAAAAATGGGGGACAGTCCTGTACGATTGGGCGGCCCATCGAAGCGAGAACTGGCGCTGGTGGAAGGAGCGCATGAAGCGCATGCTCCGATTGTTCGATGTGGTCCGAATCGACCATTTTCGCGGAATACACTCCAACTGGGCCGTGCCATTCGAAGACGAGGATGCACGGTTAGGTGCATGGCAAGAAGGCCCCGCAGAAGAACTGCTGGAGGCGATTCTCGGCGTGGTTGATGAACCGCATCGCGTGGTGGCAGAAGACTTGGGCATCATTCCTCCAGAGGTTATTGATTTGCGCCGACGATTCAAGCTACCTGGGATGGCCGTCTTGCACTTTGGATTTGATGGAGAAGCGACGAACCCGCACCATCCCTCAACGATTTGTTCCGACCAAGTGGTCTACACGGGGACGCACGACAACAACACCACGCAAGGGTGGTGGGAAGCCCAAAATGAGGCGACACAAGCACGCGTGAAAGCCCTCTTACAACCCGGCGAGGAACCCGTTTCGGGGATGGTGCGACTGGCCCTCGAAAGCCCAGCGTCTTTGGCCATCCTTCCTCTGCAGGACCTGCTCGGCCTTGATGAAGCGGCCCGGATGAACACCCCTGGTACATTTGAAGGGAATTGGCAATGGTCCTTTGAGTGGAATGCGCTCGACGTGGTCAAAAAGATGAACCGTGAACCTCATAACCCATTTTTTGATGGTCACTCATGATGGCCCCGATTGCGTATTTTACGGCAGAAATTGGCCTTTGGTCGGAATTGCATACCTACTCGGGTGGACTCGGTGTCCTCGCGGGCGACCATGTCAAATCAGCGGCTGATGTCGGTCTTCCCTTGGTTGGGATGAGTCTGCTCTATCGGGAGGGATACGGAAGGCAACACTTGGACGACCAAGGCATTCAATCCGAAACTTATGCCCCAATTGACCCCAACGAACATTTGACCAATACGGGTCAAACCATTCAGCTTCCGTTGGATGGCTCAACCCTCCACGCCAGCATTTGGAAAACCGAGGTCATCGGCGTTGGCGGCCATGTGGTTCCTGTCTATTTCCTCGACACGTTCCATCCAAACAACTCGGCTGAATTCATCGGTCTCGGTGCTCGCCTCTATGGAGGGGATGATGGCACACGTGTGCGGCAAGAGTACCTGCTTGGCGTTGGTGGCGTCCGAGCGCTTCAAGCCCTCGGCCACGATTTCGCCGGCATGCACCTCAACGAGGGGCATTGCACCTTCGCCATGTTGGAGATGCTGAACCAGGGTTGGTCAAGAGAAGAACTTGCACAGCGAACCTTGTTCACCACCCACACCCCTGTCCCTGCGGGACACGATCGTTTTGAGTGGTCGTTGGTCGATGAGGTGATGGGCGATTTGCTTCCAAGTGATGCTCAGGAACTTGTCCAAAACGCTGGAGATTCCGAAGGCGGACGAAGATGTTCGATGTCTCACCTCGCCGTGGCCCTTTCGACCGCCGTAAACGCCGTTTCAAACCTCAATGCTCAGGTGGCCTCAACGATGTTTGGCACCACCCACATCGCTCCCATCACCAACGGCGTGCACCACATCACGTGGACCTCACCTCAGATGAGTGGTTTGTTCGACCACCATTTGCCCGGTTGGAAGGAAGATCCCAGCCAACTGGGGTATGCAGGACGCCTCCCCGATGCGGATTTGCAAGACGCCCGAAAGGTCAACCGCCGAATTTTGCGTGAGTTGGTTCGTGCCTCCACCGGTGTTGAACTCGATGAGCATCGCCTCACGATTGGTTTTGCCCGACGGTTTGCAACCTACAAGCGAGCAAACTTGGTGTTCAGCGACCTCGAACGACTTCGCTCCATCGGAGCAGATCGGATTCAGTTTGTCTTCAGCGGCAAAGCACATCCCAAAGACGAGGGAGGCAAGCAATTGATTCGAGATATTTTTGCATCGGCTGGAGAGGTTGCAGAAGACATCCCCGTCGCCTTCATTGAAAATTATGACATGGCCACGGGCTTGGCCATGACGAGTGGTGTAGACATCTGGCTTAACAATCCGATTCGACCTTTGGAGGCCTCAGGCACTTCAGGAATGAAGGCAGCCATGAACGGCGTCCCCAACTGTTCCATCCTTGACGGGTGGTGGCCCGAAGGTTGCGAACACGGCGTCAACGGCTGGGCCATCGGCCACTCAGAGGACGAACGAGACGATGCAAGAGACGCTGAAAACATCTACAATGTTCTGGAACATGAAGTGCTACCGCTTTGGGACGAAGGCCCGGAGCGTTGGGCGAAATTGATGCGAGCGAGCATCGCCACATCAGCTCGCTTCACCGGTACCCGAATGATTTCAGATTACTTGCATTTTTACGACAAATTTGCCTGATTTTCCTCTTCAGGTTCAGCGTTCATTGGGTCATCCTTTGGAGGACGACGACCGGTCAACAGCAGAATCAAGGCCAACACTGCCACAAGACCAACGAGCAGCGTTCGAACCGTTTCGGCAGAGAGGGCGGCTGAGGCATCGTCGTTGTTACATGAAACACAATCCACGACGGGACAGATTTGATCCGCAGGGTGTTCAAACGTGTTTCCACAACAACCTGCGCACCTTTGCATTTCTGATCCATCGATGGATTTATTCGTCTCAGAGTCAGATTGATTGTTTTCTGTACTCGCATTACCGGTGGACGAACCTTCAGATTCGTTTTGAGATTGATTGGTTGAACCGGTGCCGTTTGCTTCATCATAGAGGCAGGAACCATCGTCTTGTGTTGCGGCTGCATTGTAGTTGGTCGCTGTGGCGTCCATGCATCCCAGAACACTGGGTTCCGGGAAGGTGCAGGAACCATCGTCTTCGGTCGCTTCAGAATCATAATTCGAGGCATCTGGGTTGGTGCACCCTTGGACGGGTGAGGGAGCATAGAGGCAACTGTTGTCATCTTCCGTCGCTGCTGGGTCGTAATTCTCTGCGAGTGGATCGGTGCAACCCAACACCGGTTCATCATCGGTTTGGTTGGTTGAGGCGTTGCTTGAAACGGTCGCATTCATCTCAACGACCATCACCGAATGAGCCGGAATTGAAAGCGTGCCGTCGTTCAATAAACCCTCACCAAATCGCAACGTGTCATTGTCTGCGAACCCTGTGAGTTGGGTTGGTCCGCCTCGGTTCAATACGACAGTCATGGTTTCCTCGGCGTGCGCCATGGTATAGGCGAGCAGGTTGGGCATCGCAAGATGGGTGTTGTAGGTTCCTTGGCGAAGAGCGATCGAGGAGAGACGGAGCTGGCCTAATTCGGAGATGTTCTCAAACAACGAAGCCTCGTGCTCGCTCCATTGAGAAGCATCTCGGTACATGTGTCGATTATCCGGGTCAGCCCCACCGTACTCACCGTATTCATCTCCATAGTACAGCAACGGCGCACCCGGCGTCGTCAACAACCAGCCGTAGGCTTGCAAGGCTGCATGGTAGGCCGAAACATCGCCAGGTTGGCCTGGAAGACCGTCTTCGGCCCATTGGTTGTAGGCATCACCCGTACCGGTGTCTGCCCGGCTGGTGAAGCGGGACACATCGTGGCTTCCGACGTAGGGGACCATGAGTGAGCCAGGAGTGTATTGGTCCTGACTTCGGTTGGTCCAATAATCCAAGTGTTGGTAATTTTCGTTCCCCGACACAAAGACGTTGTCAACCACAGCATGGTAGAGGACAAAGTCGGCTTGACCATCGAGGCCATCAGGCCCCATGTAATCGTTAATGGCCCCGTACTGGGCTTGGTTGTCCTCAAGGGAATGACCCGACCAACCCATGGCCGTCTCACCCTTGAGGTAAACATCGTTTCCAACGGTCTCAAACCGCTCGTTGATTTGAGCGACGAGGTTGCTCACGGCGAGGTTCTCTACGTGCTTCACGGCATCGATACGTGCACCGTCGAGGTTGTACTCTTCCATCCACCACAGCGCGTCAGCGATGAATTGTTCCGAAGCATTCCGGTTTTTCCAATCCAGGTCGGGCATGTACGAAGTGAACTGACAATCCAATCGGTGTTCGGTCCAATCGCAATTTTCCTGACCACAGATGCACCCTGAATTGAACCATTCTGGGTTGTTTTGGAAATATTCGTGATCTTCATGAACATGGTTGACCACGAAATCCATCATGACTCGAATGCCTCCTTCGTGGGCTGCTTCGACCATGGCGTGAAGTTCCTCTTCTGTCCCAAGACGTGGCTCCACTTCACGTGCCTGTGTTGGCCAGTATCCGTGGAAGGCCGAGACGTCATGTACGCCATCGGCCGCTTTTCCGGTACCGTTGGCCGCCGCATTGAAGGGTGTTAGCCAAAGCGCATTCACACCCAAATTGGAAAAGTATCCGGACTGAATCATTTGGGTGACACCAGCAAAATCGCCACCTTGCCAGTCTGCTCCCTGAGCAGCCCCGGTTGTGAGGCCGTCGTTGCTCTGGTTTCCGTTGACGAAACGGTCGGTCATGACCATGTAGATGAGCGCATCTTCCCAAACAAAGGAAGCATGTGGACCACGCCAAAAGGGGACGAGAAGGTCGTATGCTACGTTGCCGTTCGTGTCAACCCCCTCAATCTTGAGCGAATGTTTTCCATCGGCCAAACCCTCCAGGGAAAGGTTCCAGGTTGACGTGAGCGAATCCCATGTTGCTCCTGAAAGGGCCACAGGTGTGCCATCATGGGGGGCACCGGTTGAACCGGCGTGGTACGTGATGTGGAGGTGATGTTCAGCCAAACTCGCCGTGTAGTGTGGGCGAAGGTGGTCATCCACTCGGAGGAGGGAATTCTCAATCCCATCACAAAACGCCCGCTCTGGATTGCTGGGGTCGAAAAGATACGTACCGTCGACCACGATTTTGTAGCAATAGAGCCCCTCGGTGAGTTCAACATCAACCGACCAGATGCCGCTGGAATTGTTCATCTCCAAAGCGGCGTCCCAATCCCACTCACCGATGAGTTGGACCGAGGTCGCTTCTCCAATGTAGGTGAGCGTGGTGGCGGTCGATGAACGCCCTTCGGTTGCACGTACGTCATTGGAATAAAGGGGGGAAGCCATCACGAAGAGCAACAGCAACACCACGGCCAAAGAAGAGCGGCGCATTTGCATCAGTTGCCCCCCTCTTGTGCATCAGAACGAAGCAGTGTATTGGCCGTGTCCACCAAATCGTCGAGATGGCGGCAAAGGAAGGATTGTACGAATTCATTCGCTGGTTGTTTGTAAGCCTCAAGTGGCGGGGCGTGTTGCTGAAGGACCCCTTGGTCCAAGATGGCCACTCGATCTGCGAGGGTCATCGCTTCGATTTGGTCGTGGGTGACGTAGATGGTCGTCGTGCCTAACTCATCGTGAAGGCGGCGAATCTCTTGCCGCATTTGGTGGCGCAATTCTGCATCGAGGTTGGAGAGGGGTTCATCCATCAACAAGACCTGGGGACGACGAATCAATGCACGTCCAAGGGCCACACGTTGACGTTGTCCACCGCTCAGCTCCTTCGGTTTCTTGCCCAAATGTTCAGACAATTCCAGCATGTTGGCTGTTTCTTTGACGCGGGTGTTGATTTCCGCCTCGGAAAGGCGTTCCTTTCCTTTGGCCATGCGAAGTCCGAAGGTCATGTTGTCGCGAACCGTCATGTGAGGGTAGAGGGCGTAGGATTGGAACACCATCCCCAAACCCCGAGCACCAGCAGGGAGATGGTTGACGGTCACGCCATCGATGCTGATGGTCCCCTCCGTCACTTCCTCCAACCCTGCCAACATACGAAGAGTCGTGGATTTCCCACAACCTGAGGGGCCAAGCAACACCAAGAACTCTCCATCTTGAACCTCAAGGCTCAATCCTTTAACCGCTTCAAATCCATCTTCATACCGTTTCGATACATGCTCAAAGTTCACATTTACCATGTTACATCACCCCTTGACGCCTCCAGCTGATAGTCCCTCGATGAGGAACTTCTGGAAGAACAGGAAAAGAAGCGCAACGGGTAAACTCACGAGCAAACTCGCTGCAGCAAAATCACCCCAAGCCTGACCAGTACTGGAAATCATGGAAGCAAGACCAACAGGGAGCGTGTACATGTCGTTGGATGTGTTGAACGTGAGGGCGAGGAGGAATTCATTCCAGGCTGCAAGGAAACTGAACAAGGCAGTGACCGCCACCGCAGGAAGCGACAATGGAAGCACAACCTTCGTGAACACTTGGAATTGGTTGCATCCGTCGAGCAAGGCAGCTTCCTCAAGTTCCCTCGGCACGGTGTCAAAGAATCCTTTCAACATCCAGACGCAAAGTGGAAGGGCCGTTACACAGTAAGCGAGAATCAGTCCCAAATGGGAGTTCAGAAGTCCAAGCGACTTCATGACCAGGAAATATGGAACCAGAATGATGATGCCGGGGAACATCTGAACGAGTAAAAATGCAAACATGGACACATCTCGGCCCGTAAATTTGTATCGGCTAAAGGCGTAACCTGCAGGAATCGCCACAACCAAACCGAGCAATGTGGTACCGATGCTGACGATGAGGGAGTTTCTCATCCATGTCCAGAAGGCATCACTTCCGAGCATGTTGGAAAAATGCTCACCGGTGTAGGGGCCACCAAGTGAGCCACCCAAGGCGTTGCCCGGGGAGAGGGCAATGTCGAGAATCCACAAGAGCGGAAGGAGCGTGAGCACCACGAAATGCAACAATACGAGATGGGCTCCGAAAGCACGCAAACGGGGNCCGTACCGTTGATTTCGTTCAAGTCCGTATTCGACCGCCTTCAGCGATAAGGTCCTCGTTGACCACGCNGTGACCGGTGGACTTGAGACCCACAGAATGGTCAGGGCTCCTGGCCCAATCAACCAGGCTTGCATCCAAGCGTCGAAGGCCGTCATCGGGGTCATCATAAAGCGAACCAGACCAATCAGGAGCACACCACCGCCCAAAACGAGGGANGTGTTTCGNGATGAAGGAGAGGANTCCTCGGGAAGGGTGTTGATCAGCAAACCAATGACCACAACTCCGAGAAAACCCATCTGCAATTCCATACCGCCACCACGCAACATGTCAATGGAGAGAAGAACGAGGTTGACNATGAAACTGACCAAGAGCCAACGTCGAAGTGTTTCCACCTCNACAGGGACATACCAGCGACGCACGGTGGTTTCCGANATCATACGGTCGCCTCCGTAGCGTTTGTTCGCTTCATGTANGTCCACGAAAAGGCGAGCANCATGAAGAANATCACNACCGACCAGGCGGCGGCNACGCCGTAGGCGCCGTCTCGGAAGGCCACATCGTAGACGTAAGTGATCAGAATATCCGTTTGACCGGGTTCACCGAAATAGAGGTCAGGACCTCCATCCGTCAAGAGATAAATCACATTGAACATGTTGAACGTCCAAATGAAACCAAGCAAGGAAAGCGGTACGAGGGCACTCTTCAGGTTGGGGAGGGTCAAATGACGGAAGCAGTCCCATGAGGTGACGCCGTCCAACTGAGCAGCCTCGTACATATCGCGCGGTAGGGCTTGCAGGGCGCCACTCAATGACATCATCATGAAGGGTACACCAAGCCAAATGTTGACGAAAATAACGACCAATTGAGCCCCCGTCGGGTCGGCGAGGAAATGCAGGTCTGTTCCAAGTACATCGTTGACCAAACCCTCCGGTTGGAACATCCCTTTCCACACCAAGACAGAGATGTACGACGGAATAGCCCAGGGAAGCAAGAGGACGGTGCGATAGACGGTTTTACCACGGATGTTGCCGTATTGCAGCACCATGGCGAGGAATAAACCAAGACCAATGTGGGCAGTCACGTTGACGACGGTCCAAACCAGCGTGAAAAGGGTGACACGGAGAAAACCCGAGGCAGTGAACACTTCTATGAAATTGACCAGACCGACGAAGGTTTGGTCGCCGAGTCGGGTCGCATCAGCATCGGTGAACGACAGCCAAAACCCGTAAAGTACGGGATAGAAGGTCAGAATGGCAAGGGCAAGCATNGCCGGTGCAATGTAAACATGAGCTGATTTTGCATGAAGCCTGCCTGCCTTCACGTCCATGGCCCGACCATAACTGAGCAGGGCAACCAGTGAGACAAAAATCGCTCCCAAGGCAAACAAGACGGGGGAGGTGTCACCGGTTTCGGGAACGACATCACCCACGCTTGTGCTCAATTCAGCCTCAAAAACCACACCGTTTTCACCTTGGACCTGAACAACATGAACGGTGTTTGGCACCATGCCCGTCAAACTGCATTCAATGATTGAGGCGTTGCTTTCAAAAACACGTTGAGTCGGTGATTTGAGCAATTCAATTCCATCAGCAGAACATGACTCGTAGGCAGGCAAGCCGGAGAGGAGCGACAGGTTCTGCGTGAGGCCACTGTGAACCACTCCATCAACGAGGATCGTGTAGTCCATCGAACCATCCGTCGTGAAATTGACCGCTATGGTTCGATAACCTTCGTTGGCAGGAGGAGGTTGGGCTTGCTGCAGTCCATCTATTTGAGAAAGAAGTTCGGCGTTTGCACCGTCCAATGCGTCTTGTGCTGAGGCCGTTTCTGTGTAGACTTGTTCAAACGCCGTCACGAGAGGGCCATAGACCAAAGCCATGGCCCGAGTGGTGGGAGCAGGAGTTCCAACGCTCAGTTGGTCCATGAAACCTGAAAGAACCGGATCATCCCTCACCTCTGGATCTTGTCCGAGGGCTGTGTGTGTGGGGAGCGTGTAGGTTTCGAGAGCGAATGTTTTCTGGACATCCACGCTTGACAGATGAAGCGCCAATTCCACAGCCGCAAGTTTGTGAGCACTTTGTTTGCTCACCGTCCATCCCTTGTAGGTCACCAAAGGAGCAACACGTTCACCGGTCTCACCAATCATAGGAAGGATGGATTGTCCAACATCAAGACGGCTTGCCTCGTAAGTGGCCCAATTCCATGGACCATCGACGATCATGGCGGCTTTGGAGGCAATAAATTGGTTTTTCATGCCCTCAGTTTGTGTCCCTGTTGCCACGACATTGTGTTCCAGTTCCAAATCGAGCAACCAGTCAAGGGCCAATGAAGAACCATTGGAATTGAGTGATGGACGTCCCGAATCATCGAACAGAGAACCGTTGTAACCCGCTTGAAAACCAAACCACCAATACGCAGATTTGACCGGAAGAGCAAGGCCTTGGACATCTTGGTAGGTCAATGATTGAGCCGCCTCAAGCAAGTCGTGTTGTGTCCATGTTTCATCGGGATAATCAACGCCACGTGCATCAAACAAGGCTTTGTTGTAGATCAGCGAAAGGGCATCTTGACTTGCTGGAACTCCGTAGAGGGCCTCATCATACCGCATGGCATGGAGGGCTTGTTCCTCAAATTGGTTGCGCTCGAGCGGAGTCAAGTGAGGCCGGAGGTCTTCCAAAAGAGGAAATCCATCGACGCGAACCTCACCAATCGCACCCAATTGATCGCTTGACAGTCGCATCAAGTCAGGTGCTTCTCCTCCTTGGGCCGCCGTCATGAACAGGTTATCTGCATCACCAAAGGGAACAAGAGCAACATCAACGGTTATGTTNGGGTGCTGNGATTCAAANTCCNGNACCGATTGGANGAAGACNTTCTCTTCCTTNCTTTCTGCGGCAAANGTGTGCCACACNGTGAGTGTNATTGGTCCATTCTGNTCNNAAGACGTCGAAGTATCNNCTNCATCGNCNCCAAAGCAACCTGAAAGNAANAGCGTACACAACAGCAAAACCATGAAGCCGGCATGTCGACCCCTGGGCTGTCGTGGTTGACCCGCCATGCATCTCCTAGAAGGATGGCAAATTAAACCTGTTAGGGAGGTCAATTCTCATCTGCAGGAAAACCCATGATGGAGAGGATTTCTCGTAAATCCTTCTTCTCTACCACAGGAACACCCGCCTCAGCAAAGGCATCTTTCGAACTTTCCCGGCTTGGATTGAAACCAATGAAACGACTTCCTTCAACGTGCATCGAGAGGTCCATTTCCGAATCACCAACCGACACGCAGTCAGCTGCTTCAAGACCGTTCATGGCCAGCAATTTTGAGATCACTTCGCCTTTCCCAGTAGCGTGAAGCCGGCAGACGCCTTCGTCGGTCAAGAACCCTGAATCATCGAAGACAAAGCCATTCGCAATCCAGTCGTCAACCTTGAGCATGCTCGCAATGGAGCTGACAAACAGGTCAACACCAGCACTAACAATCGCCACGAACACGCCTTCATCTTGAAGACGCTGGACCGTTTCACGAGCACCTGGCATCAGTTTGACACCAGCATAAGCCCGGAACAACTCATCCTTGTGGATGGGTGTTCGAACAGCCTTCCACATTTGGATATCAGAACGCATGAACTCAACGTCAGAGAGCTCTCCCCGAATAAACCGATTGAGGTTCAAGGCGTTGTCCGTTCCAAACGAATCGTGTAAGGTTCTCCAAGAGCTCACGGCGTCAACAAGGACACCATCGCAATCAAAGACCACTACCTTCGGCTGAACTGAGGGCGACATGGTTCCACCTGCATGGCGTTGCTTGAAAGGCTTCGCACAATGGATCAAGCTCACCAGGGAGAGGAGGCCCCGAGGGGCCTCGCTCTCCGAGGCGGTCATCCAAAGACAAACCACTCGCCAACGTCAGGCATCAAGCCTTCTTGTCGTAGCTCAGGTCATCCCAAGTTCGGAGCAAAGCACCGTCTCCATTGAGTGGAGCATAACTTAGGGTGATCGTGACATCTTCAAGAGGCGTACCGTCAGGACCGTGGGTTCGGACAAAGATGGTATCTCCAGGGTTGAAGGTCGAAATTGACCTTGTCTCTGATTCTGAGATCTGCTCTTTGGTCACCGAGTCCACGAAGGTCACGAAGGCGTCGCTGTTAGCAGGGTTGAACCCGTACACACCAGCACTGTCTGCCAGATTGACGACGTGCGTGTTGAGAGCACCCGTTGCGTTGGTGTAGAACACCTTCACTTCGACAGCTTGGGTTGCAAGCGGTGTCTGGGATTGCTCAACGGTGATGCGCCAGTGGCCTTGATCGGCATCGAATCCATTGATGTCTTCGATGTCGAAGGTGACACGGGGCACACCCTTCACGTCGGTCTCGGCAAGGCTGGAAGCCCACACGTAGATGACACCGGACAGAACCACGGTAATGGCGACCATCAAGATGGTAGCAATCACAGGGCTGACGGCAGCGTCGTCTTCGGCCATTGTTTCGACTTCCTCTTCGTCGTCAGCACGGCGGCTGGCGAAGGAGAGGGCACTGACGAAGAGACCGGTGAGGGCCACTGCGACAATGCTTGGGGCGAACGATGGAACGGCGCTGGCACCGATGGTTTCCACAACATCTGGCAGGAACTGGTCCGTGGCCAAGAAGTTGCTCGCTGGCTGGTTGGCGTGGTTACACACGTCAGCGGTTGCGAGGGAGGTCATCATGTTGTTACACCAGTTGCTGTCTTCGAGAAGCGGTCGGCGCTCGGACGTCTTGCTGGCGTTCTTACCGTATTGACCAGGCTTGGACCATGGGTCATCGCTCTGCACGTTGTTGATGATAGCGTAGTGCGATCCGGGCTCATCGGCCTGGAAGCGGTCTGCAGCGGTCACCGACATGTCGCAGGGGTTGGCCAAACAGGTCACAACGTCCATCTCGACCCACACATGGGTGGTGTCCTTGGTGATGTAAACATCCTCGGTGTACTTGACGCTTGCACCGTAATCAGGCACAGCGTAGTAGCGAGTCAATTCAACGTCATCATGTCCATCCGTGTGGTAGGTGATGGCCAGCATGTGGTCGTAGCGGTATGGACCCTCATCGCCACCGCCGTTGACGGCGATGGTGACCGGGACGTAGGTTCCGGTCATGACGTTGGTAACACCGTTGAAGCTGAAGCCAGCCTCATCGTCGAAGTAGTAGTCTGGGACCTGCTCACGAACGTTCTCAACACGAACACCGATTTCCTTGGTAGCCACACCTTGCTGGTAGTCAGCAATGGCCATCACGCTTTGGTCGTAGTTTGGCACGTAGGTGTTGTACTCGCCTTGCGTGGTTGGAGCCGTTGGTGTGTCTCGGAGAACCAGACGGATCTGACAGTACTCTGAACCGGACGGTCCAATCTGATGGATACCGTTGTTGTTCAGGTAGTCAATCTCCCAGTCGTTTGCGTTGGTGGTTGCATCCTCAATGAGGTCGAACACGAGGTCATCACCGACGATGGTCGTGGTGAAGTAGTTCGTGTAGACACACTGGTCTGTGGATTCAACCGTCCAGTACAAGTCGTCCAAGTCGTGGTCAACGTCAGCCTTGATAGCGGCCATGTCGTAAGTCAAGTTCGCCACGTTCTCGTCATCTTCCATCAAGGAGATGGACCATGGGAGAGCGGGGATTGACCCGTTGTCAGCCATCATGACCGTGTCGGTCGTGCGGTTCCAGTCAAGGATGACTGGAGCGTCGTTGACAGGTGCAACCGAGAAGACCACATCAAAGGTGGCAGCATCTTGGTTTTCAGCACCGTCGTCAGCCAAACCGAGCGTGACCGTACACTTTCCACCCAACTCGTTGTTGGTGTTTTCAGTGATGGCCAGTTCGTTGTTCAGGATGTCCACGCCGAAGGCTGAACAGCTGTCCGATGTACCGAAGTCAACAGCGCTGGCGGACCAGCTGTAGACTTGGCGGGTTGGAGCTTGCTCGTTGGCCATGTCTCGGATGTAAGAACGGGTGGCGTTCGACACATCGCCCAAGAACTTGGTGTGCGTACCGAATCCTTCTGGAAGGATGTTGTAGTTGCCGTCGTCTTCTGAGAAGATAGGCATACAGTCGGTGCGCTCAACGTTGCAGATCTCTGGAGCGTCGTTCACATTGTCCACCGTGAAGGTGATGTTGTGAGTGTCGCTGAGTCCGTTGCTGTCGGTGACCTCGAAGGAGAACACTTGCGTACCGAATTGGTCAACGTTAGGCGTGATGGTCACGTCTTGGCCGTTGAGTGCAGCGTGCAAGAGGTCGTCGTTGTTGGAGGCGACTTACGTGCCCTCAGCCATGGTCCAGGTCAAAGTGGATTCTTCGTCCTGCACGTCATCAGCCAAGTTGGTGAGGCTGAAGGTGAAAGCACCGGAATCTTCGTCCTTGCTGAAGTCCACGAGACCATCGGCCGTGTCCGTGCCATCGGTGTCGATGACTGGACAAGCACGCTTGATGTCAATCGTGCTTTGAACGTTGGTCGTATCGCCCGTACCGGCCACGTAGCTGTCGTCGAAGACAACGTTGGTGGCCAAGGAGATGTCCTCAACAATAGCCCAGTCGTAGGCACAGTCTGCAACGGTCTTGACCATCAAGTCGTAGTTCTTCTGACCAGTTGCCGTGGTGCTGCCCTTGTAGGACTGATACACCAAGACCTCAGAGTTCAAAGTACCGTCAGCGAGGTCGCCGTGGGTCAATTCAACGGTCATGAACTTGGAAAGGCTCTGCAAGGTAGCAGAGGAATCCAAGGTTTGACTTGGGTGAACGACACTGATGTCAGCCGTGGTTTCGTCTTGCACGATGGCCACGATGTCAATCTCAGATGGCATGCCACCGATTCGGCTCCATGGGACACCGATCTCAGCGAGCGAGGTGGAGAAGTCCACATCGACGTTAGCCGTGCTCAAGGAGGATGGACTCCATCCGAGGAAGCCGTAGCTGTAGAGGTCATAGGAACCTTCGCTGTCAGCCCACAACACGTAGTTGGCGCTGAATGGCAAGTCGTGTGCACCACCGAGGCCGTTGTATCCGACATCGGAACCACCGCTACCGGTGTTGAGGTAAATCAACACGTCCGAGTTGGACAGGTCGCTGTTGGTCATACCGAAGTAGATACCATCGCCTTCGATGTAGGTCACCAGGAAGTCATCGGTACCATCGCCGCTCATCACACCGGGCATAGCAAAGCCTGATGGGTTGAGGGCGTTGCCGCCGGTCCAGTCTTCATCCGAACCGTCCACCGTAATGGCTTCTGGCTGGAAGGAAGTCGACACGTAGGAGGCACGCTCATCGTCCGTTGAAGTCAACAAGAGAGCGACCTCGTCAGAAGGAGCAGCACCCAAGTGGGTGGACTCAATGCTCATGAGGTTCGCTTCGTCGATGACAGCGGAACTAGCGACAACGAGTTTGCTGGCGTCCAGCGTGTTGCCGATCGAGGTGATATGGGCGTTGCTGCCAGCGTTCACTTGCGTGGTGGCATCGGACCAAGTCATGTTCTCAACGCTTCCTTCGGCGTCAACCACGGACAGAGCAGTGGTAGCGTCAGCCACACCACCGTCCCAACGGAACGGAGTGTCTTCGACGTACATACCGATGGCGCCAGAGGCATCCATTGGGTAGACCCAAACGTCCGGGCTGCTCACAACGTGAAGACCCGTACCAGTTGCACCACCGTCGACATGAGCGTCGATGGCGACAACGTAGGTGTCTTCGGCGTACACAGCGTATTCGCTACCAGCGAGGCTAGCACCGCCAATCATGAACAGGTCGCCGTTTTCCTTGCTAACACCCGTAGCGTAGCCGCTCACGTCCGTACCGTTGAGGGTCAGGATCGTGTTGGTGTCATCGCCGACAATACCAATGGTTGAGGTAAGGTCGTCTCCGGTCAACGTTGAGCCAACGTCGCTGAAGTCGCAATCGTCGAGGACGATGGCGTTATCACCGAGGTTGATCGTGTTGGATGCGGATTGGATAGCCACGGAATCACAGGACGTAGCCGTGATACCAACAGCGTTGGGTGATGTTCGACCAGTGGACAAGCCAATGGTGTTGCCACTCACGGTTGGTCCGGCGTAGGATCCGCTGTTTCCAGAGGACTCCACGACGCTGATGGTTGCACCACCATCGCCCCATGTGTCAGCCACAGCAAGCGTGTAGTTGCCAGCGTCCGAGTAGGTTCGGAGCGGGCTGTACGCAGCGTTGCTGTTGAAGGAGTACGAAGGCCAGGAGTCTTTCGTACCGTCTGGCTTCGTGATCTCAATGCTGATCTCATAGCCCCAGCTGTCGGTCTGCAAGTTAACTTCTGCAGACTTACCGGAGGCGAGGTTCCAGGTACAACTGGTCGACCTTCGGTAGTCACTGCTGCCAATTTGACATAGCGAGCTGGTTGGGGCAGGAGGCGCTTCCATGTTGGAGAGGTACATACCACCGTCAGCATCCGTCAAGGTGTTGTCAGTAACGTTTCCATCGCCACGGAAGATGTAGATACCCGTCGAGGTCGCATCGCTGATTCCACCGATGTCGTTGCCGTCAATGGTGAAGTCGGCGACTCGGTTCAGGTAGATCGCAGCATCGCCGCCAACCACCGTGTTGTCCTGAATCAAGACATCCTCGGT